>JANWYF010000181.1 GCA_025057055.1 Rhodovarius sp. | reverse complement strand
GCGGCGTGGCGGGTCGATCCGGCGGCGCCGGCGATCATCGTCGGCACGGTAGACATGATCGGATCGCGCCTGCTGTTCGAGGGCTACGGGGTCGGGCGGCGCATGCGGCCACTGCAGGCCGGCCTGCTTGGCTGTGATTGCCTGGTAATCCTAGACGAGGCGCATCTCGTTCCGCCTTTCGCCGCCCTGCTTCGCCGCATCGCGGCCGATCCCGCCCTGCGCGGCGCTGCCGGCTGGCATCCTCTGCGAAGCCTGCGCCTGCTCACCCTCTCGGCCACCGGCGGCGACGCGGCGGGGGAGCGTTTCGGCCTCGACGTCGAGGACCGGAATGATGCTCTGGTCGCCCGGCGTCTTGATGCCATCAAAAGCCTGCGCATCGGTGCGGCGGTGGAGAGGAAAGACCTTCCCCGCCGACTGGCCGAAATCGCCCAAAGTCGAGCCAGAGATGCTGAACGGCCCGCACGGGTCATCGTCTTCTGCAACCAGCGGCGGCAAGCGCAGGAGGTGGAGAAGATCCTGGCCGAGAGCGGCCTCGAGGTGCATCTGCTGGTCGGCGAACGACGCGGACATGAGCGCGCCGCTGCCGCCCGGGCGTTGGAAGAGGCAGGCTTCCTGGCTGGTTCCAGTCCGGCCGAGGGGCCCGCGGTGCTGGTGGCCACGGCAGCCGGGGAGGTCGGCATCGATCTCGACGCCGACCACATGGTGGCCGATGTCGTTGCCTTCGAACGGATGGTGCAACGCCTGGGGCGCCTCAATCGCCGCGGCGAGCGGGCGCTTGCGATGGCGGACTTGCTGCCGGTCGAAGCTGACGGGAAGGGAGGTGAGGAAGACACACGCCAGGCGCGTTGCCTGGAGTTGCTCAAGAAGCTACCGCCGCTGCCGGGTGGCGGCTGGCTGGCCAGCCCTGCCGCGCTGCAGCGGCTGCAGGAGGATCCTGCACTGGCCGCCTTGCGCAAGGAGGCCAGCACCCCCGAGCCGCTGTATCCCGCCCTCACCCTGCCGCTGGTCGAGGCCTGGTCGCTCACCGGCCTTGCCGAGCATACCGGCCGGCCGGAGATCGAGCCCTGGCTGCGCGGCTGGGTGGAGGAGGAAGCTCAAGTCCGGCTCTTCTGGCGGCGCTTCCTGCCCTGGCGCTCAGGCGAGATCCCGGCTCGGCGGGAGGTCGATGCCTTCTTCCTCCAGGCACCGCCGGCGCTGCCCGAAATCCTAGAAGCACCGCGCTGGCACGCGGCGGAGGTGATCAAGGCAAGGGCCAAGGCACTGCAGAAGGCCGGCGCGGCGCCGGACTCGCCGGCGCTTCTCATGCTCGATGCCGCACTCGAGCTGCAGGCGGGACTGACGCTGAAGGAAGTCGCCGAGATCGATCCGAAGTCGGATCGGCTGAGTGGCGGCAGCTTCTGGGCGATCGCGGCCGCCTTGGGCGGGCTGTCCCCACAAGGGTTGCTCGATGCAGCAAGCGAAGGAATCGGGCCGGAGGCGCCCTCCGCCGCGCGCGGCATCGGCTGCACCGCGGATGGGCCGGAGGGCATGCCAGGGGTGGCGTGGCGGATCAGCCGTGGCGCGGCGGATGCAGCCGAACCGCCGGCGGAGGGTCTGGTCGAAGCGCATGTCTTCGTCCTTGCCTATGATGCGGAAGGTGAGCCCGAGGAGGTCATCCGGGTCTGGAAGGAGGAGCCGGCCGAGGCGGAAACCGCCCTCGCCCGCAGGCCCCAGAGCCTGGCCGACCATGCGGCGGCGGTCGAGCGGGCGGCGGCGGACCTCGCCGCCCGGCTCGGCCTGCCTGAGGAGCAGCAACGCATGCTCTGCCTCGCTGCCCGGCTGCATGATGCCGGGAAGGCCGCCGAGCGCTGGCAGCGTGCCTTTGGCGCGCCGCCGGCCGGCGGGCCCTATGCCAAGACTGCAGCGCACCGCATCGACCAGGCGCTGCTCGATGGCTATCGCCACGAGTTCGGATCTCTGGCAGTGGCGCTGCGCGATCCCGACCTCGCCGCTCTTCCCGAGGATCTGCGCGACCTTGCCCTCCACCTGATCGCGGCGCATCACGGCCGGGCGCGGCCGGTGCTGGAAGGCCGGGGCGCGGAGCTGCCGCCGAGCGCGGCCGAGGCGATCGCGCGCGATGCGGCGCTGCGCTTTGCCCGGCTGCAGCGGTTGTGGGGCCCCTGGGGCCTTGCCTGGTGGGAAGCGCTGCTGCGCTGCGCGGATGCCGCCGCCTCGGCACAGTGGGAGAGCGGCTGATGGCCGAATCCGAGATCCCGGTCGACCTGTTCAATCCCGGCCAGGTCATGGCCTGCCTCGGCCTGCTGGAGGCGGCCGAGATCCTGATCGGCGGGGCCGAGGGCGGATTTGACTGGTCGGATGGAATGACCGCCCGCTTTCGGTTGCGGGCCACCGGCTCGACCGATCCGGTGCAAGCGGTCCTCGGCTTCCTCGCCGAAGCACAGGTGGTGGTGCTGACCTCTCAGGGGGCCGCCTTCGACCTGTCGCGATGGGACAAGCCCGGCAAGCCCTTTTCCCTGCAGGCCTGGCAGGAGAAGTGGGGGTTGCAGACCCAACC
>JANWYF010000160.1 GCA_025057055.1 Rhodovarius sp. | reverse complement strand
CTGAGCGATGCCTTCACCGCCCGCAGCGATGCCGAGCCTGCCGGCGCGCCCCGCGGCGTCCATGCCTATCTCGGCGATGTGCCGATGGTAGCGGCATCCGAGGCGGGCTTCCCGCCGTGTGCAAAGACCGCCCCAGGGGCCGGGCGATGAGCGCCGCCAAGCCCAAGGTGCTCTTCATCGGCACCGGGGGGACGATCAGCGCCCTCTCCTCGGTCGGGCCCTTCGACATCCAGGATTATTCCGCCCGCGGCCGCTTCATGCAGGCGGAGGAGATCCTCGATCACTGGCCGATGCTGCGCGACCTCGCCGAGGTGGTGCCGATCCGCTACCGCAATCTGCCGAGCACCGCCCTCGGCCCCGCCGAATGGCTGGAGCTGCTGGCGCTCTGTCACGATTCCTACGCCCGCCACCCCGACGCGGCGGGCATCGTGATCGGCCACGGCACCGCAACCCTCGAGGAGACGGCCTATTTCCTCTCGCTCACGCATCGGCTGCCGATCGGGCTCGTGGTGGTGGGCGCGCAGCGGCCCTCCTCGGGCCTGTCCTCCGATGCCGGGATGAACCTCGCCAACGCGATTCGGGTGGCGGCCGATCCGCGGGCGCGCGGGCTCGGGGCGCTCGTGGTCATGAACGACGAGATCAACGCGGCGCGGGAGGTGACCAAGACCAGCACCTCCCGCCTGCAGACCTTCCGCAGCCCGGATGTCGGCGTGCTCGGCCATGCCGACGGCGATGCCATCGCCTGGTATCGCCGCCCGCTGCGCCGCATGGCCCCCGATACCGAATTCGACCTCTCCGGCATCAGGGCGCTGCCGCGGGTGGATGTGATGGTCAGCTATGCCGGCAGCGATGGTGCTGCCGCCGCCGCCTTCGCCGATGCCGGGGCGCAGGGCATCGTGATCGGCGCCTTCGCCCCGGGTTTCCTCTCCCCTGCCGAGGCCGAGGCGCTCGCGCGGGTGCGCGAGCGGGGGGTGGTCGTCGTCGTCTCCTCCCGCGCCGGGTCGGGGCGCGTCTTCCCCACTGCCCGCAAGCGGGCGCTCGGCTTCATCGATGCCGACAACCTGACCCCGCAGAAGGCGCGCATCCTGCTCATGCTCGCCCTCACCCGCACGCGCGATCCGGCCGAGATCGCGCGCATCTTCACGGAATATTGAGAGCATTGTCCCGCCGGAGGGGCGGGGGGCCTCATCCGACCCGCAACAGCCGGGGCCCCTCGCGCCGCAGCCAGTCGGTTGCCGCCTCGCGATGCGGGGTCAGCTGCTCGACCAGGGTCCAGAACCGGTCGGAGTGGTTCATCTCCCGCAGATGCGCGACTTCATGCGCCGCCACATAATCGAGCACCCAGGGCGGGGCCATCACCAGCCGCCAGGAGAAGGCGAGGGTGCCATCGGGCGCGCAGCTGCCCCAACGCGTGCGCGGATCCTTGATGCGGATCGCGCGCGGACGCACCCCGAGCCGTTCGGCATGGGCCAGCGCCGCGGCCGAGAGGCGCCGCCCCGCCTCGGCCCGCAGGAAATCAAGCACGCGGCGGGGCAGGAACTCGACCTGCCCGGTCACCACCAGCTGACCCTCCTCGATCATCGCCCCGCCGCGGCGCCCGGGTTCGTGCCGGATCGGGTGCGGACAGCCGCCGATCGGCACCTCTCCCCCCGGGGCGAGCCGCGCCGGCGGGGCCATGCCGCGCAGCTGTTCGGCCACCCACTGCGCGTGGCGCTGCAGCAGCGCCATGCCCGCCCCGCGCCCGGCGCGCGGGGGCAGGGTGACCACCACCGCCCCCTCGCGCGGGCAGATGCGCAGGGACACCCGCCGCGCCCGGGCCGACCGGTGCCAGCGCACCGGGCAGGCTATGGGTGGCAGCAGCGCGCGGGGCGTGAGCAGGATGGTCTCGGTCAGAGGCGAATCCATCGCGATGTCACACAAGCCGAAAGCAGACTGTGCTGTCTATCGCGCCGCGGCGCAGCACCGGGTTGCCGACAAGCCGCGGGGTCCTCGGGGCAGCGCGGGGCGGCGGCATCGGCTATCTGTGCCGCGGGCATGCATGCCCGCCCTCTTCCGTCGACCCTGGCTGGAGGCTACCGCCCCCGCGTGCTGACCCTGCGCATCATCCCCTGCCTCGACGTCAAGGACGGCCGCGTCGTCAAGGGCGTGCGCTTCCTCAACCTGCGCGACGCCGGCGATCCGGTGGAGCAGGCCGCCGCCTACGCCGCCCAGGGCGCGGATGAGATCACCTTCCTCGACATCGCGGCGAGCGCCGAGAACCGCGAGACGATGCTCGACGTCGTCGCCCGCACGGCGGAGCGGCTGTTCATCCCCCTCACCGTGGGTGGGGGGGTGCGCAGCGTCGAGGATATCCGCCGCCTGCTGCTGGCCGGGGCGGACAAGGCCAGCATCAACTCGGCCGCCGTCGCCGATCCCGACCTGGTCCGCCGCGCCGCGGAGGCCTTCGGCAGCCAATGCATCGTGGTGGCGATCGACGCCCGCCGTGCGGGTGAGGGCCGCTGGGAGGTCTACACCCATGGCGGGCGGCGGCCGACCGGCATCGATGCCCTGGCCTGGGCCGAGAGGATGGCCGCCCTGGGCGCCGGGGAGCTGCTGGTGACCTCGATGGACCGCGACGGCACTAGAGAGGGCTTCGACCTCGAGCTGCTGCGCGCGATCCGTGCCCGCGTGCGGCTGCCGATCATCGCCAGCGGGGGGGTGGGCAGGCTCGAGCATTTCGTCGAGGGCGCGGCGGCCGGGGCCTCCGGCCTGCTGGCGGCCAGCGTCTTCCATGACGGGATATTCCGCATCAGCGAGGCAAAGGCGGCGCTGGCCCGTGCGGGCTGGCCGATCCGACCGGTGGAGGGGTTGCACTGATGGCCAAGACCGACACCCTGGATGAGAAGGGCGCGGCCAAGGCCGCCGGCAAGGGCAAGCGCAAGGCCAAGAAGAAGGCCGCGCCGGCCCTGCCGCTGCCGACCGCCGTCTTGCCCGATCCGGCCGGCGCCGCGCTCGCGCCGCCGCCCGGCATACGCCGGATCGAGGCGCTGCCCCCCTTCCGCCCGAGCCTGGCCGACGCGCGGGCCGAGGTGCTCGACCGGCTCTGGGCGGTGATCGAACAGCGCCGCCTCGCGGGCGATGTCGAGCACTCGCACTCTGCAAGGCTGCTCGCGCGCGGGACCGCCAAGGTCGCGCAGAAACTGGGCGAGGAGGCGGTGGAATGCGTGATCGAGGCGGTGGCCGGCAACCGCACCGCCCTCATCAACGAAAGCGCCGATGTGCTCTACCACCTGCTGGTGGTCTGGGTGGATGCCGGCATCCGGCCGGCCGAAGTGTGGGAGGAGCTGACCCGGCGCGAGGGCATCTCGGGCATCGCCGAAAAGGCGGCCCGGCCGAAGGCGATCGCGCGGCTGGCCAAGACCAGCAAGCTGCCCTAGCGGCCCGCCGACCGGGGGCCGGCCGGTTCCGGCATGGCCCCGGCGCTGGCTTGCCGGACCGGCCCGCAGCCACGGCTGAGGGGGGGGGAGGGAAGAAGGCGGCCGCGCCCCCGCGGCCCGATCCGGCCGCGGTGCAGGCGGTTTCCAGCGCAGGGGAACCGGTTTAGCCTGCAGCCATGCCAGTCAGCGGCCTTCCCCCCTATGATCCGAACAATGTCTTCGCCCGCATCCTGCGCGGGGAACTGCCCTGCCGGAAGGTGCTGGAGACTGACCACGCTCTCGCCTTCCACGACATCCATCCGCAGGCGCCGGTCCATATCCTGATCATCCCGAAAGGTCCCTATGTCTCGGCCGCGGATTTCCATGCCAGCGCCAGCGCCGAGGAGATCGCAGGCTTCTGGCGCGCGGTGGCCGAGGTCGGGCGCGCCTACGAGGCCGCGGGCTATCGCCTGCTCTCCAACATGGGCCGGGATGCGGGGCAGGAGGTGCCGCATTTCCACGTGCACCTCTTCGCCGGGCGCCCGCTTGGCCCCATGCTGGCCCGCGGGGCGGGATGAGTGCCGCCGCGCTGGCCGAGGCGCGCCAGGCCCTGGCGGCGGCGGGCCAGCTGCCGGATGAGGAGATCGACCTCGCCGCCACGGCGCTGCAGCTGGCCCGCATCGATGCGCCGGACGCCGATTGGCAGGCGGCGCGCGCGGTGCTGTCGGCCATCGCGCAGCGGGCGGTCGCGCTGGCCCTGGCCGATCCGGCGGCCGATGCCGGGGATGGCGAAGGCCGGCGCGCCGTGCTGGCGCGGCTGCTGCATGAGGAGTTCGGCTTCGCCGGCGACAGCGAGACCTACGACGACCTGGCCAACGCCAACCTCATCCGCGTGATCGAACGCCGCCGCGGCCTGCCGGTGGCGCTCGGCATCCTCTGGCTGCACGCGGCCGAGGCTGCGGGCTGGGAGGCGCACGGCGTGGATTTCCCGGGCCATTTCCTGATCGCGCTGCGCGGCAGCGAGGGGCCGGTGCTGGTCGATGCCTTCGCCGGCGGCAAGCGGCTGGAGCCGGCGGATCTGCGCGCCCTGCTGCGGCGCCTGCACGGGGCGGGGGCCGAGCTGCAGCCGGGCATGCTGACCGCGATGGGCCGACGCGCCGTGCTGCTCAGGTTGCAGAACAACATCAAGCTGCGGCGGCTCAAGGCCGGGGATCTTGCCGGCGCCCTCGCCTGCACCGAGGACATGCTGCGCCTCTCTCCCGACCACCCCTTGCTCTGGCGCGACCTCGGCCTGATCAATGAGCGGCTGGAGCGGAACGGGGCCGCGCTCGCCGCCTTCGAACGCGCCCTCGCCCTCGCCCCGCCCGAGGAGCTCGCCGCCGATCTGCGCCCGCGGATCGAGGCGCTGCGCAACCGCCTCAACTGAGCGGGGCCGGGCGCGGCGCGGGCGGATCTGGCGTCCGGGCCCGGCCCCTGGCAAGCATGCGCCCGGCATATCCTGCTGCGAAGGAGCACCCATGGCGCTGCGCGTGGCGGTCCAGATGGACCCGATCGAGAGCATCAACATCAACGCCGACAGCACCTTCGCCCTGATGCTGGAGGCGCAGGCGCGCGGGCATGCGCTCTGGCACTATCAGGTGCGGCACCTTGCCCTGCGCGCCGGCAGCGTCGTCGCCTGGGCCCATCCGGTCACGGTCCGGCGCGAGGTCGGCAACCACTACAGCTTCGGCTCGCCGGTCGAGCTCGACCTGGCCAACGACGTCGACGTCGTGCTGATGCGCCAGGACCCCCCCTTCGACATGGCCTACATCACGGCCACCCATATCCTGGAGCACATCCACCCGAAGACGCTGGTGGTCAACGACCCGGCCCATGTGCGCAACGCGCCGGAGAAGCTCTTCGTCACCCATTTTCCGGAACTGATGCCGGAGACGCTGATCACCGCCGATATCCGCCAGATCGTGCGCTTCCGGGAACGGCACGGCGATATCATCATCAAGCCGCTGTTCGGCAATGGCGGGGCAGGGGTGTTTCACCTGCGCGCCGATGACCCGAACATGAACGCGCTGATCGAGCTCTTCACCGAACGCTCGCGCGAGCCGCTGGTCGTGCAGCAATACCTGCCCGCCGTGCGGCAGGGCGACAAGCGCGTGATCTTGGTCGACGGCGTGGCGATGGGCGCGATCAACCGCATCCCGCCGGAGGGGGAGGCGCGCTCCAACCTCCATGTCGGCGGCCGGCCGGAGCCGACCACGCTGACCGAGCGCGAACGCGAGATCTGCGCCCGCCTGGGCCCGGAGCTCAAGGCGCGCGGGCTGATCTTCGTGGGGATCGACATCATCGGCGGCTATCTGACCGAGATCAACGTGACCAGCCCGACCGGCCTGCAGGAGATCGCCCGCTTCGACGGGGTGCATCTCGAGCGCGCGATCTGGGATGCGATCGAGGCACGGCGGCGCTGAGGCGGGGCGATGGAGATCGGCTTCTATCACTTGACGCGCAGCACTCTGGAACAGGCGCTGCCGCGCCTGCTCGGCCGCGTGCTGGCCCTGCCGGGCCGCGCCATGGTGCTCTGCGGCAGCGCCGATCGCCTGGCCGCTCTCGATGCCTCGCTCTGGCTGTGCGAGGAGCCGGACTGGCTGCCACACGGCACCCCCGCGACCGGCGAGGCCGATCTGCAGCCGATCTGGCTGACCACCGAGGACGGGCCGGCGCCCAATGGGGCGCGTCACCTCTTCCTGGTCGATGGCGCGACCTCGGCCCATCTCGATGCCTTCGACCGCGCCTTCGACCTCTTCGACGGGCAGGATGAGGCGGCGCTGGCCGCAGCCCGGCAGCGCTGGCGCGCCGCCAGGGCGGCGGGGCATGTGCTGACCTACTGGCAACAGGGGCCGCGCGGCTGGGAACGGCGCGCATGAGGGGGCTGCGCCGGCTGCTCGCCGCCCTGCTGCTGCTGCCCCTGCTCGCTTGGCTGACGGGCAGCGCCGCGCTCGCGCTGCTCCTGCCCGAGGGCTGGCGCCTGATCGACTGGCCGGGTGGCTTTCCCGGCTATGCCCTGCGCTCCCCGCCCGGGGTCGAATTGCGCTGGAGCCCGCTCGAGCCGCGCCGGCTGCGCATCGGCGGGGCGGCGGTGACCTGGCCTGGCCATCCCCTCGGGCGGCTTGCCTCGCTCGATGCCGAACTCGTGCTGGAAGGCCCGCTCGGCCTGCCGGGCAGCCTGCTCTCGGGCGGCGGGCTGATCGGGGTGGCGGCACGCTGGCGTGATGATGGCGGGCGCATCGTGATCCGGGATGTCGGGCTGGTCTGGGGGCCGCTCAGGGCAGCGGGAGAGGGGGAGCTGCGCTGGGTCCTGGATGGCGGGCTGCTCGGCAGCTTTCGCGGCCGGCTGGAGGGCGAGCGCGAGGCGGCGGCGCTGTTCGCGGCGGCCGGCCTGATCGGCCGGCGGGAGGCCGAGATCGTGGGCCTCTTCCCGGAACGCGAGGTGCAGCGCGCCCTCTTCGTCAAGGATGGGGTGCTGGTCCTTGGCATCCTGCCGCTCTGGCCGCTGCGCTGAGGGCCGGATTGCCGGCGCTTCGGCTGTGCCGGCCCAGCCCGCGATGCGCCGCCGGCCCGGCCGGGCCCGCCTGCCAGGTCCCGCTGCAGCATCGCCTCTGCCGGGGGTGGCGGAACCCCGCCGCCTCGGGGAGCACATCAAATCGCATGCCGGGCGAGGTGACCGGCGTCTCACCCTCTTGTCATCCCGGGCCGCCGGGACTAACCCCCCCGCATTGTCCGGCCTGCCTCAGATGGCGGATCGAGCACCGATTCCCCGCCCGTCTCGCATGGCCCGGCCGACCCGACCACCATCCCCGGCCGCCGCGCAGGGCCAGCAGGAGAGAGAGAGCGCAAGATGAGCGAGATCGCCGAGAAGGTGAAGAAGATCGTGGTGGAGCATCTGGGCGTCGAGGAAGCCAAGGTGACCGAGACCGCCTCCTTCGTCGATGACCTGGGTGCCGACAGCCTGGATACCGTCGAGCTGGTGATGGCCTTCGAGGAGGCTTTCGGCGTCGAAATTCCCGACGACGCGGCCGAGAAGATCACCACCGTCAAGGACGCGATCGAGTTCATCGAGAAGCAGAAGGCCGCCTGAACGGCCGGGATTCCGGGGGGGAATCGTGTTCGCACAGGGCCTGGCGGCGCGGCGCGTCGTCGTCACCGGTATGGGGATCGTCTGCCCGCTCGGGCTCGGGGTCGATCACGTCTGGAAGCGGCTGGTGGCAGGCGAGAGCGGCATCTCGGCCATCCAATCCTTCGACGTGAAGGACCTGCCGGCGCGAATCGCGGGCCAGGTGCCGGCCGGCAGCCGTGCCGAGGGCGGGCTTGACGTCTCGGAATGGATCCCGGCCAAGGACCTCAAGAAAATGGACCGCTTCATCCAGCTCGCGCTGGTCGCGGCGGTCCAGGCGGTTGAGGATTCCGGCTGGATGCCCCAGGACGAGGAGGGGCAGGAACGCACCGGGGTCATGATCGGCAGCGGGATTGGGGGTCTACAGACCATCCAGGAGGCCGCGACCCTGGTCGCGCAGGGGCGGACCCGGCGCCTCTCGCCCTTCTTCATCCCCTCGGCGCTGATCAACCTCGCCTCGGGTCATGTCTCGATCCGCTACGGCTTCAAGGGGCCCAACCATTCGGCGGTGACCGCCTGCGCCACCGGTGTGCACGCGATCGGCGATGCGGCGCGGCTGATCGCGATGGGTGATGCCGATGTGATGGTGGCCGGCGGGTCGGAAAGCTCGATCTGCGAACTCGGCATCGGCGGCTTCTGCGCCGCCCGCGCCCTCTCCACCAGCTTCAACGACACGCCGACCAAGGCCTCCCGCCCCTGGGATCGCGACCGCGACGGCTTCGTGATGGGCGAGGGCGCGGGGATCCTCGTGCTCGAGGAATACGAGCACGCCAAGCGCCGCGGCGCGACGATCTACGCCGAGCTGCTCGGCTATGGCATGTCGGGCGATGCCTATCACATCACCGCCCCCTCCGAGACCGGGGACGGCGCCTACCGCTCGATGCGCGCCGCGCTGCGCGATGCCGGGCTGAGGCCGGAGCAGGTCGACTACATCAACGCCCACGGCACCAGCACGCCGATGGGCGATGACCTCGAACTCGCGGCGGTCGAGCGGCTGTGGGGCGATGCCGCGGGCCGGCTGGCCATGTCCTCGACCAAATCCTCGGTCGGGCATCTGCTGGGTGCGGCCGGCGCGGTGGAGGCGATCTTCTCGATCCAGGCGATTCGCACCAACACCGCCCCGCCCACCCTCAACCTGGACCACCCCTCGCGGGAGAGCCGGATCGATCGCGTGGCGCATGAGGCGCAGTCGCGCCGGATCGATATCGCCCTCTCCAACAGCTTCGGCTTCGGCGGGACCAACGCCTCGATCATCTTCGGCCGCGCGCCCTAGCGCGGCGCGAGGCGGAGGCGACCGCCCGGCCCGACCGGACGGCGCCCTCGGATGGTCTGCCGCGCGGCTGCCCCCGGCGGGTCGAAGGCTGGCCCGCCCGGCTCGCCCATCCCGCCCGGGGCGGCAGGCCCTAGACGGCGAGATGGGGCGCTGCCGCATAGAGCCAGCGCCCGATCGCGACCACCTGCGCATCCTGCTGCGGCAGGCCGATCACCTGCACGCCCATCGGCAGCCCGTCGACGGCGAGCACAGGCAGGGTGAAGGCTGGGCAGCCGAGCGCCGAGGTCGCGGCATTGGCCGCCGGGTCCCCGGTCGGGCGGGGGTTGGCGTCGGCATCGGGGGCCTTCGGGTCCCACAGCGGCGCAGGGCCCGGGCAGGCCGGCGCCAGGATCGCATCGCAGACTTGCGCCGCGGCGGCATGGGCCGCGCGCATCGCGGCGCGGCGGGCGAGCGCCACCATGTAGTCCTGCTGATCCCAGGCAAGGCTCGCATCAAGGCGCGCCAGCAGCCGGCGCGAGAGCTTCTCGCGCGGCAGGTTGAGAAAGCCCGGGCGGTTCTCGAAGGCGGTGATCATGTTGCCCACCGCCATGGCCTCGCCCACCGCCTCCTCCAGCCGGGCGAGCAGCGGGTGATCCTCGGGCCAGATCACCTCCACCGGCAGGGAGCGGACGTAGCGTGTGAACAGCTCCTGGCTCTTGGCATCGATGCGCGGCCAGGCCTCGGTGCGCAGCACGCCAAGGCGCATGGGACGGAGCGGCGCGGGCGGGGAGAGCGGACCCAGCAGCCCGGGCGTGCCCGGATCTCCGCCGACGCGGCGGCTGATCTCGCGCGCCACCAGCCAGGCATCCTCGGCGCAATTGGCGTGCGGGCCGGCGGTCGATTGGCTGGTCGCCTGCCGCTCCCCGCGGTTAATCGCCCCCTGGCTCGGCTTGAGGGCCCAGTTCCCGCAGAAGGCGGCGGGCCGGATGATGCTGCCCAGCACCTGGGTGCCGATCGCCACCGGCACGAAGCCCGCCGCCACCGCCGCCGCGCTGCCCGAGCTCGACCCGCCCGGGGTGCGGGCCGGATCCCAAGGGTTGGTGGTCGGGCCTGGCTCGCTCATGCCGAGCTCCGTCGTCACCGTCTTGGCCAGGATGATCGCGCCGGCCGCCTTGAGCGCCTGCACCATGGCGGAGTCGCGGCGCGGCCAGTTCCCCTCATAGGCGCGGCAGCCCATCTGAGTGGGCATATCGGCGGTCTCGATCAGGTCCTTGATGCCGATCGGCATGCCGTCGATGGGCGAGAGCGGCCGGCCGGCGGCGCGGCGGCGGTCGGATTCATCGGCCAGGCGCCGGGCCTCCTCATCCGGGATCCGCGCCACCAGGGCGCGCACCACCCCCTCCCGCGCCGCGATGCGCTCCAGACAGGCTTCCAGGAAGGCGCGGGCGGTCATGACGCCGGCCGGCACCACGTCGTGGAAGGTCACCCCCCGCCAGGATGGATGATAGCTGCCCATCGCCGTTCCCTCCCGCGATCCGATCCCTCGGCCGCAGAGGGTGGCCCTGCGGCGCGGTGCGGGCAAGCGGCGATGCGCAGGCGGCCTAGGGCCGCGCGCCGTGCGGGGTCAGCATCAGGTTTTCGACCGGATAGCCCTGCGCGGCCGCGATCGCCCGCGCGGCGGAGAGCTCCGCCTCGGGCAGGTTGGGCGTGCGCGAGAGGATCCAGAGGAAGCGGCGCGAGGGCCCGCCCACCACCGCCCAGCGGTAGTCCGGATCAAGCCCGATCACCCAGTAATCGGCGGAGAAGGGCCAGAAGAAGCGCACCCGGAGCCGGGCATTCCCGCTGCCTTCGACCACGCTCGCCACCGCAATCGCGCTGCGTTCGCGGAAGCTGTCGTTGGCATCCAGGCAGCGGTTCAGCACCGCGATCCGCCCATCCGGCCGGCGCGTGTAGCTCGCCGTGACATCGACGCAGCGCCGCCCGCCCGAGTCCTGGAACGGCGCTGGCAGCCGTGCGACCTCGAACCAGCTGCCCAGATAGCGGTCGAGGTCGACGGCCGCCACCGGCTGCGGCAGGCCGGGGCCCGGGGCGGTGGGCAGGAAGAGCGCGCAGCCCGGCAGCAGCAAGAGCGCCAGCAGAAGGGGCAGGGATCTCATGTCGGGATGCTCCCCTCGGGCAGGGAGAGGCAGTGATCCAGAATGCCGCCCGCGGTGGTCACCCAGATCTCCTCCCGCCGTTCCAGGATCGCCTGTAGCGCCCGGCGCAGCGCCCGCAGGCGATAGGGCTGGCCGACGATATAGGGATGCAGCGCGATGCCCATCACCTGCGGAATGCCATCCTTGACCTGATCCAGGCGTTCGCGTGCGTCCTCGACCAGCATGGCGGCGAATTGCTCGGCCCCGTCCTTGCGCGCGACGATGGCCGGGATGTCGTTGGCTTCCTGCGGATAGGGGATGGCCAGCAGCCGCCCGGCGCGGGTGGCCATCCAGACCGGCATGTCGTCCATGCACCAGTTGAGGGTATAGAGGTAGCCGGCCTCGCGCAGCAGGTCGGGGGTGCGATGGCTCTCGGCAATCCAGGGGGAGAGCCAGCCGCGCGGCGGCCGCCCCTCGCGGGCGGTGATCGCGGCGGTGGCCTCGGCGATCAGCCGGCGCTCCTCGGCCTCCGCCAGCACGGATTGGCGTTCGCTGTTGGTGCGGCCATGCCCGGCGATCTCATCCCCCCGCGCGCGATGCGCGGCCACCAGCTCGGGCGCATGGTCATACATCGCGCTGTTGAGCAGCACGGTGCAGGGCAGGCTGAGCTCCTCGAGCAGCGCGATCAGCCGCCAGGCGCCCACCCGGTTGCCGTAGTCGCGCCAGGCGTAGTTCAGCACATCGGGCTGCGGCCCGCCGGGGGCGAGCTCGGCCCCCAGCCCCTCGCCGAAGGCGAAATGTTCGAGGTTGACCCCGATATAGAGCGCAAGCTTCGCCCCGCCTGGCCAGGACCAGGTGGGCCGGCCGGGCCAGGGGTGGTAGGGAAAGCGGCCATGGGTGGGAAGCATGCGCCGGTTTCTGCGGCACGGGGCGGGCCTGCGCAACGCCATGGCCAAGGGCCCGGCTTGGGCGTAGCCTTTTTGGGATGAAGGGAAGACGGCGCGACCCCGGCCGCGCCCTGCTCGCGGCGGAAACGAGGCGCCTGGGCGCGCGGGCTTGGCTGCCGGTGCTGCTCGGTCTGGCGGTGGCCGCCTGCGGCATCGCCCAGGCGTGGCTGTTCGCGCGGCTGGTGGCCGGTATGCTCGGTCATGAGGCGGGCGGCTGGTGGGACCTCGCCGGGGCGGCGGCGCTGATGGTGCTGGCCGCCGCGCTGACCGCCGGGCAGGAAATCGCGCAATCCGCCGCCGGGCGCGCCGCCCGCGCCGGGCTACGCGCCCGCGCCTTCGCTGCGCTGCTCACCCTCGGCCCCGCCGATACCCGCCCCGCCGGGGACAAGGCGACGCTGGTCGTCGAGCGGGTGGAGGCGATGGATGGCTATTTCGCCAAATGGCTGCCCGCCCTGCTGCTCGCCCTGCTGGTGCCTGGGGCGATCATCCTGGCGGTGGCCGCGATCGACTGGGTCAGCGCGCTGGTGCTGCTGGTGATGGGGCTTCTCGTGCCGGTCGGCATGGCGCTCGCCGGCATCGGTGCCGCCGCCGCCAGCCGCCGCCAGTTCGAGGCGCTGGCCCGCCTCTCCGGCCGCTTCGTCGACCGGGTGCGCGGCCTGCCCACCCTGGTCCTGTTCAACCGGCAGGAGGAGGAGGCGAGGATCCTCGAGGCCCAGGCCGACGAGCTCCGCCGGCGCACGATGAAGGTGTTGCGCATCGCCTTCCTCTCGACCGGGATCCTCGAGTTCCTGGCCGCCGCCACCCTGGCCTATCTCGCCTGGCGGCACGGCGTGCTGCTCGGTGCCAGGCATCCGGATCCGGTGGCGGCGCTGTGGGTGATCCTGCTCGTTCCCTCCTTCTTCCAGCCGCTGCGCAACTTCTCGGGCGCCTATCACGAGGCGCAGTCGGCCCGCGGGGCGGCGGCGGAACTGGCGCCGCTGTTGGCACAGCCGGTGGTCTCCGGCGGGCTGCGGCTTGCCGAGGTGCCGCGCCGCGTCACCGTCACCTTCCATGATGTGCGCCTCTCTTACGCCCCTGGCCGGCCGCCCGCGCTGGATGGGCTCTCCTTCAGCCTCGCCGCCGGGGAGACGCTGCTGCTCGCCGGGCCTTCGGGGGCCGGGAAATCCTCGGTGATCGCGCTGCTCCTTGGCTTTCGGCGCGCCGATTCCGGCCGCATTGCGATCAACGGCCAGGATATCGGCCTGCTCAGGCCCGAGGAGCTGCGCCGCCTGTCGGCCCATGTCGGGCAGCGGGCCCACATCTTCGCCGGCACGATTGCCGAGAACATCGCGATGGCCCGCGAAGGCGCCACGCGCGAGCAGGTGCTGGCCGCGGCCGAGGCCGCGCAGGTCATGGCCTTCGCGCGGGATCTGCCGCAGGGCATCGACACGCCGGTGGGCGAGGGGGGCTATGGCCTCTCCGGCGGGCAGGCGCAGCGGGTGGCACTGGCGCGGGCCTTCCTGCGCGATGCGCCGCTCGTGCTGCTCGATGAGCCGACCGCAAGCCTCGATCCCGGCACGGAGGATGCGGTGATCGAGGCGATCCGGCGCCTCTGCGTCGGTCGCACCGCGATCATCGCCACCCATTCCGCGGCGGCGCTGCGCGGGCTGCCGGGGCGGCTTCTGGTGCTCGAGGCAGGCCGCGCCGTGGGCCGGCGGATGGCGGGGGATTGAGCGGCATGTTCGCCGACCTTGCGCGCGTCTGGGCGCTGTGGCGACCGCGCGGCCAGTGGCTGCTGATCGGGATCGCGGTGGCCATCCTCTCGGCCCTCTCGGCGGTGGCGCTGCTGGCGCTGGCCGGACATGGCGTCGCACTCGGCGTGGCGGCGGGCGGAGGGGCGCTCGCCATCCTGCTGCTGCGGCCGATGATGCTGCTGCGCCCCTTCCTGCGCTGGGCCGAGCGCATGGCAAGCCACGAGGCCGCCTTCCGTGCCCTGGCCGATACCCGCGTCTGGTTCTTCCGCCGGCTGGCCGAACGCATGCCCGCCGGGCTCGGCCTGACCGCGGCGGGCGATGCACGGGCCCGCATGCTGGCCGATATCGAGGCGCTGGATGGCCTCTATCTGCGCGCCGTGCTGCCGGCGGTGGCGGCGCTGGCGGTGGTGCTGGCGGTGGCGGTCATCCTGGCCGGCGCGCCCTGGCTGGCGCTGGCGGTGGCCGCCCCGCTCGGCGCGGCGCTGCTGCTGCCCTTCTGGCTGGCGCGCGATGCCGCAGCGGCGGCCGAGCGCGTCGCCCGCGCCCGCGGGATGGTCCATCGCGCCGCCCTCGATCCGCTGCTCGGCCTGACCGAGACGCTCTCGGCCAATGCGGAAGGCCGTGCCGCCGCCCGGCTGCGGGAGGCGACGGAGGCCATGCATGGGGCCGAGGCGCGGCTGGCGCGCCGGGCGGCACTGGGCGGGGCGGCCGGCTTCCTGCTCGCCCAGCTCGCCCTCATCGGGGCGCTGGCCTGGGCGCTGGCGGCGCGGGAGGGGGCGGGGGCGGCGGCGCCGGTCGGGCTTGCCGTGCTCGGCCTGTTCATGGCGCTGGCCGCGGCCGAGGTGCTGGGCCTTGCCCCGCGCGCCGGGGCGGCGCTGGCCCAGGCGGGGGCAGCGGCGCGGCGGCTCTTCACCCTGGCGGATACCCCGCCGCCAGTGGCCGAACCCGCTATCCCGGCCGCCATGCCGACCGGCCATACGGTGCGCTTCGAAGGCGTGACCTTCGCCTGGGATCCGGCGCGCGGGGCCGTGCTGCAGGGGCTTGACCTCGAATGGCGGGAGGGGGAGCGGATCGCCCTGCTCGGCCCCTCGGGCGCGGGGAAATCGACCATCCTGCAGCTGCTGCTCAAGCTCGCCGCGCCCCAGGCGGGCCGGATCACCCTGGGCGGGGTGGATCTGGCGGCGCTGCCGGCGGCGGCGGTGCGCGCGCGGATTGCCACGCTCACCCAGGATGCGCGCATCTTCGACGCCTCGATCGCCGAGAATCTGCGCATCGCCGCCCCGGAGGCGCCGGATGCCGCGCTCTGGCGCGTCCTGGCCCAGGTCGGGCTGGCCGATCTGGTGCGCGCCCTGCCGCAGGGGCTCGATACCCCCTGCGGCGAGGGGGGCGCGCGCTTCTCGGGCGGGCAGGCGCGCCGCATCGCCCTCGCCCGCGCCCTGCTGCCGGCCGCGCCGCTGCTCGTGCTGGATGAGCCGACCAGCGGGCTGGATGCGGAGACGGAGCGCGCCTTCCTCGAGGTGTTAGAGGCCGCCACCCGCGGCCGGTCGGTGCTGCTGATCACCCACCGTCTGACCGGGGTGGAACGGCCGGACCGCGTGCTGCGGCTCATCGGGGGGCGTCTGCTGCCGGCCACGGGCTAGCGTGCTCCGAGCCAGGCGGCGGCTGCTGTGGTCGGACCGGATCGCATCCCCCCGGGCGGCAGGCGCGGATGATGCCGCCCGCGCGGACCGCCGCGCTCCTGCGGCCATGCGGGCCGTGCAGGGGGCGGGGCGCTGCGCAGCAGGGCCTGCGCGGCCCCGCTCCAGGTGGGGGGCGCTGTCTTCCGGATCACGCCCGGCACAGGCTTGATGCGCTCGCGCAGCACCCTCTGCCCTGCCTGTCTCGCTGCCAGGGGGGGGTTCCGGGCCGTGCCGGCCGGCGCGGCCATGCCGGCGGGCGCTGCGCGGGATCGGCCTCTGGGGTGGCGGCCAGCCAAGCCCTGCCCGTCACCTGCCGCCGGGATCGGCTCCCTTGCGCGGCGGCCGCTAGCCTTGCCCCAGCTGCCGCCGGGCCGCGCTGGCCAGGGCATCGGCGCGTTCGTTCATCGGATCCCCGGCATGGCCGCGCACCCAGCGCCATTCGATCTGATGCGGCGCGGCAGCCGCCAGCAGCCGCTGCCAGAGTTCGGCGTTCTTCACCGGCTCGCGCGCGGCGTTGCGCCAGTTGTTGCGCACCCAACCTTTGATCCAGCGCTCCATGCCGTTGCGCAGATATTCGCTGTCGGTGTGCAGCAGCACGCGGCAGGGGCGCTTGAGGGCCTCCAGCGCCATGATGGCGGCGGTCAGCTCCATGCGGTTGTTGGTGGTCTCGGCCTCGGCGCCCGAGAGTTCGCGCTCATGCGCGCCGTGGCGCAGGATGGCGGCCCAGCCGCCGGGCCCCGGGTTGGGGCGGCAGCCGCCGTCGGTCCAGATCTCGACGATCGGCAGATCCTCAGGCACCGAGCGCCTCCGGCCCGGCGGCCGCCTGGAAGAAGCGCAGCTTGCGCAGGTATTCGAGCGGATCCTTGCGGGTGACCATCGCACCGGGCGGCGTGTGCACCCAGTCGAAGAGGCGGGTGAGCAGGAAGCGCAGCGCCGCCCCGCGCGCCAGCACCGGCAGGGCCGTGCGCTCCTCCACACTCAGCGGCCGCAGCGCGGCATAGGCGCGCAGCATGGCCCGCGCGCGGGTGACGTTGAAGGAATAGTCGGCCTCGAAGCACCAGGCATTCAGGCAGACCGCGATGTCATAGGCCAAGAGGTCGGTGCAGGCGAAGTAGAAGTCGATCAGGCCGGAGACGCGCGGCAGGCCATCCGGCCCGTCGAGGAAGAAGACATTGTCCGGGAAGAGGTCCGCGTGGATCTGCCCCTCCGGCAGGCCGGCCGGCCACTCTGCCAGGATGGCGGCCAGTGCCGCATCGAGTTCGGCGATCAGGCCGGGCTGGATGCCGTCAGCCAGGGCGCGGCAGCGCTCGAGCAGAGCAGGCCAGCCGGCCGGCCCCAGCGCATTGGCCCGCCGCATCGCAAAGCCCCGCCCCGCGAGGTGCATCCTGGCCAGCGCATCGCCGAGCGGGGCCATGTGTTCGGTGCGGATGCGCCGCGGCCAGACGCCGGGGAGGAAGGTGCAGATCGCCGCCGGCCGCCCGGCGAGCTGGCGCAGCGCGGCGCCATCGCGCCCATGCACGGGGGTCGGGCAGGGCAGCCCGGCGGCGGCCAGATGCTCCATCAGCGCCAGGAAATAGGGCAGATCGGCCGGATCGACGCGCTTCTCATAGAGGGTGAGGATGAAATCCCCCCGCCCGGTCTTGAGCGCGTAGTTGGAGTTTTCCACCCCCTCGGCGATGCCGCGGTAGGCGAGCAGCTCCCCGAGCTCGTATTCGGCCAGGAAGGCGCGCAGCGCCTCGTCCGAGACCTCGGTATAGACGGCCATGCCTGCCGCCCGCTCAGGCGGCGGAAGGGGCGCTCAGCGCGGCGGGCAGCTTGAAGGTGATGCGCTCCTCGGCCACCACCACCTCCTCGGCGCGCAGCGCGTAGCGTTCGCGCATGCGGTCCAGCACCTCCTCGACCAGGACCTCGGGCGCGCTGGCGCCGGCCGTCACCCCCACGGTCCGCAGCCCGTCCAGGATCGCCAGATCCAGGTCTCGCCCCCGCTGCACCATGATCGCGCGCGGGCAGCCGGCGCGGGTGGCCACCTCCACCAGCCGCAGCGAGTTCGAGGAGTTGGGCGCGCCGACCACGATCATCAGCTCGGCGCGCGGGGCGATCGCCTTGACCGCCGCCTGGCGGTTGGTGGTGGCGTAGCAGATGTCCTCCTTGGCCGGGGCTGCGATGTTGGGAAAGCGGCGCTGCAGGATCGCGATCACCCCCGCCGTGTCGTCGACCGACAGCGTGGTCTGGGTGATGAAGGCGAGCGGCACGCCGGGCGGGGGCTGCACGGTTTCCGCATCGTGCTCGTCCTCGACCAGGGTCACGCTGCCCTCGGGCAGCTGGCCCATGGTGCCGATCACCTCCGGATGGCCGGCATGGCCGATCAGCAGGATATGCCGGCCGCGGGCGTGGTGATGCTCGGCCTCGCGATGCACCTTGCTGACCAGCGGGCAGGTGGCGTCGAGGTAGAACATGCGCCGCCGCTCGGCCTCCCGCGGGATGGATTTCGGCACGCCATGGGCGCTGAAGATCACCGGCTGGCCGTCATCCGGGATCTCGTCCAGCTCCTCGACGAAGACGGCGCCGAGCTTTTCCAGGCTTTCGACCACGAAGCGGTTGTGCACGATCTCATGCCGGACATAGACCGGCGCGCCGAAGCGCTTGAGCGCCTCCTCCACGATCTTGATCGCGCGGTCGACGCCGGCGCAGAAGCCGCGCGGCCCGGCGAGCAGCACATGCAGTTCGGGCTTGTCGAGAGACTCGGGCGTCATGGGTCGGGGCCTGGCCTCACTTCCGGAGGGTTGCGCTTCGCGGCATATGGGCGCTTCTAGCGGCTGGCCGCAGGGGTGGCCAGCGGGAATGCCGCGGTCCCCTGGTGCGGCCGGGGCGAAGGAGGCTCGCATGACGGCACCGGTCCTGCGGCATGGGCGGCGCGGCCTGCTCGCACTCACCCTGGCTGCGGCCCTGCCGGCCTGCGGGGGGGATAGCAGCCGCGCCGCGCTCCTGGCCTGCCCCGAGGTCGGGCTGCTGCCCGATGCCGCTGACCTGATCCGCTACCGCGAGGGCATGCCGCCCGACCTCACCAGTCTGGTGCTGGAGGCGCGCATCACCGGCATCGAATCCGGCCGCTGCAGCACGGGGCGGGAGCGCAACCGCATCATGGTCAGCTTCCAGGTGGGCCTGCTGGCCGAGCGGGGGCCGGGCGCGACCGGGCGCAGCCAGGAGCTGCCCCTCGTGGTCGCCGTGCTCGACCGGCAGGGGGAGATCCTGCGCCGCGAAGTGCTGCGCCAACAGATCGTCTTCCCCGCCAACAGCAACCGGGTGCGCATCGCCTCCGAACCGATCGAGATTGTGCTGCCCGTCTCCGCCACCCGGCGCGGGTCGGACTATGACGTGGTGGTCGGCTTCCTGCTGACCGAGGCCGAGCTCGCTGCCAATCGCCGGCGCATGGGGCGTTGAGGCAAGCCGTGCGCAGCCTTGGCCGGCGCGCCCTGCTATCCGGCCTGCTCGCGCTCACCGGCTGCGCCCTTGCCCCGGCCCCGCCGGCCCCGCCCTGTGCGGCGCCGGCCGCGGCGGGGGAGGTGATCTGGCTGCTGCACCGCGGCATGCACCTCGAGCTGATCCTGCCGGCAAGCGGCCTCGAGATCGGCCTGCCGCCGCCACCCTTGGGCATCGCCGCGATCGCCTTCGGCTTTGGCAAGCGCTCCTTCATGCGCAACGAGGCCGGCAGCCTGGGCGAACTTGTGCTCGGCGTGCTGCCGGGGGAGGGGGTGGTGGAGGTCACGCCGCTGCCTGCGCCGCCTGAGCCGCGGCCGGACCGTCCGGTCTGGCGCCTCGCTCTGCCACCCGGGGGGATGGGCCGCCTGCAGCGCTTCCTGGCCGAGAGCATCGCGCGCTCCGCCGCCGGCCCGCGTATGATCGAGGCCCTGCCCAGCGGGCGCGTCCTCTATGCCGCCGTGCCGCGCTACAGCCTGGCCTATACCTGCAACAGCTGGGTCGCGGATGGGCTGCGCCGGGCAGGCCTGCCGCTGCGCATCGAGGGGGTGGTGCTGGCCGCCGATGTGCTGCGGCAGCTTCCGGCTTGGCCGGGGTTTTGCGCGCTCGACGCCCCGGCCGGGCTCAGGCTGGCCGGATCGGGCCCGTGCCAGCCGCTGCGCTGGGGCTGAGCCCGGCCTCCGCCAACCGCCCCGCGCCGGCCTGCCTTCCGCCCGCCCGGGCGCCGGGCTGCCTTGAGGGGCGGCAGGCTGCCTCCTGCCTGGGCGTTGCGGGGGGGACCGGTGGCGGCGGCGTGGCGCGACCGCCTTGCTTCGGCCTCGATCCCCAGGCAAAGAGGAGGGGCCTGCGCATCGCGTGCGGGAGAGAACCGGGGCCAGCCATCCGGGCCGATCCGCCGGCAGGCGGGTCGAGCTGGTGGGCGGTTCCGGTCGCCGAAGGCGCAACCGGCCCCCGGAATCGCTCAGGCAGAAGGGCCGCACGCGAAAGGGCACTCTGGAAAGCCCGCATCCCCGCCCGGGGCTGCGGCACCGAAGGAGTAAGGCGTAAGCCCCTCAGGCTTGCGCTGAATCTCTCAGGTCACGGGACAGAGGGGGGTCACGATCGCAACCGCCGCCGCCGCGGCAGGGAGGAATCGTGGCCGATACCGATGCGCTGCTCGCCACCCCGCTCGAGGGCCTGCACCGGGAGCTCGGTGCGCGCATGGTGCCCTTTGCCGGCTATCGCATGCCGCTGCATTACCCGCGCGGGATCCTGGCTGAGCATCTGCATTGCCGCGCCGCCGCGGCGCTGTTCGACGTCTCCCACATGGGGCAGGCCGAACTCCTGGGCGAGGGCGCGGCAGCCGCGCTCGAACGGCTGACCCCGGCCGATGTCCAGGGACTCAAGCCCGGGCGGCAGCGCTACGCCCTGCTGCTCAACGAGGGGGGCGGCATCGTCGATGACATCATGCTGGCCCATCTCGGGTCGCGGCTGTTCCTGGTTGTCAACGCCGCGCGCAAGGCGGTGGATCTGCCGCTGATCGCCGCCGCCCTGCCGCCCGGCGTGACGCTGCGGCCGCTGGCCGATCGAGCGCTGATCGCCCTGCAGGGGCCGGGGGCGGTCGCCGCCGTGGCGTCGCTCCTGCCCGAGGTCTCAGGCCTCTCCTTCATGGGGGTGATCGAGCGCGATGGCCTGGTCATCTCGCGCTCCGGCTATACGGGAGAAGACGGGGTGGAGATCTCCCTTCCGGCCGAGCAGGCGGAGGCCTTCGCCAGACGGCTCCTCGCCCTGCCCGGGGTGGCGCCGGCCGGGCTCGGCGCCCGCGATTCCCTGCGGCTGGAGGCCGGCCTCTGCCTCTACGGCCAGGATTTGGATGAGACCACCTCTCCGGTCGAGGCCAATCTCGTCTGGACCATCGGCAAGCGGCGACGCCTCAGCTGGGATTTCCCTGGGGCGGAGCGCATCCGCAGCGAGCTCGATTCCGGCCCGGCGCGACTGCGCGTGGGCATCCGCCCGCAGGGCCGCCAGCCCGCCCGCGCCGGCACGCCGATCCACCCCGCGAGCGGGCCCGAGCCTGTCGGCATCATCACCTCCGGCGGCTTCGGCCCCTCGGTCGATGGCCCGATCGCCATGGGCTACGTCGCGCCCGCCTATGCGCGGGATGGCACGCCGCTGTCGCTGATGGTGCGCGGCAAGGCGCTGCCGGCCGCCGTGGCACCCCTGCCCTTCCATCCCCACCGCTACGCGCGCTGAGAGAGAGGCAAGACCAGCATGATGAAGTTCTCCAAGGACCACGAATGGGTGCGGGTCGAGGGGGAGATCGCCACGGTCGGCATCACCGACCATGCGCAGAATGCGCTGGGCGATGTGGTCTTCGTCGACCTGCCCGAACCCGGCCGGCAGGTTGCGGCCGGCGAGGCCTGCGCCGTGGTGGAGAGCGTCAAGGCTGCCTCCGACGTCTATGCGCCGGTGGCGGGGCGCATCATCGAGGTCAACGCCGCGCTGGTTGACGATCCGGGCCGCATCAACCGCGACCCGACCGGGGAGGGCTGGTTCTTCCGCATCGCCCTCGAAGGTCCTCTGCCCGATGATCTGATGGACGCCGAGGCCTATGCCCGTTTCCTGGAGGGTCTGTGATGTGGGACGCACTGGCCGCGCTTGAGGAGGATGGGGCCTTCCTCCGCCGCCATATCGGCCCCTCCGAGGAGGACATCGCGGAGATGCTGCACACCATCGGGGTTGCGAGCCTCGATGAGCTGACGGTGCGCACCCTGCCGCCCGACATCCTGGGCGCCGATCTCTCGGCCCTGCCCCCAGCCGTCAGCGAGGCTGCGGCACTGGCCGAACTGCGCGCCCTCGCGGCCCAGAACAAGCCGGTCAAGAGCCTGATCGGCATGGGCTATCACGGCACCCACACCCCGCCCGTCATCCTGCGCAACGTGCTCGAAAATCCGGGCTGGTATACGGCCTACACACCCTATCAGGCCGAAATCGCCCAGGGCCGGCTGGAGGCGCTGGTCAATTTCCAGACCATGATCGTCAGCCTCACAGGGCTTCCGGTCGCCAACGCCTCGCTGCTCGATGAAGGCACCGCGGCGGCGGAGGCGGTGACGCTCGCGCTGCATGCGCAGAAGGGCAAATCCCGCCGGCTGATCATCGCGGCCGATGTCCATCCGCAGACGATCGCCGTGGTACGGGTGCGGGCCGAGCCGCTGGAGGTCGCGGTCGATGTGGTGCCGCCCCACGCCATCGCCGGCGCCATCGCCAAGGAGCCGCCCTTTGCGCTCCTGCTGCAATACCCCGGCACCACGGGCGAGGTGCGCGACCTTCGCCCCGAGATCGCAGCCGCCCAGGCGGCCGGGGCGCTGGCCATCGTGGCGGCCGATCCGCTCGCCCTGGTGCTGCTCACCCCGCCCGGGGAGATGGGGGCCGACATCGCGGTGGGCTCCACCCAGCGCTTTGGCGTGCCGATGGGCTATGGCGGACCGCATGCCGCCTACATCGCGGTGAAGGACGCCTTCAAGCGTCTGCTGCCGGGCCGGCTGGTCGGCGTCTCGGTCGATGCCGCCGGGGCACCGGCCCTGCGGCTGGCGCTGCAGACGCGCGAACAGCACATCCGGCGGGAGAAGGCGACCTCCAACATCTGCACGGCGCAGGTGCTGCTCGCGGTCATCGCCGGGATGTATGCGGTCTGGCACGGGCCGCGGGGCCTGTCGCGCATCGCCCAGCGCGTGCACCTGATGGCGCGCCTGCTCGCCGGGGCAGCGCGCTTCCCGCTGCGCCACCGCCACTTCTTCGACACCATCACGCTGGAGACGGGGGCCGAGACCGATGCCGTGATGGCGGCCGCGCTGGCTGCCGGGTTCAACCTGCGCCGGCTCGAGGGCGCCGTGTCGATCGCCCTGGATGAGACCGTCACGCGCGAGGAGCTGCAGCGCCTGGCCGGCGTCATCGGCCGGGGCGAGAAGGGGGGGGCCGTGCAGGGCGGCCTGCCGGAGGCGCTGCTTCGCCAATCGCCGATCCTGACCGCTGAGGTGTTCAACAGCCACCACAGCGAACATGCGATGCTGCGCTACCTCAAGCGGCTGGAGGAGAAGGACATCGCGCTCAACCGCTCGATGATCCCGCTCGGCTCCTGCACGATGAAGCTGAACGCGACGGCGGAGATGATCCCGATCACCTGGCCGGGCTTCGCCGATATCCACCCCTTTGCGCCGATCGATCAGGTTCCGGGCTATCTGACGCTGATCCGGAGGCTGGAGGGCTGGCTGGCCGCCGTCACCGGCTTTGCGGCCGTCTCGCTGCAGCCCAATGCCGGCAGCCAGGGCGAATATGCGGGGCTGCTTGCCATCCGCGCCTATCACCGCGCGCGTGGAGAGCCGCAGCGCAAGGTCTGCCTGATCCCCTCTTCGGCGCACGGGACCAACCCGGCCTCGGCGGTCATGGCCGGGATGAAGGTGGTGGTGGTGGCCTGCGACCGCGAGGGCAACATCGACCTCGCCGACCTCAAGGCCAAGGCGGCCCAGTACGGGCCGGAGCTGGCGGCGCTGATGGTCACCTATCCGAGCACCCACGGCGTCTTCGAAAGCGCGATCCGCGAGATCTGCGAGGTGATCCACGCCCATGGCGGGCAGGTCTACATGGACGGGGCGAACATGAACGCCCAGGTCGGACTGACCTCGCCGGCCCGGATCGGGGCGGATGTCTGCCACCTCAACCTGCACAAGACCTTCTGCATCCCGCATGGCGGCGGCGGGCCGGGGGTGGGGCCGATCGCGGTCGCGGCGCATCTGGCGCCCTTCTTGCCCAACCACCCGCTGCTGCCGGAAGCGGGACCCGCAACCGGCTGCGGGCCGGTCAGTTCGGCGCCCTTCGGCAGCGCCATGATCCTGCCGATCAGCTATGCCTACATCCGCATGATGGGACCGGAGGGGCTCAAGCGCGCGAGCCAGGTTGCGATCCTCGCGGCCAACTATGTCGCCGCGCGGCTCTCGCCGCACTATCCGGTGCTCTACCGCGGCCGCAACGGCATGGTGGCGCACGAGTGCATCCTCGACTGCCGCGCCTTCCAGCAGAGCGCCGGCGTGCTGGTCGAGGACATCGCCAAGCGCCTGCAGGATTACGGCTTCCACGCGCCGACCATGTCCTGGCCGGTGGCCGGCACGCTGATGGTGGAGCCGACCGAGAGCGAACCGAAGGAGGAGATCGACCGCTTCATCGCCGCCATGATCGCGATCCGCGAGGAGATCCGCGCGATCGAGCAGGGCCGCATGGACCGGGCGGACAACCCGCTCAAGAACGCCCCCCACACCGCGGCCGAGATCGCGGCCGATACCTGGACCCACCCCTATTCGCGGGAGCAGGCGGCCTTCCCGCTGCCCTTCCTGCGCGCGGCCAAGTACTGGCCGCCGGTCAAGCGGGTGGACAACGTCCATGGCGACCGCCACCTGGTCTGCACCTGCGCCCCGCTCGAGGAATACGCGGAGAAGCAGCAGCTGCTGGCGGCCGAGTAGCGCCGTGGCGGCCGATCCGCTGCGCGAACGGCTCTCCCCTCCGCCGCCGGGCGGCTGGCAGGTGCTCTCGCGGCATATCGTGCTCGCACACCGCTTCCTGACGGTGGCCGCCGAGCGGGTGCAGACCTCCGCGGGCACGGTGATCGACCCCTGGTGGATCCTGCACTTCCCGGACTGGGTGATGGTGGTGCCGATCACCGCCGACGGCCGCCTGGTGCTGATCCGGCAATGGCGCCAGGGGGTGCGCCAGCATGTGATCGAGGTGCCAGGCGGGGCGATGGAAGAGGGCGATGACGATCCGTGCCAGGCGGCGGCGCGCGAATTGCGGGAGGAGACCGGCTGGCAGGCGGCGCGGCTGAGCGTGGTCGGTCATCTCTGGGCCGATCCGGCCCGCAATGCCAACCGCTGTCACGTCGTGCTGGCCGAGGGCTGCCGCGAGGCCGGCCCGCCCGCGCTCGATCCGGGCGAGCAGATCGAGGCCTTCACCGTCCCGCTGGCCGAGGCAGAGGCCATGCTG
>JANWYF010000153.1 GCA_025057055.1 Rhodovarius sp. | reverse complement strand
AGACCGCCATCCGCCCGCGCCGCCAGGAATAGTCGCCTGCCTTGGCGGCCTCCAACGCGGCGGCAAGCTCGGGCCAGGGAAGGCCCCTCTCGGGCAGGCGCTTGCGCATCGTGACGCTTCCCCCTCCGGACCGCACCAGTCTTCCATGCCGGGCCGGAGCCCTCCAGCACTCTGTCCCGCCCGGGGGGGCGATTGACGGGCCGGGCCGCTTCGCGCACCGCTGCATGCGCCCCAAGGAGCATCCGATATGACACCCGAGACCAAGGCCAAGCTCGAGAAGGTGACGACCGCGACCCTGACCACCGTGCTGCTCAAGCGCGGGCTGCGCAATGTCTGGATCCGCGGCGCCGCCCCCTTTACCGCCGCCGCACAGGGCAAGCGCCTGGTGGGGCCGGCATTCACCCTGCGCTTCGTTCCGGCGCGGGAGGATCTGGCCACGCCCGCCTCCTGGTCCGCGCCGATCTCGACCCGCGCGGCGATCGAGGCGATGCCTGAAGGCTGCATCGCGGTGGCCGATGCGATGGGCATCACCGATGCCGGCATCTTCGGCGACATCCTCTGCGCCCGGCTGGTCAAGCGCGGCGTCACCGCGCTGGTGACCGACGGGGCGGTGCGCGATGTGGCCGGCGTGCAGGCCACCGGCCTGCCGGTCTGGTGCGCGGGAGGGGCCGCACCGCCCTCGGTGGCGGGGCTGACCTTCGTCGCCTGGGAACAGCCGATCGGCTGCGGGGGTGTCGCGGTCTTCCCGGGCGACATCATGGTCTGCGATCCCGACGGGGCGGTGGTGGTGCCGGCTCAGCTTGCCGATGAGATCGCCGACGAATGCGTCGAGCAGGAACGGCTGGAGGCCTGGATCATGAAGCAGGTCGAGGCGGGCCAGGCGCTGCCTGGGCTCTATCCCGCCAATGCCGAGAACAAGGCCCGCTACGAGGCTGACAAGGCGGCAGGCCGCGCCTGAGCGCTGGCTTTTCTGGGCGCGCGCCGGCATGCTCTGCGGCATGCGGCGCCGCTCCCTTCTGCTGTTGCCTCTCGCCTCTCCGGCGCTGGCGCAGATCGAACGCCCGTTGCGGTTGATCGTGCCCTTCGCCGCAGGCACCTCCTCGGACCTGCAGGCACGGCTCATCGCCCAGCATATGGGCCCCTATCTGCCCCATCCGGTTGTGGTGGAGAACAGGGCCGGCGGCGGCGGCGTCCTGGGCGCCGAAGCGGTGGCCCGCGCGACCGACGGGCATAGCCTGCTGCTCGGCTCCAACGGGCCGCTGGTCAACAACCCCGTGCTGCGGGCCGACATCCCCTATCGCGTGCCGGAGGATTTCGCTCCGATCGGGCTGATCAGCCGCAGCCCGCTCACCCTGACGGTGCGGGCCGACAGCCCCATCCGGGATGTGGCCGGCTGGGTTGCGGCGGCACGGCGGGGGGATCTCTCGATCGGCTCTTCCGGGCAGGGGACGGCCACTCATCTGCTGATCGAGCAGCTCTTCGCCGCGGCCGGGGTGCGGGCGACCCATGTGCCCTATCGCGGCTCCTCGCTGTCCGTTCCTGATGTGGTGGCGGGCACGATCGCCTCTGTGATGGCCGAGATCTCGACCGTCTATCCCCTCTGGCGCGACGGGCGGCTGCGCGTGTTGGCCACCACCGGGCCGCGGCGATCGGTGTTGATGCCCGATGTGCCCACCCTGATCGAAGCCGGCTATCCGGGCCTGACCGGCGGTTCCTGGGCGGCGCTGGTCGGCCCCGCCGCGATGCCCATGGCAGTGCAGGCGGCGGTGGTCGCAGCGCAGGCCCGGGCGATGGAGACCCCGGCCTTTCTCGCGCGGCAGCGCGAGCTGGGCGCGGATGTGGCGGCGCCGGAGGAGCGCGGCCCGCAGGCGCTGCTCGCCTTCTGGCAGGCGGAGCTTGCGCGCACCCGCGCCACCGTCGCGGCGGCCGGGATCCGTGCCGAATAGCCGCGCCGCCTATTCCCCGCGCGCGGTCAGGAAGCGCAGATCCGCCCCGCGCGGGGCCTGCAACACCTGCTCGTAGACCAGCCGGTCCCAGCCGCGTATCGGTCGGGGGCGCGGGGTCCAGCGCGCGCGGCGGGCGGCGAGCGTCGCCTCATCCACCAGCAGATCAAGCCGGCGTTCGCGCACCGAAAGGCGCACGCGATCCCCGCTCTCGACGAACGCGAGCGGCCCGCCGGCGGCCGCCTCCGGCGCGATGTGCAGCACCACGGTGCCATAGGCGGTGCCGGACATGCGGCAATCGCTGAGACGCACCATGTCCTTGACGCCGGCGCGGGCGAGCTTCTGGGGAATCGGCAGATGCCCGGCCTCCGGCATGCCGTAGGGCGAGAGGGGGCCGGCATTCTTCAGGATCAGGATGGTCTCCGGCCGCACCGGCAGGTCTTCGCGGTCGATCCGCTCGGCCAGGTCCTCGAGCCCGTCGAAGACCAGGCATTCCGCCTCATGCTCGAAGAGGGCCGGCGTGGCGGCGCTG
>JANWYF010000086.1 GCA_025057055.1 Rhodovarius sp. | reverse complement strand
CGGCCTCAGCTTCGCCGCCATCCAGCCCGGCTTCCAGTTCGGCGACGGCAACGGGCAGATCACCATCGGCACCGACCGCATCCTCGTCTACGGCGTCACCCAGTTCCTGGAAAGCGACTTCATCTTCTGAACGGGGGGCGGCCGAGAGGCAAACCTAGTCCCAGGCATGGATGTTTCACGTGAAACATCCTATCCTGGGCATATAGTCATCAGACCCGGCGCGCTCTGAGGATGAAAAACCCATCCAGCCCGCCCCACTCCGCCCACATGTCAGGCAGGGTGCGCACCCAGCCCTGCGGAGCGATCGCCTCGGCCACGCCAGGCAGCTCCTCTGGCCGGATGGGATCGAGCACAAGCCCGGGCGGCAGAGATGCGGCATGGGCCTCCCCCTCCTCGGGCTGCAGGGAGCAGGTCGCAAAGACCAGCCGCCCGCCCGGCGCCAGCATCGCCGCCGCCGCCGCCAGCAGCCGCCCCTGCAGCCCGGCCAGCACCGCCACATCCCGCGGCCGCTTGAGGTGCGGGATATCGGGATGGCGGCGGATGGTGCCGGTCGCCGTACACGGGGCATCGACCAGCACGGCCGGCGCGGCTTCGGGGGGGCGCCAGCTCAGCGCATCCGCTTCCGCCAGCTCCGCCTGCAGGCCGAGCCGAGCCAGATTCTCCCGCAGCCGCTGGGCGCGGGCGCGATCGCGTTCCACCGCCGTCACCACCGCTCCCGCCGCCGCAAGCTGGGCGGTCTTGCCGCCCGGGGCGGCGCAGAGGTCAATCACCCTCTCCCCCGGCCGGACGCCGAGCAGCCGGGCAGCCAGGGCCGCCGCGGCATCCTGGGCCCAGAAGGCGCCCTCGGTGAAGCCCGGCAGTTCGGTGATGCGGCTGCCCGCCGGCAGCCGCGCCGTTCCCGTGGGCAAGAGCCGCGCCCCGGGCGGCGGCACCGCCCCGGGCTTGAGAGTCAGGTCAAGCGGTGCCTCGTTCCGGTGCGCCTCGACGATCGCGCGCACCCGCATCCCATAGGCGGCATGCCAGGCCGCCCACAGCCAGGCGGGCGTGTCGAGACGCGCCGCGTCGAGGCCGGCCAGCGCCTCCGCCCCCGCCGCCGCCACCCGGCGCAGCACGGCATTGACCAGCCCGGCGAAGGGGCGCGGGGCCAGCGCCACCGCCTCGGCGACCGCGGCATGCGGCGCGGTGCCGAGCAGCAGGAGCTCCGCCGCCCCGATGCGCAGGGCCAGCCGCACCGGCAGCGGCGGCTCCCGCCGCAGATAGGGCTCGAGCACGGCATCCAGGCTGCCCATCCGGCGCAGCACGGCAGCGGCGATGCGATGCGCCGCAGCGCGGTCGCGCGGCGCGAGGGCGGTCTCAGCCTCCAGCGCCTCCTCAAGCGGGCGATGCGCCGCCAGCACGGCGGTCAGCAGCCGGAGCGCGGCCTGACGAGTCGGTGTGGCGGCCATACCCCCCCCTTAGGCCAGGCCCTGCGGCGGTCAAACCGCCCCCCGAAGCGCCCGGCAGCGCCTGCCAGCACCGCCACCCGCCTTTCTTGCGCCGCAAAAGGGGGCTAGAGGCGGCCACGCCCGGGCACCCCGCCCCACTCCGGATATCCGCGCGATGGCCTCGCTCCTCCGGCAGGCCGAAGCGGCCGCCACCCGGCGGCCCCGGCTCGCCCTCCTGCTGCTCTGCCTCTGCCTCTTCCTGCCCGGCTTCTTCAGCATCCCGGCGAGCGACCGTGACGAGGCGCGCTTTGCCGCCGCCTCGCGCCAGATGGTCGAGACGGGCGATTACATCCGCATCCGCATCGGCGAGGATGAGCGCAACAAGAAGCCGGTCGGCATCCATTGGGCCCAGGCCGCTGCGGTCCATGCGCTGGAGCTTGTGGGCATTCCCGCCCGGGCGGAGATCTTCGCCTATCGCATCCCCTCTGCCCTCGGGGCGATGCTCGCCGTGCTCGCCACCTTCGCCTTCGGCCGGCGGCTGGTCGGCCGGCGCGCCGCGCTCCTGGCCGCGGCCATGCTGGCCGGCTGCATGGTGCTGGTGGTGGAAGCACATATCGCCAAGACCGATGCCGCCCTGCTGGCCACCATCGCCGCCGCCATGGGGCTCTTCGGCATGGCCTATCTCCGGCCCGAGGCCTTCAGCGCCCGTCAGGCCGCCGCCTTCTGGGGGGTGCTTGGCCTCTCGCTCCTGATCAAGGGGCCGATCGGGCCGATGGTCGCGCTGCTGTGCGCCGTCACGCTCGCCATCATCGACCGCGGCGCGCCTTGGCTGTCCGCGCTGCGCCCGGCCTGGGGCGTAGCGCTCATGCTCGGCATCGCCGCGCCCTGGCTGATCGCCATCGGCATCGCCACCGAAGGCCGCTTCTTCGCAGAGGCCGTGGGGCATGACATGCTGGGCAAGGTCGGCCAAGGGCAGGAGGCGCACTGGGGCCCGCCCGGCTATTACCTCGCCACCTTCTTCATCGCGGCCTTCCCGGCGGCGGTGCTCGCCCTGCCGGCGTTGCGCCAGGCCTGGGCCGAACGCAGCCTGCCCGCCACCCGCTTCCTCCTTGCCTGGATCGTGCCGACTTGGCTGCTCTTCGAGGCGGTGGCGACCAAGCTGCCCCACTACACCCTGCCCGCCTATCCCGCGCTGATGCTGCTGATCGCGCGCTGGACGCTCGATCCGCTGCGCCTGCCGCCGGCGGGCTGGATGGCCTGGGCGATGCGCCTGGTGCCGGCTGCAGTGGCGGTCGGCCTGGCCGCCGCCGCGATCGCGGCCCCCCTCGCGGCGGCGGGGCATCTCGCCTGGCCGGCGCTGCTCGCCGCCCCGCCCGCCCTGCTGGTCGCATGGCTCACCTGGCGGGAATACGGCGCGGGGCGTTACGCGCGCGGGGCGGTGCTGTCGGTGATGGCCGCCATCCCGCTCTATGCCGCGGTGCTGGAGGCGACCCTGCCCCGCCTCACCCCGATCTGGGTCGCCCCGCGGCTCGAGGCGAGCCTCGCCCGCCATGCCCCGGGCCTGGCGCCGGAACGCTTCGCCATCCTGGGCCATCCCGAACCCTCGGTGCAGTTCCATATCGGGGGGATGATCCGCAAGCTCCATGACGGCGCGGCGGCGGCGGCCTTCCTGGCCGAGGGGCCGGGGCGGATCGCCGCGGTGGAAGGGCGCTTTCTCGATTCCTTCCTGGCCGAGGCGGCAGGGCGCGGGCTGGCGCTTCAGCAGCTCGACCGCATCGAGGGCTACAATTACTCGCGCGGCCGGCGCATCGTGCTCACGCTCTACGGGGTCGCGCCATGACGAGCTGGGTGACCGAGACGGTCGCCGCCGGCGGCTATGCCGGCGTCTTCCTGCTGATGTTCCTCGAGAACCTCTTCCCCCCCATCCCCTCGGAGCTGATCATGCCCTTTGCGGGCTTCGCCGCGGCGCGCGGGCAGCTCAGCCTGTGGGGCGTGATGCTGGCCGGCATGGCCGGGACGCTGGCGGGCAATGCCCTGTGGTTCGAGGCGGCGCGCGCCTTCGGCGTCAGGCGCAGCCGCAATCTGGCCATCCGCTACGGCGCCTTCTTCGGCGTCACCTATGCCGATCTCGACCAGGCCGAGGTGACGCTGCGCCGCCACGGCCCGCTTGCGGTGCTGATCGGGCGGCTGATGCCGGGCATCCGCACCGTGATCTCGATCCCGGCCGGGCTGATCGAGATGCCGCGCCCCCTCTTCTACGGGCTGACCGCGATCGGCAGCATGCTGTGGGTGGGCGCGCTGGCAAGCTTGGGCTTTGTCCTGGAGGAGCGCTTCGGCGTGGTCGAGAACTGGCTCGATCCGCTGGGCAAGCTGGTGCTCGTCGCGGTGGCGCTGGCGCTGCTCTGGCCGCTCTGGCACCTCTGGCGGCGCAGCCGCGGCTTCTGATCGGGCCCGGTTGAAGCCCTGCCCGCCCGGGCGTATTCCCGACCCGTCACGGGAAGGTGAAGCGCCATGGAACTCAGCTTGACCGGGCAGGTCGCGGTCGTCACCGGATCCACCTCGGGCATCGGGCTTGCCATCGCACGGGCGCTGCGGGCCGCCGGGGCCCAGGTGATGCTCAACGGGCTCGGCCGCGCGGAGGAGATCGCCGCCGCCCGCGCCGCCTGCGGCGATGCCCCCCACCACCCCGCCGACATGCGCGATCCGGCCGCGATCCGCGATCTGATCGCCAGCACCGAGGCACGCTTCGGCCGGCTCGACATCCTCGTCAACAACGCCGGTATCCAGCATGTCGCCCCGGTGCAGGAGTTTCCGGAGGAGCGCTGGGATGCGATCATCGCGATCAATCTCTCGGCGGCCTTCCATGCGACCAAGGCGGCCCTGCCCGGGATGCTGGCCCGCCGCCATGGCCGGATCATCAACATCGCCTCCGCCCACGGGCTGGTCGCAAGCCCCTTCAAGAGCGCCTATGTCGCGGCCAAGCACGGGCTGGTCGGGCTGACCAAGACGGTGGCGCTCGAGGTGGCGGAACAGCCGATCACCTGCAATGCGATCTGCCCCGGCTTCGTGCGCACCCCGCTGGCCGAGGCACAGCTGCCCCCGCTGGCCGCCCAGCATGGCGTGAGCGAGGAGGTCGCCCTCAAGCAGTATCTGCTGGCCAAGCAGCCCTCCCGCCGCTGGATCGAGCCCGAGGAGGTGGCGGCGCTGGCGGTCTATCTCGCCTCGCCCCTGGCTGCCGGGATCAATGGGGCCGCCCTCTCGATCGATGGCGGCTGGCTCGCGGCCTGATGGAGGCAAGAACGGAGCCGCTGCCGGCCCCCGCCGTCTCCCGCAGCCGCGCCCCGCGCCGCGTCAACCTGGCGCTGCAGGGCGGGGGGACGCATGGCGCCTTCACCTGGGGCGTGCTCGACCGGCTGCTCGAGGAGGAGTGGCTCTGCTTCGACGGCATCTCCGGCACCTCGGCCGGGGCGATCAACGGCGCGGTCGTCGCCCTCGGCCTGCTCGAGGGCGGGCGGGAGGGAGCACGCGCCGCACTCGACCGCTTCTGGCGCGACCTCGGGACCAGGTTCGCCCTCTCACCCCTGCAGTCCACACCGCTGGAGAAGGCGCTCTGGGGCTGGGACATGACCTACAGCCTGGCCTGGCGCGCCTTCGATACCTTGACGCGCGTGGCCAGCCCCTACCAGTTCAACCCCTTCCCGATCGAATTCAACCCGCTGCGCCGCGCTCTGGAGTCAAGCCTCGACCTTAAGCGGCTGCGCGAGGATCCGGCGGGCATCCGGCTGTTCGTCTCGGCCACCAATGTGCGCACCGGCAAGCCCCGGGTGTTCCGGCGCGAGGAGATCACGGTCGATGCCCTGCTCGCCTCCGCCTGCCTGCCCAACATCTTCCGCGCCGTCGAGATCGACGGGGAGGCCTATTGGGATGGCGGCTATCTCGGCAACCCGGCCCTCTGGCCGCTCTATCACGAACGCCTCGCCCCCGACATCATCCTGGTGCAGCTCAATCCTCTCTACCGGCCGGAACTGCCGACCAGCGTCTCCGACATCATGAACCGGCTGAACGAGATCAGCTTCAACGCCAGCCTGATGAGCGAGATCCGGGCGATCGACTTCGTCCAGCGCCTGCTCGATGCCGGGCGGCTGGAGCAGCCGCGCTATCGCCGCATCTTCCTCCACCTGATCGAGGACGAGGCGCGGATGCGCGCCTTCAAGCTCTCGACCAAGTTCAACGGGGATTGGCACTTCCTGACCACGCTGCGCGACTATGGGCGCGAGGCGGCAGAACGCTTCCTCTCCGCCCATGCCGACAGCCTGGGGCGGGAGAGCACGCTCGATACCCGGCGCTTTCTCTAGCCCGATCATCGCGCGCCGCCGGCCGCTGCCGCCTCTCCGGCCCGCCGGGCCTCGCGCCCTGGCCAGGCCGGCAGCCCGCGCCCTGGGCTAGGTGCCGGCGGAGGCCCCCTCCCGGTCGAGCAGGGCCAGCAGCAGGGCAAGGGCGGCATCGACCGTGGCCGCGCGCACCGCGGCGCGATCGCCGGGGAAGACCTCCGCCCGGTGCAGCATCACCCCGCCGCGCCGGGCGGCGGCGATATGCACAAGGCCCACCGGCTTGGCGGCGCTGCCCCCGCCGGGGCCTGCGATGCCGGTGCAGGCCACCGCCAGATCGGCGCCGGAGGCGGCAAGCGCCCCGGCCGCCATGGCCCGCGCCACCTCCTCCGAGACGGCGCCATGGGCGGCGATCAGCCGGGGATCGACGCCGAGCATGCGGCTCTTGGCCTCGTTGGCGTAGGCGATGAAGCCGCCCTCCACCACCGCCGAACTGCCCGGGACGGCGGTCAGCGCCGCCCCGATCAGCCCGCCGGTGCAGGATTCGGCCGTGACCAGGGACAGACCGCGCGCCGAACAGGCCGACAACAGCCGCGCCGCCAGCGCCACGGTGTCGGGGTTCAGCATCTCGGCCTCCATCCGCTCGCACTCCGCCTCATCTTGACCCAAGCCGCCCCCCTCCGTCTCGCCCGCGCGCTGAGCCGGAGAGCCGGCGCGGCTAGATCAGGCCGAGGCCGGAGAGGCCCTGCAGGCAGAGGCCGGCGAAGAGCCCCGCCATGAGGTCATCGGCCATGATCCCGGCCGGTCCTGGCAGCCTCTCGGCCCAGCCGACCGGCCCCGGCTTTGCGATGTCGAAGAACCGGAAGAGCAGGAAAGCCGCGGCGAGACCCTCCGGGCTCGCGGCCGACAGCCCGGCCAGGGCAAGGGCCATCCCTGCTCCCTCGTCGATCACCACCCAGGGCGGGTCGCGCTCCTGCGGGGCAAGGCGCGAGAGCACCCAGAGGCCGAGGGCCGCCAGGAGCACCGCCGCCGCGGCGGCCGCCGCCGGTCCGAGGAGAGCAAGGGGCAGCACCGCCAGGCTGGCCCAGCTGCCCGGGGCGGGGCGCAGGAAGCCGAGCCCGCCGAGGGAGGCGAGCCACCTCACGGCAGCCAGGCCGCCAGGGGATGCGGTGCCACCTGACCGGCGAGGGCGCGGTAGACCACCACATTCTCGATCACGCGCTGGACGTAGTTGCGGGTCTCGGAGAAGGGGATCAGCTCGAGCCAATCGAGCATCGCCGGGCCGCCGGGGGCGCGCGGATCGCCGTACGTCGCCAGCCATTCCTCGACGCGGGCGGTGCCGGCATTGTAGGCGGCGATCGCCAGCGGCCAGGCGCCGCCGAAGCGCTCGATCCGTTCGGCCAGGTAGTGGCTGCCCAGGCGGATATTGTGCTCCGGCCGGCTGGTCAGCCAGTCGAGCTGGTGGGGCAGGCGCAGCCTCTGCGCCACGGCCTGGGCGGTGGCGGGCAGGAGCTGCATCAGGCCGCGGGCATTGGCGCTGCTGATCGCCTGGGTGTCGAAGTTGCTCTCCTGGCGGATGATGGCGTTGATGAGGGCGGGTTCGATCGCGAGCCCCGCGGTCGGATAGGGGGCGGGCCAGCCCTGCGGCACCGGCATGGCCCCCGCCGCGCCGAGGCGCCGCGCCACCCAGACCGGATTCTCGGGCTGGCCGGTGCGGGCGGCGAGCTCGATCAGCGCCGCCCTCTCCCAGGGCTCGCGCGCCCCATCAGCGAGGTGCAGCAGGAACACCCGCGCCCGCCGGCCCTCTCCCATCTGTCCCAGCATGAGGACGAGGCGGACCAGCTCCCGCGCCTGGAAGGCGCGCTCCTCGGCCGGGCGCGGGGCGGGAAGGGAGAGGGCCAGGATGCGGCCCGCGAGCTGTTCCGGCCCCTCGCCCAGCGCCAGGGCGGCCAGCTGGCCGTAGAAGGCCACCGGGAAGGCGGCCGCGCGCTGATAGGCCTCGCGCGCTGCGGGCAGGCGGTTCTGTTCGGCCAATGCCCGCCCCCGCCAGTAATGGGCGCGGGAGAGGGTGATCGGGCTTTCCGCCCCTTCCGCCACGCGGGCGAAATGCGCCTCGGCCCGCCGCGCATCGCCGAGGAAGCGCAGGGCGATGAAGCCGGCGAGGAACTCCGCCTCCTGCCGCGCCAGGCCGGGCCCCGGCTGGCCGTGCTCGGCGGCCAGCCGATAGGCGCTGCGGGCATCGCCCTGGCGCAGCAGCCGGCGGGCGAGGAGCTGGCGTTCGGCCCAGATGGCGCGGGCGAGTTCGGGGCTGGCGCTGCGCTGCGCGGCCTCCCCGGCGGCGAAGGCGGCGGCGGCCTCGGCCTCGCGCCCGGCCAGCCTGAGGGCGCGGGCGCGCTCGAGCGTCGCCCCGGCATCGCGCGCGGCGAGCGCCGCGCCCTGGGCCGGATCGAGCCCCGTGGCATAGCCGAGCCGCAGCCGCGCGATCGCCTCCCGCTCGCCCGAGAGGTGGCGCAGCAGGCGCTGCGCGCCCTCGACATCCCGGGCGGTGGCCAGGCGGTCGAAGCGCGCCCAGTGATCATCCGGCGTCAGCGCGGCAGCGTGGCGGGAGAGCAGCGCGGCTTCGGCCTCGGCATCGCCGGGGGTCGTGGTCCAGCCCTGCCGTGCGGCCGCCGCCGCCTCCCGCGCCCGACCGGCGCGGGCCAGCGCATCCGCCTGGCGCAGCGCCCCGGCCAGGGTGAGCGGAGCGTGGCGGGCGAACCAGCGCAGCACGAGCTGATCGTCCGGCTCCTCGCGCAGCAGGGCTTCCATCTGGCGGGCGATCGCATCAAGGCCCGGCCAATCGGGGGCGGATTCGACGAAGGCCAGGATCTCGGCCGCGCTCGCCCCGCCCTGGCGGGACTGCAGCCTGAGCCAGGTGACCATCTTGCGCAGCAGCGGGTCGGCGCGGGCGGCGGCGGCCTCGGCCTCCGCCCAGCGGTTCTGGGAGGCGGCGAGAAGCGCGAGCCGCCCCGCCTCCCGCGCTGCGGGCTGGGCGGCAGCGGGTGGCGCGAGCAGCAGCAGGATCGCCAGCAGCGCAGCCGGACGCAGCAGGACCCGGCGGCAGAGAGGAGAGACGCAACGCATCGCCATCGCCCTAGCTAGCCCCGCCGCGCCGGGCTTGGAACCGCCCGGTGCTGCTTGTTGCGGCATGGCCGGGGCACTAGTTTGCAGGGGCGCTGCGCGGAGGCTGCTGCCATGTTCCAGGGATCGATGACCGCCCTCATCACCCCGATGACGGAGAGCGGGGAGCTCGACGAGCGCGCCTTCGTCGAGTTCGTGGAGTGGCAGATCGCCGAAGGGACGGAATGCCTGGTGCCGGTCGGCACCACCGGGGAGAGCCCGACGCTGTCGCATGAGGAGCACAAGCGCGTCGTCGAGCTCTGCGTCCGCACCGCGCGCAAGCGTGTGCCGGTGATGGCCGGGGCCGGCAGCAACAGCACCGCCGAGGCGATCGACCTCGCCCGCCATGCCGAGAAGGTGGGGGCGGATGCGCTGCTCGTGGTGACGCCCTACTACAACCGGCCGACGCAGGAGGGGCTTTACGCCCATTTCACGGCCATCGCCGATGCGGTCGCGCTGCCGATCTTCATCTACAACATCCCGGGCCGGTCGGCCGTCGACATGACGCCCGAGACGATGGGGCGGCTGGCACGCCACCGCCATATCGTGGGCGTCAAGGATGCGACCGCCAACCTGACGCGCCCCTACCACCAGCGCATGGCCTGCGGGCCGGATTTCATCCAGCTGTCAGGGGAGGACCATACGGCGCTCGCCTTCCTCGCCGCCGGGGGGCATGGCTGCATCTCGGTCACCGCCAACATCGCCCCGCGGCTGTGTGCCGAGATGCACAAGGCCTGGCGCGAGGGGCGGGTGCGCGATGCGATGGCCATCCAGGAACGCCTGATCCCGGTGCATGACGCGATGTTCTGCGAGACCTCCCCGGGGCCGGTGAAATACGCCGCAAGCCTGCTCGGCAAATGCACCCCCTTCTGCCGCCTGCCGCTCGCGCCGGTGTCGGAGGCAACCCGCAGCCGCATCCGCGCCGCGATGGTCGGGGCGGGGCTGCTCAACTGAGGGCTCCGCCATGGCCCGCAAGGCCTCGGGCATGATCAGCCACGGCGTGGCCAGCCAGAACCGCAAGGCCCGCTTCGACTACAAGATCGGCGAGGAGATCGAGGCTGGCATCGTGCTCCTCGGCCCCGAAGTGAAGAGCCTGCGCGCCGGGCGGGCGACGCTGAGCGAAGCCTGGGCCGGCGAGCGCGACGGGGAGATCTGGCTGTTCAACGCCTATATCCCGGAATGGCAGGCAGGCAGCCACGCCGCCCGCTTCGAACCGCGCCGGCCGCGCAAGCTGCTGCTCCACCGGCGCCAGCTTGAGCGCCTGATCGGCGCGACGACGCGCGAGGGGGCGACGCTGGTCCCGCTCGACATCCACTTCAACGAGCGCGGCCTGGCCAAGGTGCAGCTCGGCATCGCCCAGGGCAAGAAGCAGCACGACAAGCGCGCCGCCATCGCCGCGCGCGACTGGCAGCGCGACAAGGCGCGCATCCTGCGCAACAAGGGCGGCGAATGAGGCAAGCCCTGCTCGCCCTGCTCCTGCTGCTGCTCTCCGCACTGTCTGCCCCCGCCACGGCAGCTGGGGGCGAGCTCCTGCGCCTGCCCGGCCCCGACGGGTCGGAGCTGCTGACGCGCCTCTGCCGCCCCGACAGCCCGGATCCGGCACCGCTGCTGCTGCTCAACCACGGCGCGCAGCCGCGGGCCGAGCTGCGCGCCGCGCTCGAGCCCTTCCCCTGCGATGCCGAGCCGATCCGCTGGTTCCTCGCGCGCGGCTTCGCGGTGGCGGCACCGCTGCGCCGGGGCTATGGCGGCAGCAGCGGCGCCTTCGTCGAATCCTTCGGCCCCTGCGAGGATCCGGACTATCTTCGCGTCGGCCGAGAGACCGCGCGGGACATCCGCGCCGCCCTCGCGGCCCTGCTCGGCAGCCCCGGCATCCTGCCCGATGGGGCGGTGGTGCTGGGCGAAAGCGCGGGCGGCTGGGGTTCGATCGCGCTGGCGGCCGAGGGGGTGCCCGGGGTGGTCGGCATCATCAATGTCGCAGGCGGGCGCGGGGGCTGGGCCGGCGGGCGAGCGCGCAACAATTGCGCCCCCGACCGGCTGGTCGAGGCGATGAGCGAGTTCGGCCGCACCGCCCGGCTGCCCATGCTCTGGCTCTATGCCGCCAATGACAGCTACTTCTGGCCGGCCCTGGCAGCCCAGCTGTTCGACCGCTTCGTCGCCGAAGGCGGCATCGCAGAAATGGCGATGTTCCGCACGGTGCCGGGGGATGGGCATTACTTCTTCTTCGCCGAGGGGGCCTCGGCGCTGTGGGGGCCGCGGGTGGAGCTGTTCCTGGCCAGCCTGATGCCTGCCCGCACCGCGGCGCGCTGAGGGCGATCGGGGCGGCGCAGGCGGGCGGGGCGCGAACCCGCCGCCAGCTCAGTCAGCCGAAAGGGAGAGAGCCCATGCCAAGCGATGAGGAAGCCGCCGGGCCGGTCGCGCCAGGGCGGGCGAAGCTCGTGGAGCGCAAGCAGCAATGGGCGCGAGAGGGGCGGCTGCTGACCGGCACCACCACTCGGCCCGAGGCCGACCGCCTGCCCCCCGGCCAACGCCTGGTGCGGGATTTTCCCGTCCTCGACCTGGGCGTGCAGCCGGCCATTCCGCTCGAGCGCTGGCGGCTGCGGCTCGATGGGCTGATCGCCCGCCCCTGCGAGCTCGACTGGGCGGGGCTGCAGGCCCTGCCGCAGGAGGAGCGGGTCAACGACATCCACTGCGTCACCGCCTGGAGCCGCTTCGACAATGCCTGGCGCGGGGTGGGCGTGGCCACGCTGCTCGACCTCGTCCGCCCCCTGCCAGAGGCGCGGCATGTCCTGCTCCACGGTGCGGACGGCTACACCACCAACCTGACGCTGGCCGCCTTTGCGCGGGCGGAGAATCTGCTGGCCACCCATTGGGCCGGGGAGCCGCTGACGCGCCCCCATGGCGGGCCGGTGCGTGCGGTCATCCCGCACCTCTACTTCTGGAAGAGCGCCAAATGGCTCTGCCGGATCGAGTTCCTGGCCGAGGACCGGCCCGGGTTCTGGGCGGTCGGGGGCTATCACCCCGGGGGCGACCCCTGGGCCGAGGAGCGCGACGGCTGAGCCCGGCGGCCGGCCGGCGGCGGGCCGGGGCAGAGATGGCGCCACCGCCCGCCCGGATGAGCCCGGCCAGCCGGAGGGCAGCCGCGCCGAGGCAGGCACCGGCCGCATCGCAGGGGCGTGACCGGCCGGCCCGCAGGCTGATCCGCGGCCGCTTGGCCCGCCGCCCGCGGCCCATGGCCCATCCCGCCCTCTCCCGCCGGCGCGCCCGGCCGAGAGGGGCGCAGCCGGCCTGGCATTCGGGCGGGGGGAGCGCGGAGGGGCCGGCGCCGGCCGGAAGGCAGCATCCGTGCGGGCGATGCCAGCCCGCAGGGCGCGAAGCGGGCAGAGGCGAGCGGGGGCGGCTTCAGGCCTCGGGCGGCGGTCGCTTCGGGCGGGCCGCGCGCGCGGCCGGATGGACGCCGCGGCGGCAGGCGTCGGAACAATAGCGCACCCTCTCCCAATCGCGGGCCCATGTGCGGCGCCAGGCGAAGGGGCGGCCGCAGGCGGCGCAGATCTTGGTCGGCAGATGCGGTTTGCGCCGGGCCATCACCCCTTCGCCCCGGGGCCAGGGGCGGGCCGGCTGGCGGCGGGCAGCGTCATGGCCGGGCCCGGATCTCTCCGGCGGCGCGGCCGCTTGCTGGATCGAAGAGCAGGATGCGCTCCCCTTCCGGCCCCTCGACCCAGATGGCCAGCCGCGATTCGGTGGCGGCAATGCCCTGGATGCGGTTGCCCGCCGGCAGCTCCCATGTCACATGCGGCCCCGGGCGCGCACCGCCCGCGCGCTGGACGATGAGCACCACCAGCGCCACGGTCCCGGCCAGGATCAGCACGCCCATCCCGACGACCAGAGCCTTCAGTGCCTGCATGCCGACCGAACCCAGCTTGCATGAGGTGACCGCGGGCAGCGAGCACGCGGGCCAGCGCGCCGACCGCTTCCTGGCGGCGGCGATAGGCTCGCTCTCGCGCTCCCGTGTCAAGGCGCTGATCGAGGCCGGGCACGGCCGCCGCGACGGCGTGGTGCTGAAAGACCCGGCCGAGCCGGTGCGGCCCGGCGCGCGCTATGTGCTGGAGGTGCCGCCACCCGCCCCGCCGGTGCCGCAGCCGCAGGCGATGCCGCTTGCGATCCTGTTCGAGGATCGGCACCTCATCGTGCTCGACAAGCCGGCCGGCCTGGTCGTCCACCCTGCACCCGGCAACTGGGAGGGGACCCTGGTCCATGCGCTGCTGGCCCATGCCGAGGATCTGCCCGGCATCGGCGGGGAGATCCGCCCGGGCATCGTGCACCGGCTCGACAAGGACACCTCGGGCGTGATGGTGGTGGCCAAGACCGAGGCGGCGCAGGAGGGCCTCTCCCGCGCTTTTGCCGCGCGCGAGCTGGAGCGCAGCTACCTCGCGCTGGTCTACGGCCTGCCCGGCGCGGCGGAGGGCGAGATCGACGCCCCGATCGGCCGGCATCCGACCGACCGCAAGCGGATGGCGGTGGTCGCGCGCGGGGGCAAGCCCGCCCTGACGCGCTGGCGGCTGGAGCGCGCCTTCGGCACCGGGGCGGCGCTGCTGCGGCTGCGCCTGGCCACCGGGCGGACCCACCAGATCCGGGTGCATCTGGCCCATATCGGCCATCCGGTGGTTGGGGATCCGCTCTATCTGCGCCGGATTCCGGCCGCCGCGGCGGCCCTGCCGGCGCCGGCGCGGGCGGCGGCACTCGCCTTTCCGCGGCAGGCCTTGCATGCGGCGAGCCTGGCCTTCCGCCACCCGATCAGCGGGCAGGAGCTCTCCTTCACCGCCCCGCTGCCTGCCGACATGGCCGGGCTGATCGGGGCGCTGGCCGGGTAATCTGACCGGCTTGGTCAGTTTTGCTTGCCTGCCACCGGCAAGGGGGCTAGATTTCCCCCGGGCAGCCTCCCCAGGCGCCGCACAAGTCCAGGGCCAGCACCTCGCCACGTCGTGACCGTGGAAGGCGGCCGGATGGGTCTGGGGTGAGCTGCGCTGGTCACGCCGGTATCGCGCCGCCGTCACGGGGCAGCGGTCCGGCCAGAGAGGTGAGAGATCCGCATGGCTTCGCTTGCGATCCCGCTGGCTCCCGAAGGGAACCTGTCGCGCTACCTTCAGGAAATTCGGAAATTTCCGATGCTCCAGCCGGAGGAGGAATACGAGCTCGCCAAGCGCTGGCGCGACCACGGGGACGAACAGGCGGCACATCGCCTGGTCACCTCGCATCTGCGCCTGGTCGCCAAGATCGCCATGGGCTATCGCGGCTACGGCCTGCCGCTCGGCGAGCTGATCAGCGAGGGCAATGTGGGCATGATGCAGGCGGTGAAGCGGTTCGACCCGGACCGCGGCTTCCGCCTGGCGACCTATGCGATGTGGTGGATCCGCGCCGCGATCCAGGAATACATCCTGCATTCCTGGTCGCTCGTGAAGATGGGCACCACCGCCTCGCAGAAGAAGCTGTTCTTCAATCTCCGCCGCCTCAAGGGCCAGATGGCTGCCCTCGAGGACGGCGACCTGGCGCCCGAGGTGGTGGCGAAGATCGCCCACAGCCTGCAGGTGCCCGAGGCGGACGTGGTCAGCATGAACCGCCGCCTCTCCGCACCCGACAACAGCCTGAACGCGCCGCTGCGCACCGACAGCGACGGCGAATGGCAGGACTGGCTGGTCGACGAGAGCGAGAACCAGGAAGAGGCGCTGGCCGAGCAGGAGGACATGTCCAACCGCAAGGCGCTGCTCGCCAACGCGCTCAAGACGCTCAACGAGCGCGAGCGCCACATCCTGATCGAGCGCCGGCTGAAGGATGAGCCGACGACGCTCGAGGAGCTCTCGAAGCAGTACAACATCAGCCGCGAGCGGGTGCGCCAGATCGAGGTCCGCGCCTTCGAGAAGCTGCAGAAGGCGATGAAGGAGCAGGTCGCGGCCCAGCAGAAGGCTGCGGCGGAACGGCAGCGCTTGGCCGCGGCCGAGCGCGAGCTGGCGGTCGCGGCCCAGGGGGCCTGAGGCCGCCCGCCCCTCAGCCGAGAGGG
>JANWYF010000249.1 GCA_025057055.1 Rhodovarius sp. | reverse complement strand
CCCATCCGGTTGATCGGCAATCATCTCTGGGCCGGCGATGCCACGCTGCTTGCCGAACCCGCTCTGGCCGGCGCCCTCTTCCCAGGCCCCGATCCGGAAGCGCGCGCCCCCTTCGATGCCCGCTACCGCGAGGCCTTCGGCGAGGAGCCGGCCCGGCTGGCGGGCACCGCCTATGACGCGGCGGCGCTGGCGGCACGGGCGGCGCGCGCCGGCGGGCGGGCCCTGCCGGTCGGCGAGGCATTTCAGGGCGCCGACGGGCCGATCCGGCTCGACGCGCAGGGCCTGCTGGCGCGGGGGCTTGCCATCTTCCGCATCGAAGGCGGGCGGGCGGTGCTGGTCGAGCCGGCGCCGCTGCCCGGCCTCGCCGGGAGCTGATGCCGCCGCCCGGGCGTCTGATCCGCACGGCGCTGGTGATCGGCGCCGTGCCCATGCTGGTCCAGGCGGCCCTGCTGGCCGCCGAGGAGGTGGCGCTGCCCCTCGCGCTGGCCGCCATGGCGGTGCTCGCGCTGATGTCGCTCGCGCTGGCCTGGTTCTGGCTGCTCAATATCCAGCGGCTGCTGGCCGCACTCCGCGCCGCCGCGGCCGAGGAGGCAGGGGTGTCGGTCCCCTTCCTCGCCCCTCGCCTGCCTGCCGTGCGCGAGATCGAGGAGGCCCTGACCCGCCTCGCCCGCAGCCTGCAGGCGCGGGCCGAGCTGGTGATGCGGCTGCGCGCCGCCGATGAGGCGATCGTCGAGAACCTGCCCGATCCGCTGATCGTGCTGTCGGCCGAGGGAACCCCGCTGCGCGCCAATGCGGCGGCGCGCCGGCTCTTCGGCCTCTCCAGAAGCGATCCCGCGGGCGGAGGGGACCTCGCCGCGCTGCTGCGCCATCCGACCCTGGCCGCCCTCGTCGACCGCGCCCTGGCCGAGGGGCGGCCGGGCAGCGCGGAGCTGCGCCTGCCGGTGCCGGTGGAGCGCGACCTGCTGGTGCAGGCGGTGCCGATGGAGCTGCCCCTGGGCGATGGCGGGCGGCTGGTCCTGATGCTCTCCGACCGGACCGAGGCGCGCGCGATCGAGCGCATGCGCGCCGATTTCGTGGCCAATGCGAGCCACGAGCTGAGAAGCCCGCTGGCCAGCCTGATCGGCTTCATCGAGACGCTGCAGGGCCCGGCGGCCGAGGATGCCGAAGCCCGCCAGCGCTTCCTGGCGATCATGGCCGGCCAGGCGCAACGGATGAAGGCGCTGATCGATGATCTGCTGAGCCTCTCGCGCATCGAGCTGATGGAGCATCTGCCCCCGACCGGCCGGGCCGATGCCGCCGCCCTGCTGCGCGCCGAGGTGGCGGCGATCGAGCCGCTGGCCCGCGGTGCCCGCATCCTGATCGAGGCGCCGGAGAGCCTGCCGATCAGCCCGGTCGATCCCGGCCAGTTGGCGCAGGTGATCCGCAACCTGCTCGACAATGCGCTGCGCCACGGGCGCCCGGGCGGCGAGGTGCGCGTGAGCCTGGCCCGCATCGAGGGCGGGCCCCGGCTGCCGGCAAGGCCCGGCGTGCTGCTCACGGTGCAGGATGACGGGCCCGGCATCCCGCGCGAACACATCCCGCGGCTGACGGAGCGCTTCTACCGCGTCGATGCCGGGCGGGCGCGCTCGACCGGCGGCACCGGGCTCGGCCTGGCCATCGTCAAGCACATCGTCAACCGCCATCGCGGCCAGCTCCTGATCGAAAGCGAGGTCGGCCATGGCGCCTGCTTCAAGGTCTGGCTGCCGACCGAGGAAGCGGCGCCGGCGCAGCGGCTGCTGCCCGCCTGATGCTGCGGCGCACAACCCCGCCGCAGCGCAGCATCGGTTCCCCTTGAAGGCGGGCAGGCGCCTTGCGCATCATGCCTCTCAACATCCGCAGCCATGGCGGAGGAGGGGAGGCAAGGCGTCAGGCAGGCAGACCCGGGCCGCCAGGACCGGATCCGGAGCGCAGACGCAAGGAGGCAGAGACCATGCTGATCGAGACGATCCTGCGCCAGAAGGGGCGGCAGGTGGTGACGGTCGCGCCCCATGACTGCGTGGCCTCCATCGCCCGCACCCTTGCCCAGCATCGTATCGGCGCCGTGCTGGTGACGGAGCGCGACGGCACCGTCTCAGGCATCGTGAGCGAACGCGACATCGTCCGTGCCCTCGCCGGCGGGGGCGAAGCCGTGCTGCGCATGACGGCGGGCCAGCTGATGACGCGGGTGCTCTATACGCTAAGGCCGGAGAGCGACATCCAGGAGGGGCTGCAGATGATGACCGACCGGCGGGTGCGCCACCTGCCGGTGCTGGACCATAACGGGCGGCTGTGCGGCATCGTCTCGATCGGGGATCTGGTCAAGGCCCGCATCGCCGAAGCCGAACAGGAGGCGGAAGAACTCAAGGCCTATGTGGCCACCGCCGGCTGAGCGGCTTGATCCACCGCAAGGACGTCCTGGCGCAGCGCGGCGATGGTCTGCGGTCCAGGAGGACCGCATGAACCATCACCACCGCAAGGTGCTGCACGGCATTTTCGCCCACCCCCTGCATCACAACCTCGACCCCCGTCAGGTGGAGAGCGTGCTCGGCGAACTGGGGGCCGAGATGAAGCACGGCGGGCATGGGGCGCTGCTGGTCAAGCTCAACGGCCAGCAGGGGAGCTTTCACCTCGGCACCCATTCGGTCCCGGGGGAGGAGGTGATGCGCCTGCGCCGCTTCCTCACCGCCGCGGGGATCGACCCGCAGCGCGACTATCCGATCTGAGCGGCGGGGCCGCACCATCGGCCGGATGGGGTCGGCCCGGCCGGCGGCGGCCGCAGCGCGGCAGGCAGGGTGGCGAGCCGGTTCCCAGCCGGCCGCGAACCGGTCTAGGCTTTCCTTCTCGGAGGCAGGGAGAGCATGAGATGATCGCAGCCCTTCCCATCCCGCGCCGTGGCCTGGCCGCCGCCCTGGCGGCCGGCCTGGCGCTGGCGGCGCGGCCGGGCGCTGCCCAGGCACCGCAGTTCTTCCGCATCGGCACCGGCAGCGCCGGCGGCACCTATTATCCGGTGGGCGGCATCATCGCCAATGCCATCTCCTGCCCGCCGGGGGCGGCCTGCAATGTGCCGGGCGCGACCGATGGCGTGCCCGGGCTGGTCGCGGTGGCCCAGGCCACCCAGGGCAGCGTGCAAAACGTCAACCTGGTGCAGGCCGGCAATGCCGAGAGCGGCTTCACCCAGTCCGATGTGCTGCACTGGGCCTATACCGGGACCGGGCTCTTCGAGGGGCGGCCGCGGCTCGACCGGCTGCGCTTCATCGCGCACCTCTTTCCCGAACACATCCACGCCGTGGTCCGCCGCGACAGCCCGATCCGCAGCTTCGCCGACTTGCGCGGGCGGCGGATCGCGATCGGCCTGCAGGCCTCGGGCGCGCGGATCGGCAGCGAGCTGATCCTCGAGGCCAACGGGCTGCGCGCCGGGCGCGACTTCACCGCGGAGTTCCTCAACCAGCAGCAGGGCACCGAGCGCATGCAGGACCGCGCGCTCGATGCCACCATCACCGTGGTCGGCTACCCCTCCTCGGCCTTCACCGAGTTCTGCGCGCGCACCGGCTGCCGCATCCTGCCGATCGAGGGCGAGGCGGCGCAGCGGGTGATCGACCGCGCCCCCTTCTACGGTCGCGGCGTCATCCCCCGCACCGCCTATGAGGGGCTGGAGGCCGATGTGCCGACCCTGACCGTCGGCGCCTGCTGGGTGGTGCGCGATTCCGTCCCCGCCGATCTGGTCTATGGCATCACCCGCTCGCTGTGGTCGGAAACCACCCGCGGCCTGCTCGAACGCGGCCATGCCAAGGGCCGGGAGATCGTCCGCGAGGCCGCCCTGACCGGCCGCGGCGTGGTCCCGCTGCACCCGGGGGCGGAGCGCTACTACCGCGAGGTCGGCCTCTTGACCTGAGGCGGCCGGCATGAGCGGGGCGCCGCGGGGGGCGCAGCTCGATCTCGCCAAGGCAGCGGAGATCGAACAGGCGGCGGATCAGGAGCTGCGCTTCCGCCGCCTGCCGCGGCCGACCGCACTGCTGACCTCGGCGCTGCTGGTCGCGCTGTCGCTGTTCCACTACTACACGGCAGGCTTCGGGATCCTCACCGAGCACTGGCACAAGGCGATCCACCTCGCCGCCGTGCTCGGGCTGATCTTCCTGCTCTTTCCCGGAGGGGTGCTGTCGGTCGGGCCGCGCATGGGTGGCGTGCCGGTGCTCGACTGGCTGCTGGCGGCGGCGGTGGTGGCGGCAAGCCTCTACCTGCCCGTCGTCTTCGACGAGCTCACCTTCCGCATCGGCATGCCGAATGCGACCGATGTCGCGATCGGCACGCTGATGGTTCTGCTGGTGCTGGAGGCGGCACGCCGTGCCATGGGCATCGCTCTGCCGCTGATCGTGGGCGTCTTTATCCTCTATGCGCTGTTGGGCAACCACCTCTCCGGGGTGCTCGCGCATCCCGGGGCGGACTGGGCGGGCTTCGTCAATCACGTCTATCTGACGCAGGAGGGCATCTTCGGCATCCCGGCCAAGGTGGTCGCGACCTTCGTCTTCCACTTCGTGCTCTTCGGCGTGATCGCCACCCGCATGGGGCTCGGGCAATTCTTCATCGACATCGCGACCTGCATCGCCGGCCGCTACCCCGGCGGGCCGGCCAAGGTGGCGGTGCTCTCCTCGGCGATGTTCGGCACCATCTCGGGCTCCTCCATCGCCAATACGGTCACCACCGGCTCACTGACCATTCCGGCGATGAAGCGCATCGGCTACCGCCCGCATTTCGCCGGGGCGGTCGAGGCCGCAGCCAGCGCGGGCGGGCAGATCACGCCGCCGATCATGGGGGCGGCCGCCTTCGTCATGATCGAGTTCCTGCAGATCCCCCTCACCACGCTGCTGCTGGCCGCGCTGGTGCCGGCGGTGATGCATTTTTGGGGTGTCTTCATCCAGGTCCATCTCGAGGCCAAGCGGCTTGGCCTGCGCGGCCTGCCGGCCGAGGAGATGCCGCGCCTCTGGCCCACCATCCGCCAGGGCTGGCCCACTCTCCTGCCGCTGGTCCTGCTGGTGGCCATCATCGTCGAGGGGCATACCCCCTATCTCGCCGCCTTCTGGGGGATTACCGCCTGCATCCTTATCGGCCTGCTCCATCCGCGCCATCGCCTCTCCCTGCGCGATCTGTGGGAAGCGCTGGAGGTCGGCGCGCGCTACGCGCTGGCGGTCGGGGCGGCGGCGGCGGCGGTGGGCATGGTGGTGGGCGTGGTCACGCTGACCGGCGCGGGCTTTCGCATCAGCTTCATCGTGACCCAGGCCGCCGCCTCGACCGCGGCCTTCTTCTCCCCCGTGCTGGGGCTGCTGCCGGCGGAGCTGGTCAGCCTTCAGGGCCTGACCCTCTTCCTCACCCTCCTCTTCGTGGCCCTGGTCTGCATCGCCATGGGCTGCGGCATCCCGACCACGGCGCTCTACATCGTGCTCGCGGCGATCGCCGCACCGGCGGTGACCCAGCTCGGCGTGCCGGCGATCGCGGCGCATCTGTTCATCCTCTACTACGGGATCCTGGCGGATCTGACGCCGCCGGTCTGCGTCTCGGCCTATGCCGCAGCGGGGATTGCGGGGGCCAACCCCTTCCGCACGGGCCTCTCCGCCTTCCGGCTGGGTGCGGCCAAGGCGCTGGTGCCCTTCGTCTTCGCCTATGCTCCGGTGATGCTGATCGTCACCGACGGCTTCACTTGGCAGGAGTTCCTGTGGGTGACGGCCACCTGTGCGCTCGGGGTGGCGGTGCTGGGCGCGGGGCTGACGGGCTTCGCCTTCGCCCCGCTCGGCCCGGTCGGCCAGGCGGCGCTGCTGCTCGCGGCGCTGCTGATGATCTCCCCGAACGGGCCGCTCACGCTGGGCGGTCTGGCTCTGGCCGCACCGGTGCTGGCCGCCAACTGGCGGGCCGCGCGGCGGGCCGCCCATCCCGCCGCCCCGGCCTGAGAGGCGCTGCGGCATGGCTGCCTTCCTCCAGCTCGATGCGCCCGCCCTGCTCGCCGCGCTGCTCGCCGGCGCGACCTGCGGGCTGCTCGGCAGCTTTCTCCTGCTGCGGCGGGAAGCACTGCTCGGCGATGCGATCGCGCATGCCGTGCTGCCCGGCATCGTCGCCGCCTTTGCGATCACCGGCGCGCGCAGCGGCCTGCCCATGCTGGTCGGCGCCGCCGCGGCGGCGCTGCTCGCCGCCTGGCTGATCGGGCAGGTGCGCCGCCTTGCGCGGCTCGAGGGCGGGGCGGCCAGCGGCATCGTCTTCACCGCCATGTTCTCGGCCGGAATCGTCGGGCTCGAGGTGACCGGCGGGCGCGACGTGCATCTGGACGTGCATCACGTCCTGTTCGGCCAGATGGAGACCCTGCTCTGGCCCGAGGCGACCGGCCTTGCCTCCCTGTTCGATCCGGCGGCGCTGGCGGCGCTGCCGCCCGGTCTCTGGCTGCTGCTGGCCGTGGCGCTGATGGTGGCGGGCGGGGTGGCGCTGCTGTGGCGGCCGCTGATGCTCATGGCCTTCGACCCGCTCCATGCCCGCGTGGTCGGCCTGCCGGTCGGGCGGCTCGAACTGCTCCTCCATCTCATGGTGGCGGCGGCGGCGGTTGCCGCTTTCGAGGCGGTGGGCAGCATCCTGGTGGTGGCGCTGCTCATCGCCCCGGCAGCGGCCATGCGTTTCCTGACCGACCGCTACGCCGTGCAGGTGCTGGGCGGGGCTGCGCTCGGGGCGGGGGTGGCGGTCGCGGGCTATCTGCTGGCTGGGCCGCTGCCGATGGCGCTCGGCGCGCCGGCCGCCCTGAATGCCGCGGGGGTGGTCGGGGTTCTCGCCGCGGCCGCCGTGCCGGCGGCGATGTGGCTCGGCCGGCGAGGGCAGACCGCGGCAAGGCTGGCTTCCGGCACGGCCGGGGCCGATCCGCCCGGGCCCGGCGCGCCGGTATCGCGGCCCGGGCCGCAGGGCTAACCTCTCCGCCCATGCAGGAGATCGCCTTCCTCACCGTCACCGAGACTCGCCGGCGCATCCTGACCGGGCGTCTCTCCCCTCGCCTCGTGCTCGAGGCGGTGCTCGAGCGGATCCGGCTGCGCGAGCCGCTGATCCACGCCTACGCCCACCATGACCCGGGGCCGCTGTGGCAGCTCTTGCCGCCCGAGGGGCCGCTCACCGGCGCCACCTTCGGCGTGAAGGATGTGCTGGATACGGCGGATATGCCGACCGCCTATGGCAGCCCGATCTATGCCGGCCACCGGCCGCGGGCCGATGCCGCCTGCGTGGCGCTGGCGCGGCGGGCGGGCGGGATCGTGCTGGGCAAGACCGTCACCACCGAGTTCGCCACCCGCCACCCGGGGCCCACCGTCAACCCGCACAACCCGGCCCATACGCCGGGCGGCTCCTCCTCCGGCTCGGCCGCGGCGGTGGCCGATGGCATGGCCCATGTCGGCTTCGGCACCCAGACCGCAGGCAGCATCATCCGCCCCGCCGCCTATTGCGGCGTGGTCGGCTTCAAGCCGAGCTTCGGCACGCTGCACCGCGGCGGCATGAAGGTGATGAGCGAGACGCTCGATACCATCGGCGTCATCACCCGCAGCGTGGCCGATGCCGCACTGGTCATGGCGGCGCTGACCGGCGGCGATTTCGGCGCGCCGGAGACGGCGCTCGACCGCCCGCCGCGCTTGGCCCTCGTCCTGGGGCCGGGGGCGGCCATCGCCAGCACCGATACGCTGGCCCTGCTCGAGGCCGCCGCCGATGCCTGCCGCCGCGCCGGCGCGACCGTCACCCCGATGGAGCTGCCCCCCGTCGTGGCCGCCGCGCATGAGGCGCATCCGGTGGTGATGCACGCCGAAAGCGCCCAGGCCCTGGCCTGGGAGAGGGCGGAACGTGCCCCGCTGCTGTCACCCATCCTGCGCGAACGCCTCGACTGGGGCGCGGCCCAGGGTTTCGCCGCGCTGCAGGCGGCCCGCCATGCCCTGCGCGAGGCCCAGGCCGCCTTCCCCGCCGCGCTCGGCGAGCATGAGGCGGTGCTGACCCCGAGCGCGCCCGGCGTGGCACCCGAGGGCCTCTCCCACACCGGCGATCCCGCCTGCAACGCGATCTGGACCGCCCTCGGCCTGCCCTGCGTGACCGTGCCGGTGGCGAGCGGCGAGAAGGATCTGCCGCTTGGTGTGCAGATCGTCGGCCGCTTTGGGGAGGATGCGCGCACCCTGGCGATCGCGGAATGGGTGCGGCAGGCGATCACCTCCGGCTGAGGCCGGCCTTCAGAGCATGGCGAGCGGCCGGCGCCGCCGCGGCGGCGGGAAGGCGGCATCCAGCACCGCCCATTCCTCGGCCGGCAGGCGTAGACGGGCGGCGGCGGCATTCTCCGCCGCGCGTGCCGCCGTGGCGGTCTTTGGGATCGCAAGCACCCCGGGCTGGCGCAGCACGAAGGCCAGCGCCACCTGGGCCGGGGTCGCTCCGTGGCGGGCCGCAACCTGGCGCAGAACGGGATGGCGCAGCAGCTGCCCCTGACCGAGCGGGGAATAGGCCATGAGCGGCATGCCCCGCTGCCGCATCCAGGGCAGCAGGGCATATTCCACCCCCCGTTCGCCCGCATGCAACAGCACCTGGTTGGTGGCGCAGCCCGGAGGCAGGGAGGCGAGCTCCTCAAGATCGAGGTTGGAGACGCCCCAGCTGCGGATCAGCCCGGCCTCGCGCGCGCGCTCCAGCGCCTCGGCGGTCTCCGCGAGCGGGACGCTGCCCTGCCAGTGCAGCAGGTAGCAGTCGAGCACATCGGTGCCGAGGCGCCGCAGGCTTCCCGCCAAGGCCTGCGGCAGCCGCCGGCGGGAGGCATTCTGCGGCAGCACCTTGGAGACCAGGAACACCTGCTGCCGCCGGCCGCGGATCGCCTCGCCCACCACCTCCTCCGCCCCGCCCTCGCCATACATTTCGGCGGTGTCGATCAAGGTGAGGCCGGCATCGATCCCCGCCTGCAGCGCCCGCACCTCCTCTTGCCGGCGCGCCGGGTCCTCGCCCATCCTCCAGGTGCCCTGGCCCAGCACCGGCACGCTGCGACCATCCGGCCAGGGGATCATCGGCATCATCGTCGGGGGGGTCCCATCATGCGCATCGCCGCCATCCTCGAACGGCTTCGATCCGGCCGGAAGCGGGGCCACCGCCCGGATCGGCCGCCGGGCGGCACGGCGCCCTCGACCCGCGCGCGCCGCCATGCCTCTGCTGCTGCCGGCGCGGCATCGGGCCTTGCCGCCCTTCTCCTTCTCGCGCTGCCGGCCGCGGCGCAAGTCCCGACGGCGCAGGAGTTCGGCACCTGGACCCTGGGCTGCATCACCGACCGCATGACCGACCGCACCGCCTGCCGCCTGCAGCACAAGGAGTGGGTGGAACGGCCCGGCAGCGGCCCCGGCATGGCGCTCGAGATCCAGGACCGCGGCGGGCGGCTTGTGCCCGTCGTCACCGCCCGCGACCTGGGGCTGGACGGCGCCTCCCGCGGGTTGATGGCGCTGGCCGGCCGGGTGCAGATCCGCTTCGACCGCCACCCGATGTTCGAGATGTCCTGCGCGCTGGAAGGGCGCAATCTGGTCTGCTTTCCCCACCCTGACCTGGGCGAAAGGGCCGAGCGCGAGCTGGCCGAGGCCTCGACGGTCCTGATCCGCCTCACCGGCCTCGGCGCCGGCGGCGGGGCCCAGGCCGAGCCGATCGAGCTGCCGCTGTCGGGCACGCGGCAGGCCATGGCGCGGCTGCGCGAACTCGTCCCGCCCAGCCCGCCGCGCCCGGCGGAGGGCAGCGAGCTGCGCGAGCTGCTGGGGCGGCTGCAACGGCTGTTTCAGTGACCGCCGCCGGCGCAAGAGAGGGGCGCTAGATGCGGCGCGCGCAAGCCGAGGGGACGGCCGGCGGCGGCTGGCTGACCGAAAGCTGCCCGCCCGCTCGGCGAGGGGCCACGGCCGCCCTGCCCCGCGGCCTGCGGCCACGGCCCCGCGCGGCCTCAGCAGCGGCAAGAGGCGCTGGCGGCGGCCCTGGCCATACCATATCGAGAGAGATGATCACCCTGCAGCCCGCCCGGCCCGAGGATGCGGCGCTGATTGCCGAGCACATCGCCGCCCTGGTGGCGGAAGGCAGCGGAGGCGGCGCGCCGCGACGGCACCGCCCGGCCACGCTGCGCTGGCTCGCGGCCGGCATCGCCTCCGGCCGGGTGGTGGGGGAACTGGCCCGCGGGCCGGAGGGCGAGGCGGCAGGCAGCCTGGCCCTGATGCTGCTGCCCGGCGGGCGCTGGGCGCTGCACCTGTATGTCGCGCCGGGCTGGCGCCGGCAGGGAGTGGCGCGCCGGCTGGCCGAGGGTTTGGAAGAGTCCCTGCTGGTGGCGCGGCTGCGTCAGCGCCTGCGGCATGGCGCGCCATGGCTGCCGCCACTGTCGGAGCTCCTGGCCGCCGCGGCGCCGCCTGAGACTCTGCTGCGCCTGGGCCGAGGGCAAGCCGCAGCCCTTGCGCCGGTCTGGAAAACGGCCGCAACCTTCCATTATGGCGATTCCTGATTTCCAGACTGTCCTCCTGCCGGTGCTCCAGGCCCTGGCCCAGGGCGAGCGCCACTTGGCCGAGATGACGGAGGATCTGGCCGCGCAGTTCCGGCTGACCCCCGAGGAGCGCGCGCTCCGTCTGCCCAGCGGGATGCCGAGGTTCCGCAACCGCGTCGGCTGGGCCGTGGCCTACCTCCACCGCGCCCGGCTGATCGAGCGCGTGGCGCGCGGGGTCTATCGCCTGACGGAGCGCGGGCGCAGCGTGCTCGCCGCACCGCCCGAGCGCATCACCATCGCCTTCCTGCGCCAGTTCCCGGAGTTTGCGATCCTGCGGCCCGAGGCAGAGGGCAAGCCCGACGAGACCCGCCCGGCCAGCGGTGCCGAGAGCGCGGAGATCACCAGCACGCCCGAGGAGCGGATCGAGGAGGCGCTGGCGCTGATCGAGGCGGAACTCCGCGCCAAGCTGCTGCAACGCCTGCGCGACGTCGAACCCGCCTTCTTCGAACAAGTCGTGCTCGATCTGCTGGTGGCCATGGGCTATGGCAGCGAGACGGAGGCGCGGGAACTGCGCGGCCGGTCGGGCGATGGCGGCATCGACGGCGT
>JANWYF010000135.1 GCA_025057055.1 Rhodovarius sp. | reverse complement strand
GGCCGAGGCGCGGGCGCGGCTGGGCGAGGAAGGGCCCGGGCTCGCAGCGCGTGCCCGCGGGGAGGACGACCGGCCGGTCCGCCCCGGCCGCCCGCCGCGCAGCCTCAGCGCCGAGACGACCATCGAGGCCGATCTCTCTGCCCTGCCCGCGCTGGAGGCCGAACTCTGGCGCATGGCCGAACGGCTCGCCCGCCGTCTGGGCGAGAAGGACCTCGCCGCCGCCGGCATCGTGCTCAAGCTCAAGCGTGCGGATTTCTTGGTGCACAGCCGTTCGCTGAGGCTCCCGGCGCCGACCCGGGTGCCGGAACGCCTCTTCGCCGCGGCCCGGCCCCTGCTCGCGCGGGAGGCCGACGGTCAGGCCGCCTTCCGCCTCATCGGCCTTGCCGCCGCGCCGCTGGCGCCTGGCCGTCTGGCCGATCCGCCCGATCTGGCCGAACCGGAGGCGGCGCGACAGGCGGCGCGCTGGGCGGCGGTGGAGACACTGCGCCGCCGCTTCGGCGAGGCGGCGGTGGTGATGGGCCGCAGCCTGCGCGCGCCGCGGCGGGGAGGGTGATCCGTCACTGGACGCGGCCGGGGCTGGCGGCGCAGTCTGTGGCGGCCGGGCAGGATCGAGGGAGGAGGGCGGAGGATGCGTCATATGGGGCTTGCGCTGATCGCCGGTCTGGCCCTGCTCGCCCTCGCCGCCGGGCCGGCGGCGGCGCAGCAGGGCGGCCTCAAACCCGGGGCGGGGCAGGGCACGCCCTCGCCTGCCGGGCGTGGGATCGAGATCGTCAACCGCAGCGACACCACCCTGCGCGAGGCCTATCTCTTTCTACCGGGCGCGCCGGAGGGGCCGGATCGGCTGGGCGCCTCGGTCGTGCCCTCGGGGGGCAGCTTCGTCATCCGCCTGCCCCCGGGCGGGCCCTGCGAGCTGATCCTGCGTGCGGTCTTCTCCGACGAGAGCGAGGAGAGCCTGCGCGTCAATGCCTGCACCGGCCAGCGGGTGGTGCTGACCGATGCGAACCGGCGCGAGCTGCTGCTGGTCAACGACACCGAAGCGACACTGCTTCAGCTCTTCGTCTTCCCGCGCGGGGCCGATGATCCGGGGCCTGACCGGCTGGGGCGGGCCACCCTGGCCCCGGGGGAGGAGTTCCGGCTGCGCCTGCGCGGCTTGACCGCCTGCGCGGTGACCGTGCGCGCGAGCTTCGACGGCCAGCCGGCGCAGAGGCAGGATCTCGACATCTGCGCCCATCCCCGCATCGCCTTCGGCGACCCCTCGGTACCGCTGCGGGAGGTGAGGCTGATCAACCGCCGTCTGGTGGCGATGACCGCGCTGCAGACCAGCCCCGATCCCGCCGCACCCTGGGGGCCGGACCGCCTCGGCCGGCGGGTGCTGGATGGGGGCGACAGCCTGCTGCTGCGCATCCGCAGCGCGGCATGCCGGGTCAGGATGCGCGCCCTCTTCGAGGACCGGCTTGAGGAGGTGCGGGAGGAGGTGGACCTCTGTTCGGGCGAGCCGGTCGTCTTTCTGCCGATGCGGCGGATCGCGGTGGGCAGCCTGTATGACCGGCCGATCGTGGAGATGTACCTCTCGCCGGTCACGGATCGCGACTGGGGCCCCAACCAGATCGAGCGGCCGATCAGCCGCGGCGGCAGGGCCGAACTTGCCACCGACGGCGATTGCCGGGCGGATCTGCGCATCGTCTTCGACAACGGGAGCGCGGAGGAGCTGCGCAACTTCGACATCTGCCGGCACCAGGCAATCACGCTGCGCCCGGGCTGGGTGACGGAGGAGAGGGAATGACGCGATCCCCCTTCCCAAGCGCGCTGCAGGGCCCAAACTTCCGGCCATGAGCGAGCCCGACCACCACGCGCGCGAGGCGCGCATCCTCGATGGCTTCTGGAAGGCCGTCGCCGAGCACGGCTGGCGCGGCGCCACCATGGCCCGCATCGCCCAGGCGGCGCATGTCACGCTGGCCGAACTGCGCGGCCATGCCGCCTGCCCCGAGGCGCTTCTCGCGCTGTCGGTCAAGGCCGTGGACCGCGCGGTGCTGGCCGGCACCGTCCCTTCCGAGGGGGAGAGCCCGCGCGATCGCCTCTTCGATCTGCTGATGCGGCGGCTCGATCAGCTCCAGCCGCATCGCGCCGGGGTGATCCGCTTCCTCAAGGAACTGCCCTATGACCCGCCGCTCGCCTTCTGGGTCGGCACGCTCAATGACCGCGCCATGGCCTGGATGCTGGAGGCGGCAGGCCTCGGCAGCCGCGGGCTGATCGGGCAGCTGCGCCGGCGCGGGCTGATGGGGGTCTGGGTCTACACGCTCAATGCCTGGGCCAAGGACGAAAGCCCGGACATGGCGGCGACGATGGCTGCGCTGGACCGCGCCCTCGGCCGTGCCGATCAGATTGCGCGCAGCTTCGACCCGGAGGCGCGGCGGAAGGCCGCAGAGGCCGAAGCCCCCGCGAGCACGGGGGAGGAGACCCCGCCCGGGGAGGCGCAGGGCGCCCCCTCCTGACGGCCTGGCGGACGGGGCCCGCTTGGCGCGCGACGGGCCGGGGCCTAGGCTGCCGGCAAGCCGAGGAGGTGGCCGCCATGCCCAACCCGCAGGAGGAGTTCATCCGGTTCTTTGCCGAACTCAAGCTGCCGGAGCTTCCCGATTTCGGCGCGATCGCCGAGGCGCAGCGGCGCAACATCGAGGCGCTGGCCCAGGCCAACCGGATCGCGCTCGAGGGCGCGCAGGCGCTGGCGCGGCGCAATATCGAGATCCTGCGCCGCTCTCTCGAGGAGATGAACGAGGCCTTGCGCGCCCTGACCAGCGAGGATAGCCCGCAGGCCAAGGCGCAGCGGCAGGCGGAGCTGATGAAGGCCGCCTATGAGAGGGCGATGGCCGATCTGCGCGAGGTGGCCGAACTCATCCAGAAGGCCAATGCCGAGGCGCTGGGCGTGCTGCAGGCGCGGCTGGCGCAGGCGCTCGAGGAGCTGCAGCGGCTGGTCAAGTAGCCGCGG
>JANWYF010000072.1 GCA_025057055.1 Rhodovarius sp. | reverse complement strand
ACAGCGGGCTGCCCCAGGTGGTGCGCAGGCCCTTCGTCGCCTCCAGATCCTTGATGCCGATCGGCAGCCCATGGAGCGGCCCCAGCGCCTCCCCGCGCATGGTCGCCGCATCGGCGGCGCGCGCGGCGGCCATCGCGGCCTTCACATCCATGGCGGTGACGGCGTTGACCGCGTGGTTGACCGCCGCGATCCGGGCGAGGCAGCTCTCCAGGAGTTCGACGGCGGAGAGGCGGCGCGCGCCGATCAGGCGGCGGGCTTCGCGGGCGGAGAGGTCGCAGGCTTCGGTCATCGCGGCTCGGCCCTGCTCAATAGCCCATCGCGCAGCCATCCTTGCGCGGATCGGAACCGCCGATCAGCGCGCCGCGTGCCCGGTCGATCAGGATCGCCTGCCCGCCGCCATGCGGCTTGGCCACCCTTTCGCATTCATGGCCCAGGCGGTTGAGCCGGTCGATGATGTCGGTGCCGATGCCGCGTTCCACCTGCACCTTGCCCAGGCGCGGGAAGAGGCGCGGGGCATCCAGCGCCTCCTGCACATCCATCCCGTAGTCGAAGATGTTGGTGAGCAGCAGGGTCTGGCCCATCGGCTGGAAATGCCCACCCATGACGCCGAAGGGCATCAGCGCCTGTCCGTCCTGCATGACCATGCCGGGGATGATGGTATGCAGCGGGCGCTTGCGCGGGGCGATGCAGTTGGGATGCCCCTCCTCCAGCCGGAAGCCGTAGCCGCGGTTGTGCAGCAGCACGCCCGATTGCGGCGCGGTGATCGCCGACCCGAACCCCTCGAAGAGGGAGTTGATGAAGGAGCAGGCGTTGCCCTCCTCATCGACGACGCAGAGATAGACCGTATCCCGCTGCCGGGCGAGCTCGCTCTCTCCGGGCGGGGGCAGGACCATCGCCGCATCGTCGCGGATCAGGCGCGCGAGCGCCGCGGCATAGTCGGGCGAGAGGAGCTTGTCGACCGGCACCTCGACCTGGGCGGGATCGGCCAGGAAGGCGTCGCGGTCGCGGTAGGCAAGGCGCGCCGCTTCGATATGGCGGTGGAAGCGTTCGGCGCTGATCGGCCCGGCCGCCGGGCTCTCCCACTGGCCGAGGATGTTGAGGATCATCAGCGCGATCACCCCGCTGCCATTGGGCGGGCATTGCCAGATCTCAAGGCCGCGCCAGCGGGTGCGGATCGGTGTCACGAACTCCGCGGCGTCGCCCTCGGCGAAGTCCTCCTCGGTGTGCAGCCCGCCGAGCGCGCGCAGGGTGCGGACCATGTCGGCCGCCACCTCGCCCTCGTAGAAGGCCTTGGGGCCGTGTTGGCCGATGGCGCGCAGCGTGCGTGCCAGAGCTGGAAAGGCGATGCGGTCGCCATGCCCGGGCGGTCGTCCGCCGGGCAGATAGGCGGCGGCGGTGGCCGGATGCCGGGCGAGCTTGGCGGCATTGTCGGCCCAGTCGAGAGCAACGCGGGCATGCACGTGGAAGCCCTCCTCGGCGAGGCGGGCGGCAGGTTCGAGCAGCTCATCGAGCCCCTTGCGGCCGAAGCGCGCGTTGAGCTTGGCCCAGGCCGAGACCGCCCCGGGGATGGTGACGGCGTGCGGGCTCTGCGGCTCGAGCGTCGTCACCTGGCGGGCGCGCAGCGCTTCGGGCGTGGCGGCGGCGGGGGCGCGGCCCGAGCCGTTGATCGCGATCACCTCGCCGCTGCCGGCCGGGGCGTAAAGGCAGAAGCAGTCCCCGCCGATGCCCGTGCTCTGCGGTTCGATGACGCCGAGCACCGCCGCGGCGGCGATGGCGGCATCGATTGCGTTGCCGCCGCTGCGCATCACGTCGAGGGCGGTCAGGGTGGCCGCCGGCATGGAGGTCGCGGCCATGGCCCGGCCGCTGATCACCGGGCTGCGGCCCGGGAAGTGGAAATCGCGCATCTCGCCTGCCCTCCTCGCCGCCTCTGGTTGGCACGGGGCAGCCGGTGCGGCAACGGCCCCCGCCCGCTGCGGCCTGGGCCGAGGCCCTGGCTCGCGCCTGGCGCCGGCGGCGGACCCTTCGGTGATGTGGGCGTTTTGCCTGGCCGCCGCCGCGGGCAGGGCGGGCTGCAGGGCGATTTCGCGCGGCGGGAAAATGCTCTAAGCGCGCGGCCCATGACGGGGCGGATCGGGCAAGGCGGCAGGGGGCGGGCAGGCGCGCCCGCGCGGGATGAGACGCCCCGGGCCGAGGCTCCGCCGAGGCCGCAGCCATGGGCCGAGGCATGGCGCGGAATGAGGGCCCGAGGCGACCGTGGCGGCGGCCGCTTCCCTCACGGCGGCGGCCCGGCAGGCCGAATCGGTCGGATCTGTTGCCCCCCTGGCTGGCCCGCCCTGTCGCCCCCGTCAGCAGACCGCGGTGGTGCCGGTCGGCGTCGACCGGCAGGCGCCCCTGGGCGGAAGGAAGCGCTGAGGCATGACCAAGAAATACTTCACCGTCACCTGGGACCAGCTGCACCGCGACGCCAAGGCGCTCGCCTGGCGCCTGCTCGAGAAGGGGCCGTGGAAAGGCGTGGTGGCGATCACCCGCGGCGGGCTGATCCCGGCCGCGATCATCGCGCGCGAGCTCGAATGCCGCATCATCGAGACAGCGAGCATCATCACCTACGAGGAGGAGGAGCGCGGGGAGCCGCGTGTCGCCAAGAAGCCCCTGGCGGCGGGCGATGGCGAGGGCTGGCTGATCATTGACGACCTGGTGGATACCGGCACCACCGCGAAGGTGATCCGGGCCTTGCTGCCGCGCGCCCATTTCGCCACGATCTACGCCAAGCCTGCCGGGCGGCCGACGGTCGATACCTTCGTCACCGAGGTCAGCCAGGACACCTGGATCCTCTTCCCCTGGGATACCGAGGCACAGTTCATCGCCCCGATTGCCAAGACCGGGCGCTGACCGCCCCCGCCGCCCCCGCCGCGGCGGGTGCGTGCGATGATCGGCGCGCAGCCCCCCGCCGGCAGGCGGGCAGGCTAGGCGATCGCGCGGAGGAGTGCTGGCATGGGCAGCCGCGGCCGGTGCCGCGGAGCAGGACCGGAGCAGGGAAGGAGGAGACGTCGATGCAACGCCGCGCCCTTGTTGCAGCCGCCGCAGCGGCCTTGGTCGCCGGGCCGGGCCAGGCCCAGGAGGCCTTCCCGACGCGCCCTCTGCGCTTCATCGTTCCCTTCGCCCCGGGCGGCCCGACCGATATCGTCGCCCGCATCCTGGCCCCGCGTATGGCCGCCATCCTTGGCCAGCCGGTGGTGGTGGAGAACCGCGCCGGGGCGGGCGGCGTGATCGGCGTCGATCTCGTCGCCAAGGCCAGCCCGGACGGCTACACCTTCGGCATCGGCAGCGCCGGCGCGTTGGCCATTTCGCCCAGCCTCGGCCGCGGAACGCCCTATGATCCGCTGACCGATCTCGCGCCGATCACGCTCGGGGTGCTGGTGCCCGAACCGCTCGTGGTGCCCGCCGCCTCACCCTATCGCACGGTGGCCGATCTGATCGCCGATGCGCGGCGCCGGCCGCGGGCGCTCAATTTCGGCTCGACCGGCAACGGCTCGATGCCGCATCTCGCCGCAGCGCAGCTGCTCGCCGCAACCGGCGTCGACATCGTGCACATCCCCTACAACAGCGGCGCCCAGCTCGCGACGGCGATCCTCCGCAACGAGGTCCAGCTCGGTTTTGCCGATCTGCCGGTGCTGCTGCCGCACATCGAATCGGGGGCGATGCGCGCGCTGGCGGTGGGCACGCCTGAGCGTCTGCCCTGGCTGCCGGATGTGCCGACCTTCATCGAGGCCGGCCTGCCGGAGGTCGATGCCAGCAACTGGCATGGCCTCTTCGCCTCGGCCCGGACTCCGCCCGGCCCGCTGGCCCTGCTGCGGCGGGCCGCGATCAGCGCCCTGCAGGATGGAGAGGTGCGCGAGCTGCTGCTGCGCCAGGGCGCGATCCCGGGCGGCAATCCGCCGGAGGAGTTCGGCGCCTTCCTGGCCAGCGAACTGCGCAAATGGGCGGCGGTGATCCGCCGTTTCCAGATCACCCCCGACTGAGGACGGGCACCGCATAGGCGCTGCCGCCGGCGAAGGGACGCTGCCCGGCCGCGCCGGCAGCGCGCCGGCATGGGCCTGAGCGGGCCGCAGCGCGCCTCCCCCGCAGAGGGCGGTCAGCTTGCCCCCGTTCTGCGGTGGGCGGGCATCTCGGCCACCACGATCTGCTGTGTGGCCTCGTCCCAGGCGTAGTAGATGCGCAAACAGCGCCTGGGCTCGCGCGTATTGCCGCCGTTCTTGATGTGCCAGTCGGCAGTCAGGCTCCGGCCCTGGAAGTCGAAGCGGAAACTGTCGGCTCCGCAGGGCGCGTTCTCGATGCCGGGTAGGAGCGGCAGATTGGCCACCGCGCCCCCGCCGCGCAGCCGGCGGTTGCGACATTCCCCGGCCAGCCAAGCAAGGCAGCGTGCGGCCAGCCGGTGGTCGCGGAACAGCGCCTTCTTGATCCCCCGCCGCGCTGCCGGGGCCAGGACAAGCCGGCCGATCAGCATCCGGTCGCACCAGTCGGCCAGCTCCTCCCAGGCCTTGGGCAGCTCCTCCTCCGCCGCCGGCTCGCCCCGTGCTGCGAGCATGGCCTCGAGCTGGGCGATTCGCTGGCGAGCGTGGTGAAGCTGCGCCTCGGCCGCCTGGGCCCGCTCTTCCTCCTGCTGGGCGAGGGTGAAGTACTGCTCCGCTTCCGCCTGTTTCTGGTCCAGTTCGGCCTGCAGCGCCGCGATGCGTTGCCGGGCGTCCTCGAGCTGTTCGGCGGTGCCGCTGCGCGATGGGGCGGCGGCGGCTTGCGCGAACTCCAGCGCCGCCCGGCGGACGGCGGCGAAGGCCAGCACATCCGCCCCGAGCCGCAGCCGCCGCAGGCTCTCCTTGGCGGCCAGGCGGCGCAGCCCGGCGAGGGTGCCGGCGGGATCGCGCTGGTGGGTCTCGGGCAGGATCAGCGGGTGCCGATAGGGATCGGCCGCAGAGTCAAACCCCGGCAGATAGGCCCTGACCGCGCCGTGATAGCAGGAGCGCAGCCGGCCGAAGGCATCCGACAGCCCGTAGGTGAGACGTGCCGGCACGACCACGACATGGGCGAGCCCCAGCATGGTGCGCGCGAGCATCGCGACATCGATCATCGGCTGATCGGGATCGGCGGCCCGCTCGTCGCCCGAGGCGAGGAAGACAGGCAGGCGGCGTGTGGGCGATTCGAGCAGCGCGATGAGCCGGGCGAGATCCGCATCGGAGGTGATGCGCCAAGGCGCCGCCGAGAGCTGGCGGCCATCCGCGAGAAGCCCCGGCTGCTTGGCGATCTGCCGCAGCAGGCCGGGCACGGCAGGTTCGAAATCCGGCTCCTCCTCGGGCGAGGCGACGAGCAGGCGAAGGCCGAGATGGGCGGCTGCGCCCGTCTGACGGCCGAGCACGACCTCGGTCGTCCAGGTGCGTTGCGCCACGCCCTTGTCCGGGTCATCCCCGCGCAGGGCCCAGATATCGACCTGTTCTGTCTCCAGACGGGCCCCGAGCGTGGTGCGGCCGGAGGCGATGTATTCGAAACCATCGCCGCGCCACGCCCGCTGCGGCAAATTCCCGCCGCAGCGGCGTTCGGCCCAGGCGAGCACGGCATGGCGGGCCGGGAGGAGGGGATCCTCTGGGCCATCGGCGGCCAGCAGGGCCGAGACCCGCAGCACCTCCCGCTCCGGCACGAGGCGGCGCGGCCCGGCGCGCAAGGCTGCCCAGGCTTCGGCCACAGGGGCGGCGGGGCTCGCGTCGATCGGCTCCTCCGTCATGGTCGCAGGCTGGGCGAGAGGCCAGACCTCTTGAGCCTGCTGCCCGCGCGGCAGCGGCGCAAGCCGAACTGCGCGGATGCGCCGCCGGCGGACCGGCCGCGGCGGGGCAAGCCCGGCAGCATGGCCCCTCGGGCTGCGGCGGGGCAGGGGCCGGATCGCCCCCGTGCCCTGGCCAGGCATCAGGCGGTCCGACGACGGGCGGGGAGAGCCGAGGAACGCCGCGGGGGGCGCCGCCGACCGCGGCCAGGCCGCCGCTCTGGCGACATGGCGGATCGCGCCAGGCCCAGCACCCAGCTTGCCCTTGCGGAGCAGGGGCGCCGGCGGCCCCTGTGCCCGCAGCCTGGCCGCTGCCCGGTGGCAGCGGAGCAGGCCGGGTGCCGCATGAGGGGAGCGGTCTAACCCTCGATCCGGATGTTCGCGGCGCGGATCGCGGTGCGGAAGCCTTCGCGCTGGGCGGCGATATAGGCGCGCATGCTTTCGCGATTATGGTGGATGGGCTCGAGCCCGGCATGGGCCAGCCGGTCGCGGAACTCGGCATCGCCCATGGCGCGGGCGATTTCGACATCGAGCCGCTCCAGGATCGGGGTCGGCGTGCCGGCGGGCGCCATCACCC
>JANWYF010000194.1 GCA_025057055.1 Rhodovarius sp. | reverse complement strand
CCTGTTCTCCTACGATCAGATCTTCACCTATGGCCCGCTCGCCAAACGGGTGCCCGAGCCGGTGATGGAGGCGGCGAGTGCCCTGCATGTGCGGCTGTTCTACTGGCTGCTCGGAGCGGTGGCGGTGCATGTCACGGCGGTTGCGCTCTATCGCGTGCTCAAGGGGCATGACCTCCTGCAGCCCATGATCACCGGCGTGAAGAAGCTGCCGGCCGATGTCCCGGCGCCCAAGCTCGCCTCCCCCGCGCTCGGGCTGCTGCTGCTCGGGCTTTCGGCCGGATTCGTCTGGTGGATCACGACGCTGCGGATCGGCCTCTGAAGCGCCGGCCGGGCGCGGCAGGCCCGGCAGCGAGGCCGCAGGGCCCGCTTGCGACGCACGCCCTTCTGCGCCTTCCTGCCGACATGGCCTGCGGTGACCGGCGATGAGCCTTGCCCGGCGCAGCGCGCTTCCCTACCGCCCCGGCGCGCCCAGGCGGCGCGATGCCCGGCCGCGGCGCGAACCGCCGCCGGCGATCCTGCGCGCCCGCTGGGGGGCGGTGCGGGGGCCGCTGCTGCCGCCGCGCCCGCAGGCTGCAGCCGGTTGGGTCTGGCCCGGCTGGCTCGGCGCTTCGCTGCTGCTGCATCTGCTGCTGCTGGCGGCCCTGCTGGTCGACTGGGCGCCGCGGCGCGAGCCCCAGCCCCTGCCTCCTCCGAGCTTCGACATCGTCTTCGACCGCAGCGGCGATCCCACACCCCAGGCGTCGAGCGGCGAGGAGGGGGAGGCCCCCCTGCCGCCCACCCCGCCGCCTCCTGCCCCGGTGATGCCGGCCCCGCCCCCCGCACCGGCCGAGGTGCCCGCCCAACCGCCGCCGCCGCCCCAGCTTGCTGCCCCCGAATGGATGCCGCCGGCGGAACTGCGCCTTCCGCCTTTGCCAGCACTGCCGCCGCTGCCTGCTGCGCCGTCAACCCCGCAGCCCGAGGCGCCGCCAGCGCTGCGCGCGCTGCCGCCCCCGCCGCCTCCCGCGCCGGCGCCCGACGCGGCGCCAGCCCCGCCCGCCCTCGCTGCCCCTTCCGCTCCGCCGAGCCTTCCCCCACCCCTTGCCCCGCCCATTCCGTCCCCGCCGCGGCAGGCCGAGGCCGCGCCCCCGCCCCGCCCGAGCCCCCCGGCGCTGCCGGAGCAGCCGACCGAGCCGGCCCCGCCCGCTCTGGCCGAGGTCGTGCCTCCCCCCTCCCTTGCCCCCGCGCCGCCGCCTGCCGAGCCCGACCGCCGGACGCCCCCGCGCCCGGCGGCCCGGCCGCAGCCGCAGCAGCCAGCGCCCCTGCCTCAGCCGGTCTTGCCCGAGGGCTTCGACCTGGCCCGGCCGGCCCAGCCGCCATCGCCGCGCGCTGCCGGCCCCCGCGGGCAGCTCGACCTCTCGGTGCCGCCGCGCCTGCTCGAGGGCCGCGCGACGCCCGAGGGGCAGATCGTGGTGCGCGGGGCCCCGGTCGGCCCCAACTGGAACAATGCCTTCCGCCGATGGCTGGACGAGAACCTGCACTACCCCCTGGATGCCGCGATGCGCGGGGAGTCGGGGGTGGTGAGGGTGCGCATCACCGCCCGGCCCGACGGCACGGTGATCGGCTTGCGCATGCTGCAGCCCTCCGCCTCGCCGAGCCTCAATACCGGCACGATCCGGCCCTTCATCGGGGCGCGGCTGCCGGCCTTCCCGCCGGGGGCCGATCCCAACGGGGTCGAGATCGACCTGACCGTCCACTACATCCTGCTGCGGCGGCGCTGAGGCCGGTCATTCCGCGGCGTGGCCGAAGCCGCGGCGCAGCCAGTCCACCAGCTGGAACGTTCGCGCGCGCGAGAGGGCGCGGGCCGCGGCCCCTGGCGCCACCCCTTCGGGCGGGGGGAGCAGCAGCCGCCCCGCAAAGCCGCTGCTGCCGTGATCGGCCACCAGCACGATCGCCTCCGGCGCTGCCATCACCAGCAGCCTGAGCAGACGGCGCGCCTCCTCTTCGCCGAGCGGCCCGGCCAGATCGCCCAGCAGCACAAGACCGGGGCGCCCGAGCAGCAGCCGCGCGAAGCCCAGGCGCAGCCGGTCGGCATCGTCGAGCAGGGCGCCCCAGGCCGCCTCCTGCTCGAGCTGCCCGGCCAGCCGGCCGAGGCCCACGGCCTCCAGCGCCGCGGTCAGGGCGGCCTCCGGGGTCTCCCCGGTCGGATCGAGCAGAGCGGCGAGCCGCCCCTCGGGCAGCCAGGGATTGGCCGGCAGGGCGGCCAAGGCGATCCCGGCCGGCACTTCGAGCCGGCCCTCGCCCCAGGGCCAGAGGCCGAGGATCGCGAGCTGCAGCGCCCGGATCGCCGATCCGTCGCCGTGGATTTCGATGCGCGTGCCCGGTGTGAGCACCGCATCGAGCGGGGCGGAGAGGGCGATGCCCGAGGCATCGCGCAGGATGAGCTGGTCGAGCACCAGCGCCTCGCCGCCCTCGATGCGCTGGATGGCCGATGCCTCGCCATGCGGTTCCAGCGCATCGGCAAACAGCAGCACCCGTTCGGCCGAGGCGCGCCATTCCGCCAGCCGCGCCGCGTTGTCGACCGGCCAGGAGAGGGCCGAGACGGTCTGCGGGAAGGCCTGACCGATCTGGATCAGCTGCCCGAGCGTGATATCGCCGGCGAGATAGCGCGGTGCTGCGGCCATCAGCGGCAGGATCGGGGAGACGGTGGTATAGGCGGACTGAAAGCCGGTGAGGTGGCGGATGCCCCGGCTTTGTTCCCGCCAGGCCGCGGCCAGCCCGGCGAAGCGTCGCAGCAGCCCGGAGCGGGCCTGCGCCTCGCCGCGCGCCATGGCCAAGGCCTCGCCCTTCTCTCGCGCCTCGGCCAGGGCGAAGCGGAAATCGGCTTCGGCGCGCTGGCGCGCCTCGGTCGCGCGGGTCAGCGGCCGGCCGACCAGAAAGGCCGCGACCGCCCCTGCCCCGGCATAGAGCAGCGCGAGCCAGACCAGCATGCCGGGCAGGGCGAGCTCGCCGATCCTCACCTCCCCCGAGAGGCTCCAGAGAATGCCGACGAAGGAGACGAGCAGGCCGCCGCACAGCACTAGGGTAGAGAAGAGCTCGACCGCATGTTCGGTGGCGATGCGGATATCCTCGGCGATCCGGGCATCCGGGTTGTCGGGGCTGCCTGGGATCTGAGCGAGGCGCCAGTGCTGGCCGCCCTCCAGCCACTGGCCGACCAGCCGCTCGGTCAGCGCCTCGCGCCAGGAGAGGGTGAGGCGCCGCTTCCATTCGATCTGGGCGATGTTGCTGACGATGATCGCGGCCAGAAGCAGGACGAACAGCCAGATCGCCTGCCAGATGCGGGCGGTATCGCGCGCATCCAGCGCATCGAAGAGCATGGCGAACCAGATGTTGTAGGCGACCGCAAAGACCACCTGGATCAGGGTGAAGAGCACCAGCAGCGCGATCTGGCCGCGGGTGTGCCAGCGCGCGAGCCAGGGGCCGGAGAGGGCCAGGAACTGGCGCAGCGTGTTGGGATGAGGGGGCGTGCCTTGCTCAGCCTTGGCGGTCATCGGCCACGATCGCCCCATCCACGAGATGCACCCGCCGCCCCGCCCGTGCCGCCAGCTCGGCATCATGGGTGACGACCAGGACAGTGCGCTTCTGCTCGCGCACCAGCCGGCCGAAGATATCAAAGACGAGGGCAGCGTTGCGCGTGTCGAGATTGCCCGTCGGCTCGTCGGCCAGGATCAGCGCCGGGTCATTGGCCAGCGCGCGGGCGATCGCCACCCGCTGGCGCATCCCGCCCGAGAGCTGTTCGGGCAGCTTCTGCGCCGCATCGGCAAGCCCGAGCTCGGCCAGCAGGCGCATCGCTTCGGCCCGCGCGGCGGCCGGGGCCAGCCGGCCCAGCCGGCGCATCGGGATCAGCACATTGTCGAGCGCCGAGAACTCCGGCAACAGGAAGTGGAACTGGAAGACGAAGCCGAGGCGCGAGAGCCGGAGGGATGCCAGCGCGGCGGCATCGAGCTCTGCGGTATCGCGCCCCTCGAGCAGCACCGTCCCCTGGCTTGGCCGGTCGAGCAGGCCGAGGAGATAGAGCAGGGAGGATTTGCCGGACCCCGAGGGGCCGGTGATCGCCACGAACTCCCCGGGCTGGATCGAGAGGTCGATGTCGTGCACGAGCGTGACCCCCTCGGGCAGGGTGCGGGTGACGCCGCGGGCCTCGATCAGCGGTGTCATGCCGCCCCCCGCACCACTTGCACGGGATCGAGGCGGCTGGCGCGCCGGGCGGGGATGAGGGCAGCCAGCCCGGCCGCGGTGACCGCGAAGAGAGAGGCGAGGAGATAGATCCGCCCGTCGCGCGCCAGGATGAAGCGGTCCTGGCCGGCGGGGGTATCGATACCGAAACGGATCTGGGCCAGCGCTTCGATCATGAGTGCGCCCAGGGCGCAGCCGATCAGCGCCCCGAGGACGCCCACCACCAGCCCCTGCAGCAGGAAGAGGCGCTGGATGTCACCCTCGGGGAAGCCGAGCGACTTGAGGATGGCGATGTCGCGTGTCTTCTCATACACCACGGTGGAAATGATGTTGTAGATCCCGAAGGCCGCGACAAGTAGGATCGCACCCGTCACGCTGTACATGATGGCGTTCTGGATCACGAATACCGTCAGGATGTTGCGGTTCTGCTCCTCCCAGCTTTCGGCGCGATCGCCGAAGCGGGCTTCGACCTGACGAGCCAAGGCCTCGGCCCGGGTCACATCGTCCAGCCGGATTAGGATCTGATTGACCACGCGGGGCCGGTCTTGCAGCACCTGCTAGACGGTGAGCAGCACCAGGCCGCTCGCCTGATCGACCGTCTGAATGCCGGTGCGGAACAGCCCGACCACCTTCATCGAGAGCACCACCCCGGCCGGAGAGATGGCGGTGATGGTCTCGCCCGGCGCCACACCGAGCCGGCGGGCCAGCCCATCGCCCAGGATGATCGCGTTGGCGCTGGCGCGCAGATCCTCAAGCCGGCCGGCGATCATGTCCTTCTCGATGCGTGAGACGCGGCGATGCCGCGCGGGGTCGATGCCGGTGAGGGAGGCCGACACGTCGCGCGCCCCATAGCGCAGCAGAGCCTGGCCCTGCAGCACCGGGGCCGCCGCAACACCCTCCATCGCTTCGAGCATCGCGATCTTGTCGCCGGCGGCGCGGATCCCGCGCACCGTATCGCGCGGGCGCACCCCCTGCACCTCGACCGCCGCTTCGGGCCGGGCGATCACGGCCGGCTGGGGCGCCGGGTCACGGGGTTCGTCCTTGATCGTGACATGGGGTGCGACATCGATGATCTGGCTGATGAAATAGCCCTGAAACCCCCGCATCAGCGCGGCGATCGCGATGAAGAAGGCCACGCCCAGCGCCACGCCCGAGACCGAGACCAGGGTCTGACGCCGCCGGCGCCGCAGCATCCCGCGCGCCAGATCCAGGATCAGGATCATCCCGCCCCCCCGGTGCGGCGCATCCGCGCCCGCTGCCCCGCGCGCAGGGCAGGGCGGGGATCGGTGACCACGAGCTCCCCCTCCGCAAGGCCGGCCAGCACCTCGGCATGGCGCGGGCCGATCACGCCCAATCTGACCTCCCGCGCGGCCAGCCGCCCCTCCTGCAGGACGAAGACGCGGCCGGTGCGCTCGCGGCGGCTGGGATCGGCCGGCTCCAGCAGCAGCGCGGTGGAGGGGAGGAGCAGGGCAGCCGGGTCCTCGCGCAGGATGATGTTGGCCTCCACCGTCATGCCGATCATCAGGGGCGTATCGTCCGGCAGGGCGAGGCGGACGCGGAAGGCCTTGCGCGTGGTATCGCCCTTCGGGGTGATGTGCGCCACCTGCCCCTCCAGCACGCGGCCGCGGAAGGCATCGGCGCGCAGCAGGGCGCGTTGGCCCGGGGCGATGCGGGGGATGTCCTCCTCGTCGACCTCGGCCGTGACGCGCAGCGGCCGCGGCTCGCCGATCCAGAACAGGGCGGCGGTGGTGTCGACCACCTCTCCCACCTCGGCGTCGAGGCGCAGCACCACCCCATCGGCGGGGGCGCGCACGACATATTCGTCCAGGCGCTGGCGGGCGGCGTCGGCGGCGGCGCGGGCGGCGCGGGCGTCGCGCTCGGCGCGCTCGAGCTGGGCTCGGGCAGCGATGTCGCGGGCGACCAAGGCGCGGGTGCGCGCCAGATCCTCCTCGGCGAAGCGGGCGCGGGCCTCCGCCTCCTCGGCCAGGGCGCGGGCCTGCCGGTCATCGAGCCGCGCCAGCACCTGCCCTTCGCTCACCCGCTCCCCTTCGGCCACCAGGACGGCGGTCAGCCGCCCTCGCGTCGCCGGTCCGACACGGGCCCAGTGCAGAGGCTCCACCGTTCCGGTGGCGTAGACGGCCTCGATCGCCGGCCCGCGCGTGACGGCCGCCACGCTGACCCTCACCGGCGCCCGCCACCACAGCCAAGCCCCTCCGCCGAGGCTGGCGACCAGCAGGGCAAGCAGGATGTGGCGGCGCAACATGCCGGCCGATGCTAGCAGGCGCCAGCGCGCCGAACAGGCAGATGGTCAGACCACATCTGCCGCCCGGCCGAGCCGAACGGCGGCGTCAGAACGTCACGTCGCGGTTGACGTCCTTGTAGAGCAGGTATTCCGCCGGCCCCCAGCCGGTGGCGTAGAACTGCTGCGGCACATAGGGGCCCATCCAGACGAAATCCCCCTCCCAGATCTCGTGCCAGTCGCGCCCCAGCAGCTGCAGCCCCTGCCCGCGCAGCATGTAGAGACCATGCTCCATGATGTGGGTCTCGACGCAGTGGAAATGCGTCCCCGGCCCGAAGCCCATGATGTTCATCTCGAAATCCATGGACAGATCGCCGGTGCCGAGCAGCCAGTAGCGCCAGCGGCCGTCGACATCCTCGCGCGGCGCCGCATCGCGGTGGCCGAAGCGGGCAGGCGGCGGGGCGATGCCGGGCAGGGCCTGATAGGGCCGCTTGATCCAGAGGGCGCGCGCCTCCGCCGCATCCGGGTTGCGGAAGGCGAAGGCCGCCGTCTGCGGCACATAGACAAAGGCGCCGGGACCCAGGACCTCCTGCCGGTCGGCCAGGCTCACCGTGAGCCGGCCGGAGAGGACATAGAGGAAATGTTCGAGCCCGTCCGCGAGCGGCTTGTCGGTGCCGCCGCCCGGCGCGACCAACAGCAGGGCCTGGGCGAAGCGCGCGCCCATGCGCGGGCTGGTCATGAAGCGCAGGATGCAGCCGGACAGCCCGGGCAGCAGGCTGTCCATGATCCCGGCCGGGGGCAGGACCGCGTAATGGGCCGTCACATGGGCGCGGTGGTGACCGACGATGCCAGGGGGAATGGGCGGGCGCGTGCTCATGCCCCGCCTCATGCAACGGCATGGCCCGTCTGGCCAGATCCGGGGGGCAGCATTGCGCTGGCGGGGGTTGCTGTACCGGCTGGACGGTCCATATCCGCGGCATGCTCGAGACCACACCCTCCGGCGCAGCGGATACGCGCAACCGCGTGCTCGATGCGGCAGAAAGGATCGTCCATGCCCGCGGCGTGGCCGCCCTGACCCTGGATGCGGCCGCGCGGGAGGCCGGTGTCTCCAAAGGCGGGCTGCTCTATCACTTCGCCACCAAGGAGGCGCTGCTCGCCGCCCTGATGCAGCGGCTGGCCGCCTTCATCCGGGCCGATTTCGAAGCCACGCGCGAACGCGTCCCGCCCGGCCCCGGCCGCACCGCCCGGGCGGTGCTGGCCTGGCATTTCGGCGGCTGCAGCATGGGCGATGAACGGCTGGACCGCGCCACCGCCGTCTTCCTCGCGACCTTCCATCACGATCCGGCCCTGCTCGATCCGGTGCGGGCGGTGCTGGCGGAGATCCGCGCCGCGGCCGAGGCAGAGGGCCTGCCGCCGGGCCATGGGCTGGCGGTGCTGCTCGCCTGCGACGGGCTGTTCATGGCGCATATGTTCCGCCTCTGGCAGCCCGACGAGGCGCAGAAGGCGGCCCTGCAGCAGGTGCTGACCGGACTCGTGGAGGCTGGCCGATGCGACGCCTGACCCTCCTGCTTCTGGCGCTCGCCGGACTGGGCGGGACTGGCCTTGGCTGGTTCGCCCTGGCCCAGCGCCCGCAGCCGGCCCCCCCTGCCGCCCAGCAGCCGGTGCTGATGGGTGTGGGCGCCCTCGGCCGGGTGGAACCGGCCGGGCGCATCCGCAAACTCCAGGTGCCGGGGGCGATGAACGTCACGCGTCTGGCCGCGCTCTATGTGCGCGAAGGCGATGAGGTGGTGGCCGGGCAGCTGCTGGCCGAGTTCGCCGATGCCGCCCTCAAGGATGCCGAGGTGCAGCGCGCCGAGGCCGCCCTGGCCGAGGCCCGGGCCAATCTCGAACGGGTGCGCAACGGCGCGCGCCCGAGCGAGATTGCCGCCCAGCGCGCGCGCATCGCCGCCCTGGCCGCGGTGGAGGAGAATGCGCGCCGCGAAGCCCAGCGCAGCGACCGTCTGGCCGGCAGCGGCGCGGCGGCCGAAGCCGCGGCCGAACGCAACCGCTTCCTCGCCGCGCGCACCGCTGCCGAACGCGCCGAGGCCGAGGCCGTGCTCGAGACCCTGCTGCGCCCGCGGCCGGAGGATGTCGCCATCGCCGAGGCGCGGGTGGCCGCCGCCGAGGGCGCGCTGGCCAAGGCGCGGGCGGATGCGGCGCTGTCGCGCGTCTATGCCCCGATCTCGGGCACGATCCTGCGCATCGCCGCCCGCCCGGGCGATCAGGTGGGCAGCGAGGGGCTGCTCGAGATGGCCGACCTCTCGGCCATGGATGTGGTGGCCGATGTGTTCGAGACCGACCTGCCCCGCATCGCCATCGGCCAGCGCGCCGAGGTCATCGTGCCGGGCGAGGCGCAGCGCTTCACGGCCACGGTGCGCGAGATCGGCTGGCTGGTGCGGCGGACCACCCAGGCCGGCACCGACCCGGTGGCGGCGGTCGATGCCCGGACGGTCGAGGTGCGCCTGACCCTGTCGGAGGAGGGGCGGCAGGCGCTGATGCGCCGGTCCAACATGCAGGTGCAGGTGGCGATCCGTCCGCTGCAGGCGGCGGCACGATGAACGAACTCTCCGCCCCCGCCCGATTGCTGCCGGCGGGTGCCGAACTGGCTGGGCCGCCGGCCATGGACAGCCCGCCCCCGCCCGGCCTCGCCCGCGAGGCCTGGCTGGCCATGCGGCTTGCCTGGCGCCAGCTGCGCGCCGATCGGGCGCGGCTGGCCGCGGCCATCGCCGGGGTGATGTTCGCCGGCGTCCTGGTCTTCATGCAGCTCGGCTTCCAGGGCGCGCTGTTCGACAGCGCGACGCGGATGGTGAGCGCGCTGCACGGCGATCTCTTCCTGAAATCGCCGCTGACGCAAGTGAGCTTCCGCTCCGAGCAGATCCCGCGCACGCGCGCCTACCAGGCGCTGGCCGATCCGGATGTCGAATACGCCGTGCCGATCTATCTAGCCCAAGCCGTGGTGCGTAATCCCGCGACCGGCTCTCGGCGCGCGGCGCAGATTGTGGGCCTCGACGTCACGGCCGGGGCGGTGCAGGTGACCGGCCTCGCCGAGATCGCCCATGAGCTGACCCGGCCCGATACCTTCGCCTTCGACCTCCGCTCGCGCCCCGAGTTCGGGCCGATCGCCCAGCTGTTCCGCGAACGCGGCCCGTATGAGGTGCAGATCGGCAACCGCGCCATGCAGCTGGTCGGGTTGATCGAGATCGGCCCCTCCTTCGGGGCGGACGGCAATGTGGTGATGAGCGAGACCAACTTCCGCCGCATCTTCCCGCGCCAGTTCTCCAACACGGATCTGGTCGCGCTGCGACTGCGCCCGGGGGCGGAGCCTGTCCAGGTGGCGGAGCGGCTGCGCGCCCTCCTGCCGGGGGATGTCCGCGTGATGACCCAGCCCGAACTCGTCGCCGCGGAGCGCAGCTATTGGGAGAAGGGCACCTCGATCGGCTTCATCTTCGGCTTCGGGTCGGTGATGGGCCTCGTGGTCGGGATGGTGATCGTCTATCAGATCCTGTTCGCCGACATCGCCGGGCATCTGTCGGAATACGCCACGCTCAAGGCGATGGGCTATTCCAACGGCTATCTCGCGCGGGTGGTGCTGGGGGCGGCGATGATCCTCGCCGTGCTTGGCTTCGTCCCCTGCTTCGGCCTCTCTCTCATCCTCTATGACGTCGTCGCCGCCGGGACCTATCTGCCGCTTGCGATGCCCATCGAGCGGGCAGTCGGCGTCTTCCTTCTGATCTTCTTCATGTGCTTCGCGGCCGGCCTGCTCGCCATGCGCAAGCTGCGCGAGGCCAATCCGGCGGACATGTTCTGATGAGCGCACCGGTGATCCTGCAGGAGGTGAGCTTCGCCTACGGCCAGGGGGAGCTGCGCCGCCTCGTCCTGCGGGAGGTCAACCTGCGCGTCGAGGCCGGGGAGATCGTGATCCTGACCGGGCCTTCGGGTTCGGGGAAGACCACGCTGCTGACCCTGATCGGCGCGCTGCGTGCCATGCAGCAGGGCAGCGCGCGGGTGCTGGGACAGGAGCTGCTCGGCGCCAAGGAGGCAGCGCGCGTCGCGCTGCGGCGACGGATCGGCTTCATCTTCCAGAACCACAATCTGCTCGGCTACCTGACGGCGCGGCAGAACGTGGCGATGGCCCTCGAACTCGACGGCCGGACCAGCGAGCGCGAACGGCTGGCCCGCGCCGGGGAGATGCTGGCCGCGGTCGGCCTGGCCGAGCATGCCGACAAGCGACCCGCGCAGCTCTCGGGCGGGCAGCGGCAGCGGGTGGCGGTGGCGCGGGCGCTGGTAGCCAACCCCGGGCTGGTCCTGGCCGATGAGCCGACGGCGGCCCTCGACCGCGCCTCGGGCCAGGAGGTGGTGCGGCTGCTGCGCGACCTGGCACGGCGGCGGGGCACCCCGATCCTGCTCGTCACCCACGACCCGCGCATCCTCGATATCGCCGACCGGATCGTCCATATGGAGGATGGCCGGATTGTGGAGGCGATGGCCGCCGGGTGATTGCGCAGAGCCGCCGGTGGCGTTATCCAACAGGGGCCGGACAGGTGGCGGAGTGGTCGATCGCGTCGGTCTCGAAAACCGAAGTACCGGCAACGGTACCGTGGGTTCGAATCCCACCCTGTCCGCCAGCTCTCTTCCCTCCTCACCCAACCCCTCCGACACTCTGCTCCCGCGCCTGCCGGACCAGCGCGATGCAGCGCCTGCCAGGGCCGCGATGCCATCCTGGACACTGCGAACGATGATCGCGGTCCAGGCGAGTTGGGGCTCCACGGCGGGGCTTAGGCCGCGCCGTCCTGACTGACACGGCGCCGCCGGGGCGGGAGAGCCGCCGCCACCCAGCTCTACCCTTGCGCGCCGGCATAGCGGATCATGCCCGCGCCATGTTCCCGATCAGAGGCGCCCGCAGATCTCCGCCCCCCCGCTCGCCATGGCGCGCGGTGAGGCGCGGCCTTCCCAGCGCTTCCCGCCGCGGGCCGGGCCGCCGCGGTTTTCTTGCGGCTGCCGGCATGCTTCTGCCCGCCGCCGCCCCAGCCGCAGCCGAACGGAGGCGTGGCTTCAACCTCATCGCCTCTCCGGCCCATCCCCTGGGCAGTGAGGCGGCGGCGCGCGCCTGCGCGGCCATGCGGCGGATCGGTGCCGATACGGTGGCGCTGGTCCCCTTCCTCTGGCAGTCCCACCCGGCTGATCCGCAGATCATCCGTGGGGCGGACACCTCCGATGACGATCTGGCGGCCGGGATCCGGCAGGCCCGCGCAGCCGGGCTGCGGGTGCTGCTCAAGCCCCATGTCTGGGTGCCAGAGAGCTGGGCCGGTGCCGTGGAGATGAGGGAGGAGGCGCATTGGCAGCTCTGGTTCCGCCGCTACGCGACGGCCATCGCCCGCCTTGCCGAAGTCGCGCAGGCGGCGGGGGCAGAGGCCTTCGCCATCGGCACGGAACTGGCCCGCTGCTCCCACCGCGAGGAATGGGAGATGGTGATCGCTGCGGCCCGCGCCGCCTTCGGCGGGGCGCTGACCTATGTGGCCCACAACGCCGAAGAGGCACAACGCGTGCCGTTCTGGACCAGCCTCGATGCCATCGGTGCCTCGCTCTATCCGGTGCTCGGGCCGGCGGATGAGGAAGCGGCCTGGGTCGCGCCGATGCGGCGAGAGGCCGAGACTCTGGCCGGGCTCGCCGCACGCCTCGCCAAGCCGGTCTGGGTGTGCGAGATCGGCCTCCGTTCGGCCGCCGGAGCCACCGAGCGGCCGTGGGAGAGCGCGGAAGAACGCGCGGCCGAGCCCGATGAGGAGCTGCAGGCCCGGGTCCTGGCGCGCTGGTGGCAGGAGCTCGACCGGCCGGGGATCGGGATGGTGCTGATCTGGCGCTGGCTGACCGACCCTGCGGCAGGCGGGCCGCGGGATACCGATTTCACCGTGCAGGGAAAACAGGCCGAGCTTCTGCTGGCCCGGCTCTGGCGCGGCGGGTGAAGGGGTGCGCCCGGGCCCTGCTCAGAAGCGGCGCCAAAGGGCGACGATCGCCCCATTCTCGCGCAGGGCGTTATGGCCGGCCAGCGTCACCAGCCCGCCTGCCTGCAGCCACCAGCCCGGGCTCCATTCATAGGCGGCCGAGAGCTGGACCCTCGTATACCAGGAGCTGCCATAGGCCCCTCGCCCCGCGCCGTGGGAGGCGACCGTGAAACTCTGCGCGAGCAGCAGCCAGTGCTCGACAGGCCGCCAACCATAGGTGGCATCGAAGCGGAACTCGTCCGGCGGGTCGCGGAAGCGCAGGCGATAGGCGGCCTCGAGGTTGACGAAGGCAGGCCGGCCCAGGGTGGAGAAGCCGTGGCCGAAGAGGAGTCGCAGATCGAGTTCGCCTGCCGTATTGCCGAACTGCGCCCGCCGCCCGTCATCCCGCGCGCCCGGTATGCGCCCGAGGACCTGGAACGAAAACACGCTGGCCTCCTGCTGCCACAGCCGCACCCGTGCGCCGAGATCGGTATAACCGAGGCCGAAGAACACATCCGCAGGCGCACCGCCGGCGCGCGTCCAGCGCAGAGACGGCATGGCAATGGCGGTGATCCAGTCGGTCAGGCCGTATTCGATCAGGAACCGTTCTTCGACCTTGGTGTAGCTGGGCACGGGGGTGGAGCCGCCGCTGCGCAGATAGCGATCGCCTGTGGTGAAGGCAGCCGTGCCGATGAAAAGTCCGCTGCCCGCGGGATGTGTCCAGGCCGCTGCCTGGGCCGAGCCGGCAGGAAGCGCAAGCGCGAAGGCCGCCAGCAGGAGCAGAAGCCGCCATCCGGTCACGGGCGGAGTCCGTCTTCGTGGCCTTGCCAGGCTTGGCGTTCGGCGGCGGCAATCGCCTTGGCGAAATCTTCCCTCGGGTCGGCCTGGACCACGGCATGGCCCACCGTGACGGTGAGCACGCCGGAGAGGCTACCGGCCGGGGCCGGGAACGCCGCGCTGCGCACCGCCTGCACCACGCTGCGCGCCAGCGCGGCGGGATCGCCCCCGGGCGGGACCAGCACGGCGAACAGGCCACGCCCCATGTCGCAGAGCAGGGTGCCGAGCGATCCGGGCACCTGGCGCAGCCTGGATGCGATCAAGGCGCGCGCGGTCTGCTTCGCGCCGGCATCGCGCAAGGCCTGCGCATTCTCGAGCAGAATGGCCAGCACCCCCGTCCCCGCCGACGCCTCGATCAGCGCAGCGTCGAAGACCGTGGGACCTGGCAGGCCGGTCACCGGGTCGATCATCGGCACGTTGATCCCTCGCGCGCGCAGCGCTTCTTCGAGCGCTGCCTCGCGCGCGCGGCGGCGGTCCAGTTCGGCCTTCAGCCGCAGTGCCGACCGCAGCCTGGCTGCCAGTTCCACGCGGTTGACCGGCTTGGTGATGTAGTCCGTGGCGCCGGCCACAAAGGCCTGGGCGAGGCTGTCGGCCTCCGCCACCGCGGTCAGCATCAGCACCGGCAGGTCCGTGTAGCGGGGGTTGGCACGGATCCGCGCGCAGGTCTCGATGCCGTCGATCCCGTCCATCAGGATGTCGAGCAGCACCGCATCGACCGGCCGGCTCGACGGATCCTCGAGCAAGGCGAGGGCGGCCTCACCCGATTCGGCCACTACCACGTCGCTGTATCCCGCCGCCTGCAGATGCGCGCTGGTCAGGGCGCGGGCGTCAGCGTTGTCGTCAACGACCAGGATCCGGGCCACCGTCTCTCCTCTCCCGCGGCAGCGGTCGTCCGCGCATAGAGGCGCCAGGCGCCGAACTCGCCTTCCAAGGCATAGCCTTGGGCGCCGTCTGCGTGCAATCGGGGAAATGCCCTGGCGATCGCGTCCGGCTTGGCGGTTGCATCGGTGCTGGCGCGCACGGCCACCAGCGGGGCATCAAGCCGACGCGCCCGCAGCGCCAAGGTAAATTCGGCATCGGCAGGTCCAATCAAGCCCGCCGTGCTGCCCCGCAGCGCAATCAGCGCCGGCACGGCGTAGAGATCGACCATGATCCCCTCGCGCCCCTCCAGTGCTGCGGCCAGCTCTGCGAGTTCGGCAAGCTGCGCTTCGGGAGGGGGAGGGGTACCGGCCAGCGCTGCGCGCAGCCGCGCTGCGCCGGGATCCTGGATGCTGCCCAGCAGGGCGACACCGGCCAGGAACCCCGTGCCGAGCAGCGGCAGGACGAGATGGGGCCGCGCCGCGTCGCGCGCCGCGAGCACGGCGGCCGCCGGCAGGAGCCCCAGCGCCGGGGCAACCACCGCCAGCGGTGCCGCATCGGTGCCGCCCATGGCCGCAGCCAGGCCGACGGCCGCGACGGAGAGCCCGGCCAGGGCCAGGGCCACCTGAAGCAGCGGCGGCCGGCGCCTCGCCAGGATCGGGAAAAGCACCAGCAGGGGCAAGGCGAGCAGCAGGGCAGAGAGTGGCACGACGGCGCGCGCCAGCGGGCCTGCGGCATCTGTGGGGACTGCCTGGAGAGCGGTGATGGGGGCAGCCAGATCACCGCCGAAGACAAGCCCCACGAAGGCGAGCCCAGCCAGCGCGGCGAGCAGCGGAAAGAGCAGGATCAGCAGCAGGCCCGAGGGGGAGCGGGCGAGCAGTTCCGGCGGCGCCGCCACCGCGACGAAGGGGATGGCAGCCAGGGCGAAGAGCAGGCCCGTCCGATCCGCAAGAGCGAGCACCGCTAATGCTCCGGCTGCGAGTGCTGCATCCGGCGCGGCGCTGCGTCGGCGCAGCCGGGCCAGCCCGAGGGCGAGTCCCGACAGGCCGGCGGCCACCAGCACCTGGCCCGGCCCCTGTGCGACGAGCCAGAGCGCGAAGGGGTGCAGCGCCAACAGCAGCGTGGCGGTGAGGGCTGCCGCGTGGCTCAGTCCGGCACGGCGCAGCGCCACCCACCAGCCCGCGGCCAGGAGAGCAGCGAGCGCCGCGGCGACCGCCGAGGGGCTCGGCAGTCCCGGGCGGCCGAACAGGAACTCCCAAGCGGTGGTCAGCCCGAGCGGCAGCTGGGGATAGAGGGTGGCGATGCGGCCGACCGGGGCAGCGCCTTCGGCGGCGGCGATCGCCTCGCCCCAGAGGTCCACCATCTCCGGTGCGAGGGCGCCGCGCGCGCCGATCAGGCCGAGCCAGGCGGCGTGGACGGCAAAGATCAGGCCGGCCAGGGTCAGGGCAAGCGTCCCGCGCGTCACGGCCGTGCTGCCACGCCGGCCTTGGCCAGCTCTTCCGCCATCTGCTTGGACAGGCCGTGCTGCGTCTTTTCCCAGTAGAAGGGCTTGCGGATGAGCTGCCAGAGCGCTTTGTAGGCGGCGATCGACAACAGCACCCAGTAATAGGGCACGGTCAGCGCCCAGGGCGCGAGCTCGAGCCATCGGCGTCGGAAGGGGGCAACCATCGTCAGGTAGATGAACAGCGCGTTGCCCAGCAGCAGATTCATCACCGACAGCCAGAGGATCAGCGGCGGGAAGACCGGGTCGAAGACGCCGGTCTGGGTCAGAGCCCAGAAGCCGAAGATCGTCCAGAAGATCGGGTTCAGGATGCCCGAGAGCATCGTGCCCCCGATGAAGAAGACAAAGCCCAGCATGCCGAGCGGCCCGACCGTCCGCAGCAGATGGATCGGCCGCCGCGTATGGACCAGGAAGGTCTGCATATAGCCCTTGATCCAGCGGCTGCGCTGGCGGATCCAGTTGCCCTGGCGGCAGTTCGCCTCCTCGAAGGTGGTGCTGTCGATCACACCGACACGATAGCCCTTCTGGGTGAGGCGGATGCCGAGGTCGGCGTCCTCGGTCACGTTGAAGGGATCCCAGGCGGAGAGTTCGCGCAACACCTCGGTGCGGAAATGGTTCGAGGTGCCGCCGAGCGGGATCGGCACGCCCAGCCGCTCGAGCCCTGGCAGCATGAGGTCGAACCAGAGCGAGTAGTCGAGCGTGAACATCCGCGTCAGCCAGTTCTCGCGCGCGTTGTAGTAGTTGAGACGGCACTGGATGCAGGCCGTGTTGGGCGGTGCGGCGCGGAAGGCCGCGACCACCTTGCGCAGCTGGTCGGGTTCGGGCTTGTCCTCGGCATCGTAGATGACGAGGTAGTCGCCGCGCGCGAACTGAAGCGCGTAGTTGCAGGCCTTGGGCTTGGTCTGCGGCTGCGAGGCGGGCACGATCATGATCTCGAACACGCCCTCAAGGCCGAGGGCGCGGGCGGCGGCGATCGTCTCCTCGTCCTTCTCCTCCAGGACGATCTTGATGTCGAGCTTGCCCAGCGGATAGTCGAGGTTGCGCAGCGCATGCGCCAGAATGGGCAGCACCTCGGGCTCGCGAAACATCGGCACGAGCACGGTGAAGGTCGGCAGCTCATCCTCGCGCAGCAGCCGCGCCGCGGTCTCGAGCGCGCGGGCAGAGCCCTCTCCTGCCAGGCCGCCGGCCCAGGCGAGCACGCCTTTGAAGACGAAGTTGCCAAGGTAGAAGACGCTCATCAGCAGGTTGAGACCGATGAGCGTGGTCAGAGGCGCGAAAGCGAGCCCGGCGGCCAGCAACGTCAAGAGGAGGTAGAAGAAGAGCAGCTGCGGGTCGGTCACCACACGGCGGGCCGACATGTCGGGATCGGTCTCGGCCAGGCCGTAGACCGCCTTGCGCACCAGCTCGCTGCGGAAGGCGCGCTGCACCGCGATCGAGACATCAAAGCGCGTGCAGACTGCCAGGCGGAGCTGCCTCTGGCCGGTCAAGCGGCGCGCCGCCAGCACCGCCGCCGGCCCCGGAGAGGTCACCGCCACGGTGATGATGCCCCGCTCGTCGCGCCGCCAAGGGATCACCCCTTCCCGGACATATTCCTGCGCGAGGGCGGGATCGAGCAGGGTCGGGTCCGGCGGATCGCTGCGCAGGTCCGCCAGTTCCAGATCGAAATGCTGCGCGAGGGTGCGGTAGTAGTCGAGCGGCCGCAGCGCCCGGCGCGCCATCAGCGCATCGGCCAGCGGGACCTTCCAGCGCTCCGCGAGGGCACGCGCCTCGTCCAGCGCGGCCAGGTCGAGCACGCCGCGGGCGACGAGCAGGTCGCCGATCAGTTCCTCTTCCGCGCGCATGGCCTCAACGGGCGGGGTCAGGCTGCACTCCCTCCGGCGCCCGGATTCCGTCTGCGCCAGCGACGGACAAAGATGCCGATGAACACGGCGGTGAGCGCAAGCCACAACCCGCCGATGATCCAGGGCCGGTAGAGCAGGAACAGTGTCCACGGATCAGGCTGATCCGGATAGGTCACGCGCACCAGCTGATCCCGCCCCGCGGCAAAGGCCAGAGCGATGCCGGCCGCATCGGCGAAGGCGACGTCGCCTCGATCAAGCGCAAGGGCCGGCGGGACCGCCGCCGCCCCCGCCCGGCGCACCCAAATCCCGGGAATCCCATTCTCCGTGCTGACCAGCTGCGCGGTCAGGGAGGGCCCGCCGGCGCTCAGTTCAAGCAGAGGGCGCCCCTCGCGATCGACCAGCCGCAGCCGCCCGCGGTCGAAGCGCACCGGCGTGGCGCGCACCCCGGGCGGAGGATCGGCGGTGAAGGCCAGGAACGGAGCGGGGGAGGGGCCGGCCGAGGCAGGCCGAAGCTGCAAGGGGCTGCCGGGGCGGACATGGGTGCGCAGCAGGGCCAGCATCGGGGAGAGCGACTCGGCCGTGATCGGCGCGTCGGTCAGAATGGTCACCCCGTCGCGCCAGCGCGGGGCCAGCTCGAAGAAATCGCTCGGTGTGCCCGATGCGCTGGCAAGCCTGAGCATCGACGAGGGCAGCAGCTGCGCCGGCAGGGCGACCGGCAGGGTCTCACAGTCACCGCCGCGGGCCCGGCGCGTGACCACAAGGCGGACCCTGTTGTCGAGTCCCGCCAGCCCCTCGGGGATGGGCACCACCATGCGGTGCGGCACCTGCAGGCCGAGCTGCTGGCTGCCGATCAGGACCTCGTTGAAGAAGACGGCGGCGACCGCCCGCTCACCGGCGGTGTCGGGGGCTGCCGCGATATCGAGCGCCAGCGATGCCGGCCGCGTGCCGGGCGGCAGGTCCCGCGCCGAGAACTCGATGGTCCAGCTCGCGCGCTCGGCCGCATCCTGTGCGGCGAGATCACCGCGCAGGCTGGCCAGCGCTATCCCCCGCGGCGTCTCCCCCGGCATGCGGGGGCGGGCTTCGTTGACCGTCTGGGCTGGTTGCGCCGCAACCGGGCGCCACGGTTCGGCCAGCAGCCGCGCGGCCAGATCAGGCCGGCCGGCATCGAGGGCCAGCGCAGGCACGCCGGCAAAGCGCACCACCTGGAGGCGACCGGCCTCCCCGAGCGCGCCGTCGTCGCGCTGGGAGACGAGGACGAAGCCGCGCTCCCAGTCCCGCTGCTCCGCCCCGCCGGCTGCGGCGAGGGTGGAGAAGCTGACCCGCCGCCCAGCCGCAGCCAGGGCGTGGCCGGCCGCCAGCGCCGCGGCGGCCTCGACGGGCTGCAACGGTCCCGGCCGCGTCAGCACCACCACCTCGCGCGGCATGATCTGCAGCAGGCTCGCCGCGCTCGGTTGCGCATCGGCCGGCAGCCTCAGCTCCAGATGCGTCCCCTCAAGGATCGCGATCTGCTCGCCGGCAAGGCGCAGGTCCAGGCAACGATTGTCGGTCAGCGCTCCGCTGCTGCGCAAGGTGACACGCAGAAACCCGTTGCCGCGGGCAAGATCCGCTTCGTCGAGCGGGATGGATACCTCGATCCGCTCGCCGCCGTCGCGCAGCGGGCGCGTCAGAACCGGCCGGCCATTGACAAGAACCGAGAGCCCCCGCCGCCCTGTGAACAGCGACGTGGTCTCCGCGCGCAGCACAAGCCGCGCCTCCAGCACGGGCAGGTCGCGCGGGACGGGGAAGAAGACGTCCCGCGAAGTGCCGAGACCCTCGAGGACAAGCCCGTCTTGAAAGCCGAGATCGGGAAGGCCGATCCGGCGCAGGATGACCTGTTCCGTCCCGCTGGCCTGGGCTGGTGGCTGGGCTGCTGCACCCGCAACTGCCGACAGCCAAACCCCGAGGGCCAGCAGGGCAAGACGGAAGCAGCGGAGCACGATAGAATTCCTCACGATGCTGTGTGGCCGGCCGAGGTTGAGGCAGCAGACTGAGCGCGCTGCTCCTCTTCGAAGGCGCGGGCAATCGCCTCCACAGCCGCTTGGGTGTCGGGCGTGGTCTCCGACCGCGCCGGGTAGACCAGGGATTCGAGCGCCGAGGCGGCCGCCCCAGTGCGCGGGAAGCCGATGCTGCCGGCAAGTCCCGCGATGTCATGGGCGATCCGCCGCAGCGCGGCTCGGGCCTCGGGCGCAGGGCTGGCCGCGGCCTGGCGCAGGGCGGCGAGGCGCTGTGGCATCTCGGCGGCGAAGCGCCGCGAGATGTCGGCGATGATCTCGTTTGGATCGGGCATCAACCCCTCGCCGGGACGGAAGGAGCGCGAGCCAACCTCTCAACGGTTTGTGCCGTTGCAGGATGGAAAGCGTGTTATTGATATGCTTACGTCTCGCACGCGTCAAACCCGGCGCCTGCAGCCCCTGGTGTATCCGAGGTGTCACAGATTCCAGCCTCCCCGCCGCAGCCCGCGCCGCGCCCCGCCATTCCGCTGCCTGCCAATGAGGAGGCGAGGATCGCCGCGCTGTCGGAACTCGAGCTGCGTGAGATCACGCGCGAACCCGCCTTCGACCGCATCGCGCGCCTGGCAGCCGACTTGGCCGGCGTGCCGATCGGACTGGTGACGATCATCCTGGCCCAGGAGCAAAAATTCCTGGGCAGCTGCGGCATGGCGGGCGATGGCTGTGCGCGCGAGGACAGCTTCTGCACCTACGGCATCTTGGACGATGCGCCCCTGGTGGTGCCCGACGCCAGGCTGGATCCGCGCTTTGCCCAGAATCCGGCGGTGACGGGTCCGCCCGGCGTGCGCTTCTACGCCGGTACGCCGCTGCGCCTGGCCGATGGTATCCGGGCCGGGATGCTCTGTGTGGTCGACACCGTGCCCCGACCGCCGCCCGATGAGAGGACCATGGCGCGGTTGGCCGAACTCGCGGCGACGGCGGTCGACATGATCCGCCTGCGCGTTGGCGCCCTGCGGGCAGCCAGGAACGAACGGCGGATCCGGGCGGCCTATCGCGCCCTGCAGATCCGCCGACGCACCATCGCGGCGCAGAGCGAGCTGCTGCGGACGACGCTCGATACGGTGGAGGTGGGCATTGCGGTGATCGGGACCGACCGCCGCATCAGCCTCAGCAACGACCGCTTCTTCGACTTGACCGAAGCACCGGAGGAGCTGCGCCGCATCGGCACGCCGCTTGAGGAGCTGCTGCAAGCCTGGGCCGGGCAGCAGGGGGCGGGGCAGCAGCGTCTGGCCGACCATATCGGAGGCTGCATGGCAGCCGGCGGGCGCCGGCACAGCCAGCGCTTCGAGGCCATGACGCGCGGCGGCAGGAGCCTCCAGTACCAGCTGACCGCCATGCCCGACGGCCGCTGCCTGATCGCGGTGACCGACATGACCGAGGTGCGCGAGGCGGAGCGGCGCAAGGACGAATTCATCGCCATGGTCAGCCACGAGCTGCGCACGCCGCTCACCTCCATCGCCGGCTCGCTTGGGCTGCTCGCCGGCGGCGCTGCCGGACCGCTCGAGCCGCGCGCCCGGCGGATGGTCGAGATCGCCGCTGCCAACAGCGAGCGCCTGGTCCGCCTGATCAACGACATCCTCGACATCGAGAAGCTCGCCAGCCCGGGCTTTACGCTGCGCCTGCGCGATGTGGACGCGGCAGCGGCGGTGCGTGCGACCCTCGATGGCCTGCGCGCCTTCGCCGAGACGCATGGCGTGCGCACCCGCTTTGAGGCCCCCGAACAGCCGCTGGTCCTCCGCGCCGATCCCGACCGCTTCGCCCAGGTGGTCACCAACCTCGTCTCCAACGCCGTGAAATTCTCCCCGCGCGGTGCGGAGGTGCGGGTGGCCGTCGGTCCGGCCCCGGCCGCGGGACGGGTGCGCCTGACGGTGCAGGACCATGGCCCCGGCATTCCGGCGGCCTTCCGCCCGCGCCTGTTCGAGCGTTTTGCCCAGGCGGACGCCTCCGCCACACGGCAGAAGGGGGGTACTGGGCTCGGCCTCGCGATCGTCAAGGAGATCGTGCAGCATCACGGCGGCGACATCCTGGTCGAGACGGAAGAGGGGGTGGGCACCACCTTCCACGTCGATCTTCCGGCGGCGGATACGCCCCCGCAGGTCGTTGTCTGCGAAGCGGACAACGCGGTGGCGGAGGCCATCGGCGAACG
>JANWYF010000017.1 GCA_025057055.1 Rhodovarius sp. | reverse complement strand
ATGCGCGGCTTGTGCCCACCGATCTTGTCGGGTGCGAGCGAGCCGGTTTCGCGCTGGCGCTTGCGCCACTTGGACACGCAGGACGGGCTGATCCGCAAGGCAGCGGCGATCTCACGGATCGTCTCCCCCGCCTCGGCACGTTGCACCGCTCGTTCACGAAGATCTTCGGAGTACGGTCGCATACAGGCTGGCCTCCAGCGCCCAGCCCATCGTTTGAACCGGAAATCAGCCCGCGCCGGAATCCCGATTCCTCCAAAAAACAGCACGCTCTAGAGCAGGTGGCGCGGGCGCGGGGTCGGGCGGGCCTGCCCGTCCGGGCTTGCCGCCACAGCCTCGCCCCCTGGCAGCGAGCCCAGGCGAGCAGACAGCCGAAGGAGGAGCTGCTACGGCCCCTCCTGCGGCTCCAGATCGACGCTCACCTGCAGCCGGTGATGACCACCGCCCAGGATGACGCCTCGCAGCGGAGAGACGTCCGAGAAATCCCGCCCCCAGGCGATGATCACGTGCTCCTCTCCGACGATCAGGTTGTTGGTCGGATCGAGCCCGACCCAGCCATGCTCGGGGCCAAGCCAGGCCGAGACCCAGGCGTGCGACTGGTCCGCCCCGCGCCGGCGCGGCTGTCCGGGCGGCGGGCGGGTGCGGATGTAGCCTGAGACATAGCGCCCAGGCAGGCCCAGCGCGCGCATGCCGGCGAGCATGAGATGCGTGAAATCCTGGCAGACGCCGCGGCGCAGGCGCAGCACCTCCGCTACCGGGGTGGAAATGCCGGTGATGCCGGCCTGGAAGCTGAAGTCTCCGGCCATGCGCGCCAGCAGATCGAGGAGCGCCAGGAGGATCGGCCGCCCCGGCGGGAAGGAGGGCTGGACATAGTCGCGCGCCGCCGGATCGGCCGGCGCATGCGGGCTCGGAAAGGCGTATTCGGCGGCCTCGCAATAAGGACCGCCGAGGCCGGCCAGCCGCGCCACCTCCTCCCAGGGCGGGGTGGCAGCGGCCGGGGGCGGCGGGGCGAAGGCGACGCCGACCAGCGCCTCGCTCGTCACCTCGAAGCTGGTATGCGGGCGGGTGAGGAAGAGCCGGGTCGCGACATTGCCGAAATGGTCGTGGCTTTCGGTGACGTGGTCGGGTGCCGGCAGGCAGCGCAGGCTGGCGCGCAGCACCTGCTGGCCAGCCAGCGCCCTCGGCTTGAGATGCAGCAGATGCGCCGCGAGGTCCACCGGCTGGTCATAGCGATAGGCGGTGACATGCCGGACCCGGTAGATCATGCTGGGTGCACCTCGGCCGGTTCGGCACCCTCGGAATCGAGGGTCAGCGCCCGCTGCGGCGGCAGCAGGGCGAAGTAGCGGCGGGTGATGGCGTCGGAGAGGCGAGCCAGCGCCTCGGCCATGGCGGCCAGCCGCGGCGGCAGGGCGGCGGCGGCCTCCGCCTGGTCGCGGGCGGCGAGCAGCTCTCCGATCATGCCCTCGGCCTCGGCGCGCAGGGAGGCCGCCTCCGCCGCCAGCGGATCCTGCGGATCGCCCGCGACCTCGGCCAGGGCCGCCCCCATGGCGGCGAGCTGGAAGCACAGCCCGCGCGGATTGGCCGGATCGGCCAGCACGAGATCGAGCACCGGGGCGGGCTGCAGCACCGACAGATAGCGGCTGCGGTAGGTGATGACCGAATCGCAGAGCTCGAGCACCAGCCGCAGCCCGGCCTCGATCCGCGGCGGCGGCACATCGAGGACCCGGCCGATTTCGGAGAGGACGGCCTGGGCCCGTTCCAGCCGCCGGCCGAGCTCGAGGAACAGCCACGCTCCGCCGCGCACCATGTTCTCGGCCGCCACACCCGCCACGCCCGAGGCGAAGCGGAGATTGGCCACCATCGCGCGGGAGAGCTCATCAAGCCCGGGCCCCGCCTCCTCGGCGGCGCGACGCGCGGCGCGGAGCTGCTGGGTGAAGGTCGCATACATGTCCGCGGTCAGCCGGTCGCGCACGAGGCCGGTCAGATCGGCGATGCGGCCCTGCAGCTGCCCGACCGGTCCGGCCGGGCGCGCGGCGCGGCTGATCGCTTCGGCCAGCATGCTGGTGGCGGCCCCACCCGGAACCGCCTCGGGCGGGATCAGCCCTGCCTCGGCGAGGCAGCGCGCAAGCGCCGCCACCTCCGCATTCTCGCGCGGCAGCAGCACGCCGCGGCGCAGCCGGGCGAGGGTGGCCCGGATCAGCCGGGCCGCACGATCCAGCCGCTCCACATAGCGGCCGAGCCAGAAGAGGTTGTCCGCCACGCGCGAGGGCAAGGCCCCGGCGCTGCGGCGGATCGGCAAGGGCGGCAGGGCCTGGGGCGCGGGGCCGAGGATCATCGCCTCCTCTTCGGCCAGCACCCAGACATCCTTGACAAGGCCCCCGCCCGGCAGGCGACCGGCCAGGGGGGCGGAAGGTTCCAGCACCCGGGCCAAGCCGCCCGGAAGCGCCTGCCAGCCAGCGCCGGCATGGACGGCAAAGAGCCGCAGCAGGATCGGCATGGGGGTCAGCGCCTGGCCGGAAAAACAGGGCGCGGCCGAGGGGGCCGGCCAGTCGGTCAGCGCCCAGCCGCCGGGCAGGGCGGGCAGGTCGCGCCAGCCCGCGGCCTCGGCCAGCATGCCGGGGGCTGCCCCGTCGACGGCGGGGCGGATCAGCCAGCGCCGGTCAGCTGGTGGGGCGGCGGGCGCTTCGGGGCTCCAGCGCGTCGGCAGAACCTCGAGCAGCGGCGCCTCATCCAGCAAAGCCCCGCAGAGGGCATCGCTGAAGGCGAGCAGGCCCGGGCTTTCGGCCAGCGCCGCGCCGGGCGCATTGACCAGGGTAAGCCGCCCGTGACGCGCTGCATCGAGCAGCCCCGGCACGCCCGAGGCGGCATCGGCATCCGGGAACTCCAGCGGATCCAGCGCCTCCGCCTCCTGGCGGGAGACCAGCACATCAACCGGCTGCAGCCCGGCCAGGGTCTTGATGAACAGAGCACCGCCGCGGACCGTGAGATCCCCGGGCTCGACCAGGGCTGCGCCCAGCTCGCGCGAGAGCACGACATGTTCGAACCAGTGCGGGCTGCGATGCCCGGGCGTGAGCAGCGCAAGCGCCGGCGCGCCGCTGCCGTGGCTGAGCCGCTGCAGCGAATCCTGCCAGAGGTCGAAGAAGGTCGAGAGGGAACGCGGCTTCACTGCCGCCAGCGCCTCCGGCATCGCCTGGGCGAGCAGGCGCCGGTTCTCCTGCACCACGCCGAGGCCGCTGCAGAGCCCCGTGCGGTCACTGACCAGGCGCCAGACGCCATCGGGACAGCGGATGAGCTCGGCGGCGTAGAGATGCAGCAGCGGCCGGCGCGGCGGGTTCAGCGGATGCCGCCAGGGGCGCAGAAAGGCCGGATTGCCGTAGACGAGCGCAGGCGGGATCAGCCCCTCCCGCAACAGGCGCTGCGGACCGTAGAGGTCGGCCAGCAGCGCCTCGAGCATGCGGGCCCGTTGGGCCAGTCCGGCCTCGAGCCCGGCGAACTCGGCCATGGTCAGTGGCAGGGGGATCGGGTCGCAGCGCCAGCCCGGCCCGTCCTTGCCGCCGGGCAACATGGAGGCGGCGCCATCCTCCTCCGCAGCGCGCTCGAGCCGGCGCGCGCGCTCCTCAAGCGCAGGCTTGCCCAGCCCGCCCACCGCCCCGATCAGCCTCCGCCAATGCGGGCGGATGCGCCCGCTGCCATCGACCATCTCATCGCGCATGGCAGGCAGGTGCAGGAGAAGACGCGCATGCGGCAGCCCGCTGCGGCGCGGCGGCGGGCCCAGCCGGGCGGCCTGTGCGCCGCGCGCCATGCGACCAGCGCCTAGGCATGCGCGCGCAGATCAAGCGTGACGGGATGTTCCGGGCTGCGCGCCGCCCGGCGCGGCGTGATGCCGCCGGGGCTGTGGCCGAAGGCGAAGAAGCGCGCACGCCGGCGCGCCTCGGCCTCCTTCGCGTTGACCGGGAAGTTCTGGTAGTTGCGCCCGCCGGGATGGGCGACGTGATAGGTCATCCCGCCGAGCGACCGCCCGTTCCACTGGTCGTAGAGGTCGAAGACGAGCGGGGTCTGCACGCCGATCATCGGATGCAGGGCCGAGGGCGGCGCCCAGGCCTTGAAGCGCACGCCCGCGACATATTCGCCGGCGGTCTCGGTCGGCGTCAGCGGCACCTCGACGCCGTTGCAGAGCAGCAGGAAGCGCTCCGGCACATGCCGGGAGAGGCGGATCTGCACCCGCTCGGCCGAGGAGTCGACATAGCGTGCCGTGCCCGTCGCGGTCGCCTCCTCGGCCAGGACGTGCCAGGGCTCCAGCGCATGGCGCAGCTCCATCGCGATGCCGGCCACCGTCACCTCCCCGATCAGCGGGAAGCGGAATTCGGCATGCGGGTCGAACCAGGCGGGGTCGAGGCGGAAGCCGAACTGCGCCAGATCATCCAGCGCATCGCGGAAATCGGCCAGGCAGAAATGCGGCAGCAGGAACTGGTCATGCAGCCGGCTGCCCCAGCGGATCAGGCGCCGGCGATAGGGCTTCTGCCAGAAGGCGGCGATCGCGGCGCGCAGCAGCAGCATCTGGGCCGCGCTCATCTCCGGATGCGGCGGCATCTCGAAGGCGCGGAACTCCACCAGGCCACGCCGCCCGCCCGGCCCGTCCGGGGAGTAGAGCTTGTCGATGCAGAACTCGGTGCGGTGGGTGTTGCCGGTCACATCGGCCAGGATGTTGCGAAACAGCCGATCGACCAGCCAGGGCGGGGCCGGGTGGTGGCGATCGACCTCCGCGAAGGCGATCTCGAGCTCCCGAAGCGAGTCCTGCCGCGCCTCGTCGATGCGCGGGTGCTGGCTGGTGGGGCCGATGAAGAGGCCGCTGAAGAGGTAGGAGAGCGAGGGGTGGTTGTGCCAGAAGCCGAGCAGCGACCTGAGCAGGTCGGGCCGCCGCAGGAAGGGGCTGTCGGCCGGCGTCTCGCCGCCCATCACGACATGGTTGCCCCCGCCGGTGCCGACATGGCGGCCATCCAGCATGAACTTCTCGGCGCTCAGGCCCACCTGCCGCGCGGCCTCGTAGAGTTCGCGGGTGCGCGTGACGATCTCTCCCCACTCCCGTGCGGGGTGGATGTTGACCTCGATGACGCCGGGATCGGGCGTGATCGAGAAATGCGGGAGGCGCGGGTCGGCCGGGGGCAGATAGCCCTCGAGGATCACCTTGCGCCCGAGCTCGGCCGCCGTGGCTTCGATCGCGGAGACGAGCTCGAGCCAATCCTCCGCCGCATAGAGCGGGGGGAGGAAGACATGCAGGGTGCCCCCGCGCGGCTCGACGCAAAGCGCGGTGCGCACCAGGGCAGGATCGGGGTGGGAATCGGGCTCGGGCTGGGGGCGAAAGCCCTCGATCCCGCCCCCTCCCGCCGTGCCGGCCCCGCCCGCCAGGACCGGCTGGCGTGGGCTGCCCGCCAGGGCGGAGGCGGCCGCCCCGGCACCCGGCAGCGGGCGCGGCGGGGCGAAGGGATCGGGCTCGCTCTCCGCCTCGCGCGCAAGCTGGTCCGGATCGATCCAGGGCAGGCTTGCCAGCGGCAGGCGCAGCCCCATCGGCGAATCGCCCGGCAGCAGGAACAGCACATCGTCGCGGAAGAACCAGCGGCCGGACTGCCAGCGCCGCTCCCCACCCTTGACCACCCGGCGCAGCGGCAGCACGGAGCCTGTCGGGTTGGCCAGCCCGCCGCGGAAGAGGCGCGCCATGCGCGCGCGCTCCAGCGGATCGGCGAGGCGGTTCTCCTCCGCCACGACATTGGCGGGCAGCCGGCTCTCCCGCCAGAGATAATAGTGGATGTCCTCATAGCCCGGCCGCACCAGGCCGGGATCGACCTGCAGGCGCTCGGCCAAGGCAGCGGCGAAGCGCGCCGCGTCGGCATAGGTCGCCTCGTCGCGGTCATCATCGGAGGCGAGCAGCGAGAGGTCCTGCCAGACCGGCACGCCATCGGAGCGCCAATGGCAATAGAGCGCAAAGCGCGGCAGCGGTTCGCCCGGGTATTGCTTGCCCATCGCGTACTGGAACACGCCACCCGGCGCCCATAGCGGCTGCAGCCGCCGCAACAGCCGCCCGGCGAAGATCCGCTTGGTCGGGCCGAGTGCTGCGGTGTTCCACTCCGGCGCGTCGCGGTCGCCCTCGGCGACGAAGGTCGGCTCCCCGCCCATGGTCAGGCGGACATCGCCTGCCGCCAACGCGCGATCCACCTGCCGGCCCAGCGCCTCGATCGCCTGCCATTGTCCGGGCGAATAGGGCTTGGTCACCCGGGGCGTCTCCCGGATGCGGGTGACCTGCATGTCGAAGCGGAAATCGACCTCCGACTTCTCGACCAGGCCGCTGATCGGGGCGGCGGATTGCGGCTCGGGGGTGGCAGCGAGCGGGATATGCCCCTCGGCCGCCAGCAGGCCGGAGGTGGCGTCGAGCCCGATCCAGCCGGCGCCGGGCAGATAGACCTCGGCCCAGGCATGGAGGTCGGTGAAGTCGGCCGCCGGGCCCTCCGGCCCGCTCAGCGGCTTCTGGTCGGCCACCAGCTGGATCAGATAGCCCGAGACGAAGCGCGCCGCATAGCCGAGATGGCGCAGCAGCTGCACCATCAACCAGGCCGAATCCCGGCATGACCCCTTGCCCTGGGCCAGCGTCTCCTCCGGTGACCAGACGCCGGGTTCCATCCGCACGATATAGGCGATGCGCGACTGGACCATCCGGTTGAGCGAGACCAGCATCTCGACCGTCGGCCGGCGTTCGCGCGGGATCTCGGCGAGCAGGGCGGCAAAGCGCGGCCCACCTTCCAGCAGCTTGCGGAATGGGGCGAGCTCCTCATCGAGGATGTGGTCGTACTCGAAGGGCCAGTGTTCCGCCTGGGGCTCGAGGAAGAAGTCGAACGGGTTCTGCGTCGCCATATCGGCGAGCAGATCGACCGTGACCTCGAAATGGGTGACCTTCTCGGGGAAGACGACGCGGGCCTGGAAATTGCCCTGCGGGTCCTGCTGCCAGTTGAGGAAGTGCCTGCTCGGCGAAACCTTGAGCGAATAGGCAAGGATCGGCGTGCGCGCATGCGGTGCCGGCCGCAGCCGGATCACCTGGGGGCCGAGCGAGACCGGCCGGTCATAGCGGTAGGAGGTGACGTGGCGCAGCGCGACGTGGATCGACATGGAAAGGGCCCCGGGGTGCTGCGACCGCTATAGACCAGCCGCCCCGCCGCGCCGAGGGGCGAGCGCCACCCCTGCCGGTGCCCCACCGCACCTGCGCCGCCCCGCTGCGGTCAGGCACCGGGGTCGTAGCGGGCGCAGAACTCCTCGGCCGAGAGGCGGCGGAAATCGGGCAGCGCCTCGCGCAGCCGCTCATGCGGCCAGTCCCACCAGGCGATGCGGGAGAGTGCGGCGCGCACCGCTTCTGGAAAGCGAAAGCGCAGGATGCGGGCCGGGTTGCCCGCCACCACGGCATAGTCCGGGACATCGCGCGTGACCACCGCACCGGCACCGATCGCCGCCCCGGTGCCGATCCGCCGCCCGGGAAGGATGATGGCGCCGTGGCCGATCCAGACGTCATGGCCGATCTCGACCGGAAAGGACCGGCGCCAGGCGAAGAACTCGGCCTCGTCATCGCCCAGGCCATAGGCGCTGCTGCGATAGGTGAAATGGCTGAGGGCGACGCGCTGCAGGGGGTGGTTGCCGGGGTTGATCCGGACATGGGAGGCGATGGAGCAGAACTTGCCGATGCGCGCCCCCATGATGTCGCTGTCGTTCACGACATAGGAGTAATCCCCCATCTCCGTCTCGGCGAGGCGGGTGCGCTCGCCCACCTCCGTATAGGCGCCGAGGCGGCAGTCGCGCACGCGTGCGGTCGGGTGGATGAAGGGCTCAGGGCCCAGGTGCTTGCCGATGGTATCCGGGTGCTGCATGGCCGCAGGGCTGCCACGACCGGCCTGCCCCGTCCATGACGGTCGCATGACGATTGCGCGTCAACCCGGCGCGGCCCCCGCCACGCGGCGTTCGAGGCGCAAGAAGGCCAGGGTGGCGAGCAGGAGCAGCGCGGCATAGCCCGCGATGGCCCCGCCCGGACCGCCCCAGGCCGCCCACAGGCCCGAGGCCGCCTGCCAGAGTGCCGCACCGCCGAAGAAGAACATGTTCTGGGCGGAGAGGGCACGGCCCGTGAACTCGGGCGCCACGCGCGAACGCACCAGGGCGAACATCACCACCTGGCAGGAGATCGCGATCCCGAAGCCCGCGAGCAGCAGCCCATCGAGCAGCGGGGAAGGGAAGGGGGCGGCCAGCAGGAGGCCGCCCAAGCAGGCCGCAGCGGTCAGATGCCCGGCCGCGATCAGCGGCAC
>JANWYF010000223.1 GCA_025057055.1 Rhodovarius sp. | reverse complement strand
GATGACGCGCGCCGCATGGGCCCCGCCTTCCGCGATGGCGACGCCCTGATCTTCAAGGATTTCAACCGCGGCAAGCGCTCGCTCGTGCTGGATCTCAAGACCCCCGAGGGGATCGCCGCCCTGCATCGGGAGCTCGAGGATGCCGACATCCTCCTCCACAATCTGCGCCCCGGCGCGGCGGAGGCGCTGGGCCTCGGGCCCGAGGCGGTGATGGCCCGCCACCCGCGGCTGATCTACTGCGCGATGGGGGCCTTCGGGCACCGCGGCCCTCTCTCCACCCGGCCGGGCTATGAGCCGCTGCTGCAGGCCTATTGCGGGTTGTCCTCGATCACCGGCGATCCCGCCGGGCCGCCGGTGCGCATGGGTGCCTCGGTGGTCGATCAGGGCACCGGCATGTGGACCGTGATCGGGGCGCTGGCCGCTCTGCTGGAGAGGCAGCGGACGGGGCGGGGCATGCTGGTCAACACCTCCCTCTTCGAGACCGCGACCACCTGGGCCGGCCCCAAGCTGCTCGGCTGGATCAACCGCGGAGAGGTGCCGGTGCGCCACGCCTCCGGCCATCCCGATTTCGTGCCCTACCAGGCCTTCGACGCCGCCGACGGGCCGATCCTGATCTGCTGCGGCAATGATCGCCTGTTCCGCGCCTTGGCCACCCTGCTCGGTGAAGCCAGCTGGGCCGATGACCCGCGCTTTGCCACCAACCGCGCCCGGCTCGCGCATCGCGAGGAGCTGCTGCCCCAGATCGCGCGGCACATCGCCGCCCGGCCCCGCGCCGAATGGCTGGCCGCGCTGGAGGCTGCCGGCATTCCCTGCGCGCCGATCCACAGCATCCAGGAACTGGCCGAGGATGCCCAGTTCCATGCCATGGGCCAGCTCCAGCCGGTGCCGGGGGCGGATTACCGGCTGCTCGGCCTGCCGATCTCCTTCGACGGGGAACGGCCGCCCATCACCGCCCCCGCTCCCGCCCTGGGGGAGTATCGGCCGGAGGAATGACGCCCGAGGCCTTCGCCGCGCGCCTTGACGGCCTGGGGCCGCCGCCGCGGCGGGTGGCGCTCGGCGTCTCCGGCGGGCCGGATTCGCTCGCCCTGGCCCTGCTCGCCGAGGCTTGGGCGGCCGCCAGGGGCGTGGCGCTGGTCGCGCTGATCGCCGATCACGGCCTGCGGCCCGGCAGCGGGGCGGAGGCGGAGGGGGTGGCGCGGCTGCTCTCCGCCCGCGGGATGGAGGTGCGGCTGCTGCGCTTGGCCATCCCGCCTGGGGCGGCGCTGCAGGAACGCGCGCGCGAGGCCCGCCATGCCGCCCTGCTTGCCGCCTGCGCCGAGGCTGGCGCTCCCTGGCTGCTGCTGGGCCACCAGCGCGCCGACCAGGCCGAGACGCTGCTGATGCGCGCCGAGACCGGCAGCGGCCCGCTTGGCCTTGCCGGCATGCCCTTCCTGCGCGCTGCGCCGCAGGCGCTGTTGATCCGCCCGCTGCTCGATGTCGCCCCGGCGGTTCTGGCCGCCCTCTGCGCCGCGGCCGGAGTGATCCCGCTGGCCGATCCCGCCAACCGCGATCCGCGCTTCCGGCGCGCGCGGCTGAGGAGCGCGCTCGGCGATCCGGGCGGAGAGGGCCCGCGCATCGCCGCGCTCACCGATGCCGCGGCCGCGCTGGGCCGCCGCCGTGCGGAGACCGAGGTGGCCCTTGCTGCCCGGCTCGCCGCCTGCGCGCGGATCCATCCCGGCGGGGCGGTGCGCATCGACCGGGCCGCGCTCGGCCGCGATCGGCTGGCCGTCCTGCTGCTTGGCCGATTGATCCGGGCCGTAGGCGGCAGCCCGCATGCCCCCGCGACCGAGGCCACGGCGCGCCTGCTCGAGGCCGGTCAGGGCACGCTGGGCGGGGCGTGGTGGCGGCCCGACGGCTGGCTGCTCCGCGAACCGACGGCCTGCGCGCCACCGGTCCCGGCCGAGGCCGGAGCGGTCTGGGACGGGCGATTCGTCCTCGGCTCCGGCTGGGCGGGCTGCCTGGTTGGGGCGGCCGGGCCAGGCCTGCCCCGCCCACGCGGCATCCCCGCCGCACTCGCCGCCGGCCTGCCGGCCCTCTGGCGCGGCGGGCGGAGGCTCGCGGTGCCGCATCTCGGCCTCGGCCCGCCGGTGCCGGATCTGCTCTGGCAGCCGGCGGGCGGGCCGATTGCGCCCGGATTCGTGCCGCTGCCGCGAACGGGGCATTCCCCCGATGCCGATCCGCCCTATGTTAGGGGTGATACCGGCACCCCGCCGGAGAAGGATGTCCAGCCTTGAGCAATTTCGGCCGCAACCTCGCCCTTTGGGTCATCGTCGCGCTGCTGCTGGTGGCGCTGTTCAACCTCTTCCAGCCCAGTGCCGGCCCGCATGGCCGCGCCGCGCTGCAGATCGCCTACAGCGATTTCCTCAACGAGGTGCAGAACGGCCAGGTGCGCGAGGTCGTGATCCAGGGCCCCAACATCAACGGCACGCTGACCGACGGGCGCGGCTTCTCGACCTATGCGCCGCCCAATGACCAGACGCTCGTGCAGCGCCTGACCGAACGCGGGGTGCGCGTCGTCGCCCGCCCGGCGGAGACCGAGGCCAACCCGCTGCTGCAGATCCTGATCTCCTGGTTCCCGATGCTGCTGCTCATCGGGGTCTGGATCTTCTTCATGCGGCAGATGCAGGGCGGCGGCGGGCGCGCCATGGGTTTTGGCAAGTCCAAGGCCCGGCTGCTTACCGAAAAGCAGGGGCGGGTGACCTTCGATGACGTCGCCGGCATCGACGAGGCGAAGGCCGAACTCGAGGAGATCGTGGACTTCCTGCGCGATCCGCAGAAGTTCCAGCGCCTGGGCGGCAAGATCCCGAAGGGCGTGCTGCTGGTCGGCCCGCCGGGCACGGGCAAGACCCTGCTCGCGCGCGCCATCGCCGGGGAGGCCAATGTGCCCTTCTTCACCATCTCCGGCTCCGACTTCGTGGAGATGTTCGTGGGCGTCGGTGCCTCGCGCGTGCGCGATATGTTCGAACAGGGCAAGAAGAATGCGCCCTGCATCATCTTCATCGACGAGATCGACGCGGTCGGCCGGCACCGCGGCGCGGGGCTGGGCGGGGGCAATGACGAGCGAGAGCAGACGCTCAACCAGCTCCTGGTCGAGATGGACGGCTTCGAGTCCAACGAGGGCGTGATCATCATCGCCGCGACCAACCGCCCCGATGTGCTCGATCCGGCCCTGCTGCGCCCCGGCCGCTTCGACCGGCAGGTGGTGGTGCCCAACCCGGATGTGAACGGGCGCGAGAAGATCCTGCGCGTGCATATGCGCAAGGTGCCGCTCGCCTCCGACGTCGACCCGAAGGTGCTGGCGCGCGGCACCCCGGGCTTCTCGGGCGCCGATCTGGCCAACCTGGTCAATGAGGCCGCGCTGCTTGCCGCCCGCACCGGCCGGCGCACCGTCGGCATGGCCGAGTTCGAGGCGGCCAAGGACAAGGTCATGATGGGCGTCGAACGCCGCAGCCTCGTGATGAGCGAGGAGGAGAAGCGCATGACCGCCTATCACGAGGCCGGCCATGCGCTGGTGGCGATGCATGAGCCCGAATGCGACCCCGTGCACAAGGCCACCATCATCCCGCGCGGCCGCGCGCTCGGCCTGGTCATGTCCCTCCCGCCCGGGGATCGCTATTCCAAGCACAAGTCCAAGATGAAGGCCGAACTCGCGATGGCGATGGGCGGCCGGGCGGCGGAGGAGATCGTCTTCGGCCCCGACCGCGTCTCCAACGGCGCTGCCGGCGACATCAAGACCGCCACCAACATGGCCCGCATGATGGTCACCGAATGGGGCATGAGCGAGAAGCTCGGCATGGTCGCCTATGGGGAGAATAGCCAGGAGGTCTTCCTCGGCCATTCCATCACCCAGACCAAGAACGTCAGCGAGGCCACGGCCCAGCTGATCGATGCCGAGATCCGCGCCATCATCGATGAGGCCTACAACCGCGCCAAGCGGATCCTGACCGAGAACCGCGACCAGCTCGACCGGCTCGCCAAGGCCCTGCTCGAATATGAGACCCTGACCGGCGATGAGATCCGCGCCGTGCTGCGCGGGGAGCCGGTGGTGCGCACCCGGCCCGAGGATCTGGCCCCCGCAGGGCGGGGGTCGGTGCCGGCCTCCGGCCGCCGTCCGCGGCCTGATACGGGCGGGCTGGCGCCGCAGCCCACCGCCTGAGGAGGATGGCAGCCGGGACAGGGGCGGCGCCGGCACAGGCCGTCCCGCCGCCCTTTGCGGGCTTTGCCCATCGCTCGCCGCCGCGGCTGATGGGCATCCTCAACGTCACGCCGGACAGCTTCTCGGGCGATGGGCTGACCGATCCTGCCGCCGCGATCGCCCGCGGCCGGGCCCTGCTCGCCGCCGGGGCGGAGATGCTCGACATCGGCGGCGAATCGACCCGCCCCGGCGCGACCCCCGTGAGCCCCGAGGAGGAGATGGCGCGCATCCTTCCCGTCGTGCGCGCCCTGGCGAGAGAGGCGGTGATCAGCGTCGATACCCGGCATGCCGCGACCATGCGCGCTGCCCTGGCCGCCGGGGCACGGGTGATCAACGACGTCACGGCGCTGCGCTACGATCCCGAGGCGATCTCGGTGGTCGTCGCGGCGCGCTGCCCGGTGATCCTGATGCATATGCTGGGCACCGATCCCGCGCGCATGCAGGATGCGCCGGCCTATGGCGATGTGGTGGCCGAGGTGACCGGGCATCTGCTCGAACGTGCCGCCCTGCTGCGGGCGGCCGGCCTGCCGGCGGAATGCATCTGCCTCGATCCCGGCATCGGCTTCGGCAAGACCGATGCGCACAACCTTGCCCTGCTCGCCGCGCTGCCCGATCTCACCGCGCATGGCTATGCGGTGATGCTCGGTGCCTCGCGCAAGAGCTTCATCGGCCGCATCGCGGGCGAGCCCGACCCGACCCGGCGCCTGCCCGGCAGCATCGCCGCGGCCCTGGCCGGGGCGGCGGCCGGCGTCTCCTGGCTGCGGGTGCATGATGTGGCCGAAACCCGCCAGGCACTGGCGATCTGGGCGGCGATCCGCGCTTCCGGCACGCATCCGGCCGGCGTAGAGAAGCCGGCATGACGGCCCGCAAATATTTCGGCACCGACGGTATCCGTGGCACCGCCAACACCCCGCCGATGGACGCCGCGACCGCCCTGCGCCTGGGGCAGGCCGCGGGGCGCTTCTTCAACCGCGGCAACCACCGCCATCGCGTCATCATCGGCAAGGACACGCGCCTCTCCTGCTACATGCTGGAAGGGGCGCTCACCGCCGGCTTCATCTCGGCCGGGATGGACGTGATGCTGGTGGGCCCCATGCCCACCCCGGCGATTGCGCTGCTGACGCGGTCGATGCGCGCCGATCTCGGCGTGATGATCAGCGCAAGCCATAACCCCTACGAGGACAACGGCATCAAGCTCTTCGACCCCGACGGCTACAAGCTCTCGGATGCCGATGAGGCAGCGATCGAGGCGCTGATGGAGGGCGACCTCTCGGGCGGGGCGCCGCCGGCGCGGCTCGGCCGGGCCTCGCGGCTTGAGGATGCGCCGGGCCGCTATATCGAGGCGGTCAAGCGCACCCTGCCGCGCGACTGCAGCCTCGAGGGGCTGCGCGTCGTCGTCGATTGCGCGCATGGCGCGGCCTACAAGGTCGCGCCCACCGTGCTCTTCGAACTGGGGGCGGAGGTGGTGCCGATCGGCGTCTCGCCGGACGGCTTCAACATCAACCGCGGCTGCGGCAGCACCGATCCTGGCCCGCTGGCCGAACTCGTGCGCGAGCGCCGGGCCGACCTCGGCATCGCGCTGGATGGCGATGCCGATCGCCTGGTGCTGGTGGATGAGCGGGGCGAGATCCTGGACGGCGATCAGATCCTCGCCGTCATCGCCGAACGCTGGCAGGCGGAAGGGCGGCTCAAGGGCGGGGCGGTGGTGGCCACCGTGATGTCCAACATGGGGCTCGAGCGCCATCTGGCCGCCCGCGGCCTGGCCCTGCACCGCACCGCGGTCGGGGACCGCTACGTCGCCGAACGCATGCGCGAGACCGGCTGCAACCTGGGCGGCGAGCAGTCGGGCCATATGATCATGAGCGATTTCGGCACCACCGGGGATGGGCTGGTGGCCGCGCTGCAGGTGCTCGCGCTGCTGGCGGAGGAGCGCCGCCCGGCGAGCGAGGCGGTGCGCCGCTTCACCCCGCTGCCGCAGCGGCTCGTCAATGTGCGCCATGGCGGCCACTCCCCGATCCGCAGCCCGGCGGTGCAGGAGGCGATCCGCGCCGAGGAGGAGCGCCTGGCCGGGCGCGGGCGCCTGCTGATCCGCGAAAGCGGCACCGAGCCGGTGATCCGCATCATGGCCGAGGCCGAGGATGAGGCGCTGCTCGCGGCCACGCTGGAGCGGGTGGTGGGCGTGATCCGGAGGGCCGCGGCATGAAGGGGCGGGTGCTGATCATCGCCGGCAGCGATTCGGGCGGAGGGGCCGGCATTCAGGCCGATATCAAGGCGGTGACCGCCATGGGTGCCTTCGCGGCCACCGCCATCACCGCGCTGACCGCCCAGAACACGCTGGGCGTGCACGGCATCCTGCCGGTGCCCGTCCCCTTCATCCGCCAGCAGATGGAGGTCGTTCTCTCCGACATCGGGGCCGATGCGCTGAAGACCGGCATGCTGGCCGACATTCCGGTGATCGAAGCGGTGGCCGAGGAGATCTCGCGCGCCGCCGCCGGCATCCCGCTGGTGGCCGATCCGGTGATGGTGGCCAAGGGCGGGCAGAGGCTTCTGGAAGAGCGCGCGGTCGAGGCGCTCAAACGCGTGCTGCTGCCGCTGTCTGCCGTCATCACCCCCAACCTGCCGGAGGCCGAGGTGCTCTCGGGGCGGGAGATCCGCTCCCCCGAGGAGATGGAGGCCGCGGCCGAGGCGATGCTGACCCTCGGGGTGCCGGCGGTGCTGATGAAGGGCGGTCATCTGCCCGGTGATGTCGTGGTCGATCTGCTCGTCACCCCCGAGGGGACGACGCGCTTCGAGGCGCCGCGCCTTAAAACCCGCCACACCCACGGGACCGGCTGCACCCTGGCCAGCGCGATTGCCGCCGGCCTGGCGCAGGGGATGGCGCTGCCGGATGCGGTGGCGCGCGCGCGCGATTACGTCCGCGCGGCGATGGCGACCGCCCCCGGGCTCGGCGCCGGGCACGGGCCGCTCAACCACGCGGCACGCTGGGGCTGAAGGCTCGGCTCCCGCTCTCGGCCGCCCCCCCCGCTGCGCCGCTCACTCCCCGGCCGGCCTGTCGGGAATGCCCGGCGCCTGCAGGCCGGCGCGGCCGGTGGTGGCCTGCGGTCTGCAGCTTGGGCGGCAAAAGTCCCGGGTTTGGGGGCACAGCCGGCACCAGCCCTGCGGGCGGCGGGGCTCGAACCCGCATGGCCGTGGGGCCGAGGCATTTTAAGTGCCTTGCGTCTGCCAATTCCGCCACGCCCGCGGCGCGGCGCCTGGATGGTGCCGGGTGAGGGATTCGAACCCCCGGCCTTCGGTTTACAAAACCGCTGCACTACCGCTGTGCTAACCCGGCGCGCGCGGCCGGTATAGCAGGCTGCGGGCTCTTCCGCAGCCACCTCTGGATCCGCCATATCCGCCCCGTGCCGCCCCCTCCCCGCCGTCCCGTGCTGCGCCAGGGCATGCTGTGGGCCGATCTCTGCGTCATCGGCGCCGGGGCCGGCGGCCTGTCGGTGGCGGCGGGCGCGGCGCAGATGGGAGCCGCAGTCGTGCTGATCGAGCGCGGGCGCATGGGCGGGGAATGCCTGCACAGCGGCTGCATCCCCTCCAAGGCGCTGCTCGCCGCCGCCCATGCCGCCGCGGCCCAGCGCGCGGCGGGGCGCTTCGGCATCGCCCCGGCCGAACCCGTCATCGACTGGCCGGCGCTCAGGCGGCATCTTCAGGGCGTCATCGCCGCCATCGCCCCCCATGACAGCGCCGAACGCTTCACCGGGCTCGGTGTGACGGTGCTCTCCGGCACGGCGCGCTTCATCGCCCCCGACCGGGTGGAGGCGGCCGGCCTCGTCATCCGCGCCCGGCGCTTCGTGATCGCGACCGGCTCCTCGCCTGCCCTGCCCGCTCTGCCGGGCCTCGAGACCGTGCCCTTCCTGACCAATGAGACGCTCTTCGACCTGCCGGAGAGGCCTGCCCATCTCCTGGTGCTCGGCGGCGGTCCGATGGGGGTGGAGATGGCCCAGGCCTTCCGCCGGCTAGGGGCGGAGGTGACGCTGCTTGCGCGCCGCCGCATCCTGCCGCGCGATGAGCCGGAGGCGGGGGCGCTACTGCGCCAGGTGCTGATGCGCGAGGGGGTGCGGGTGATGGAGGGGGCCGAGCCCCAAGCGGTGGCGCCGGGGGATGGCGGCGGCGTGCGGCTCCGCCTGGCCGATGGGCAGCACATCGCGGCCTCGCATCTTCTGCTCGCCACCGGGCGGCGCCCCAATATCGCGGGGCTTGGGCTCGATGCCGCGGGCATCGCCACGACACCGCGCGGCATTGTGGTGGATGGCGGCATGCGCACCTCCAACCGCCGGGTCTTCGCCGTCGGCGATGTCACCGGCGGCCCGGCCTTCACCCATGTCGCCGCCGAACAGGCCGGGGTGGTGCTGCGCCGCGCCCTGTTCGGCCTGCCGGCGCGGCTTGATCTCTCCGCCCTGCCCTGGGTGACCTTCACCGCCCCCGAGGTGGCGCATGCCGGCCTGACCGAAGCGGCAGCCCGTGCTGCCGGCTGGCGCGTGCAGGTGGCGACTGCCGCGCTGGCGGCCAACGACCGCGCCCAGGCCGAACGCTGCACCGAGGGCATGGCCAAGCTGGTCCTAGGGCCAGGTGGTCGGATCCTGGGGGCGACCCTGATCGCCCCCCATGCCGGAGAGATGATCGGCCTCTTCTGCCTCGCCATCCGCGAACGCCTGCCGGCCCGTCGCCTGGCCGCTTGGCTCGCGCCCTATCCGACCATGGCCGAGATCGGCAAGCGCGCCGCCGCGACCCATCTTGCCCCCCTCCTCTTCGGGGCCGGGACGCGCCGGCTGGTCGGCCTGATCCAGAGGCTGCTGCCATGACGCCGGCCGGCCGGCGCGGCCCGCCGGGCTGCGGCGCCGCGCCCTTGCCACGGGCGAGGCGGCGGTCATACCCCTCCCCACCGCCCGCATGACCCGCCGGCCTTGGCTCTGGCAGCCCCGAGCCTGGCTGCTGATCGGCCTGGTCGGGCTGATCGCGCTGGCCCATGGACTGGGCGTGGCCGATCTGCTCTCGGCCTCAGGCCTCGCCCGCCATCGGGCGATGCTCGCCGATCTCGTCTCCCGGCACTGGGGCGCTGCCGCGCTGCTCTATGTGGCGGGCTATGTCGCGGTGGTTGCTCTCTCCATCCCCGGGGCGGTCTTCCTGACGCTGGCCGGGGGGTTTCTCTTCGGCGCGCTGTGGGGAACCCTGCTCACCGTGGCCGGGGCGACGGCGGGGGCGACACTGCTCTATCTCCTGGCGCGGGCGATCCTGGGCGAACACTCGCTGGACCGGCTGGGTCCCGGCGCGCAAGCGCTGGCGATTGCGCTGCGGCGGAATGCGGCTTCCTATCTGCTCGCCCTGCGCCTCGCACCGGTCTTTCCCTTCTTCCTGGTCAACCTGGTCGCGGCCATCGTCGGGGTCAGGCTTGCCACCTATGTCGTGACCACCGCGGTCGGCATCCTGCCGGCCACGGCCGTCTTCAGCCTGGCCGGGGCGGGGCTCGAGGAGCTGCTGGCGGCTGGCGAGCCGCTGGATCCCGCCCGGCTCCTCTCGCCGCCCATTCTGGCCGCGCTTCTCGGTCTGGCTGCGCTGGCGCTGGTCGCGATCCCGCTGCGCGCCCGGCTGGGGCTGCGGCGCTGATCCGAGCCGAGGGCCGCCGCGTCCTTCCGCTGCTGCCCCTCGCGTGCTGCCGGCCGGGCGGGATCTCGGCCCCTGCCTTCCGCATGCCGGCGGCTCCGCTGCGGGGTCTGGACAGTGCGCCGCCGCTCTTCTAGGCAAGGCTGAGCGGGGCCGGAGCGTAGCGCAGCCTGGTAGCGCATCAGTCTGGGGGACTGGGGGTCGTGGGTTCAAATCCCGCCGCTCCGACCATCGCCTCGCCACCCCTCGTTCGAACGCCGCCTCGCCGCCCTCCGCCCGAGATTCACCTCGCCGCCCCTTGTCGGATCGCACCTCCCTTGGGCTGCGGAGGCTCGGCAAGCCTACCGCCTGGGTGGCGGAGAGCGGTCGCGGCCTGCGGCGGCTCCGGCTGCTGCGCCGCAGCCGCCATCAGGCCCCGGCCATCACCATGCCCTCGATGCGGATCGTCGGGGCGTCGATGCCGCGGCGGAAGACCAGGTCATCGGCTGGGGTCATGTGCAGGAACATCTCCTGAAGCCGCCCGGCGATGGTGATCTCATTGACCGGCTCAGCCAGCGCGCCGCCGCGAATCATGAAGCCGGCCGCCCCGCGGCTGTAATCGCCGGTGACCGGGTTGACGCCCATCCCGATCAGTTCAGTGACATAGAGCCCCTCGCGGATGTCGGCGATCAGCGCCTCGGGCGAGAGGCGGCCGGGCGCCAGCCAAAGATTGGTGCTGGTCGGGCCGGGCGGGCCGCCGGTGCCGCGCCCCGCATGACCGGTGGAGGAGAGACCGAGCTGTCGCGCGCTGCGCCCATCGAGCAGCCAGGACCGGAGCACCCCGTCCTCAACGAGGGTGAGCGGCCGCGAGGGCGTCCCCTCCCCATCGAAGGGGCGCGAGCGCAGACCTCGCCGCCGCGTCGCATCATCGAAGACGGCAAGGCCCGGCGCCAACACCTGCCGGCCCAGGCTGTCCTTGAGGAAGGAGGTCCCGCGCGCCACCGCCGCCCCGTTCGCCGCCGCCGCCAGATGCGCCAGGAGGCTGCCCGCCACGCGGGGGTGATAGACAACCGGCAAGCGCGCCGTGGCCGGGCGGCGGGGATGGAGCCGTGCGACCGCCGCCTCCCCGGCGCGGCGGCCGATGGCGGCCGGGTCCTCGAGATCGGCCAGATGCACCGCGACCGCATAGTCATAGTCGCGCTCCATCGCGCTGCCCTGCCCGGCCAGCACGGTGACCGAGACGCTGTGGCTGCTCCGGCTCCAGCAGCCGGCGAAACCGCGCGAGGTGACGAGCGCCACCCGCGTGCGGCTCCAGCCTGCCTCTGCCCCCTCGCTGTTGGTGACGCCGCGGACCGCAAGCGCCGCCTCCTCTGCCGCCGCGGCGCGCGCGATCAGCGCATCGGCGGCCGGTTCGGTCGGATCCTCGAGCTCGAGCGGGGCCGCATCGGGCACCGGCTCGGGGTCGGGGATGGCGGCGAAGGGATCCTCCGGCACCACGCGGGCCATGGCCACCGCCCGCTCGGCCAGGGCCGCGAAGCCCGCCGGATCCGCCCGGGTTGACGAGACCACCGCCACCCGCTGCCCGACAAAGACGCGCAGGCCGAGATCGAGCCCCTCCGCCCTTTCGAGCTGTTCCAGCCGGCCCAGCCGCCGCTGCGCCGAGAGGCTCATGCTCTCGACCAGCAGGGCGTCGGCCTGATCGGCCCCGGCCCGCCGCGCGGCCTCGACCAGGGCCGAGAGGCGCTCGAGCGGGTTCATGCGGCCAGCCGCTCGCTGATTTCGGCGAGCGGCGGGACGTGCCGGGCGGGGCCGAGGACGGCAAGCGTGGGCCGGCTGGTGAAGATCCGCTGCGCCAGGGCCTGCACCTCCGCAACCGTGACCGCAGCGATCTTGGCCTTGGTCTCCTCGATCGGGATCACCCGGCCATGCACCTGCCACTGCCGGGCCAGCTGTTCGCAGCGGGCCGAGGTTGATTCGAGGGACATGAGCAGCGAGGCGCGCAGCTGCGCCTTGGCCCGGGCGAGTTCCTCCTCGCTCACGTCGTGGCGGATCCGGCGCAGCTCCTCGAGCAGGGCGGGCACGAGCTCCGCGGCCTCCGCCTCTCCGGTGCCGGCGTAAATCCCGAGCAGGCCCGAATCGGTGAAGGGGTGGGTGAAGCTGTAGATCGAGTAGACGAGGCCGCGCCTCTCCCTGATCTCCTGGAACAGCCGCGAGGACATGCCCCCGCCGAGGATGGTGGAGAGCAGCAGCAGCGCATGGCTCTGCGGATCGCGGTAGGGCAGCGCCTCGAACCCGAGCACCAAATGCACCTGGTCGAGGTCGCGCTCTTCCCGGTATTCGCCGCCGGAATAGAGGGCGGGCAGCGCCGGATCGGGGGCCGCCGCCGGCAGGTCGCGGAAGTGGCGCTCGGCCAGGGCGACCGCATCCTCATGCGCGATGGCTCCGGCGGCGGCCAGCACCATGTTGGCAGGGCCGTAGTGCCGGCGCATGTAGCCGATCAGGGATTCGCGCGTGAGCGCCCGGATCACCCGCTCGGTGCCCAAGGTGGGCCGCCCCATCGGCTGGTCGGCATAGGCGGTCGCCTGGAAATGGTCGAAGATGATGTCATCGGGCGTGTCGTTGGCCTGGCCGATCTCTTGCAGGATCACGCCGCGTTCGCGCTCGAGCTCCTCCGGCACCAGGGTGGAGTGGCAGAGGATGTCGCCGATCACCTCGGCGGCGAGCGCCGCATCCTCGCGCAGCACCTTGCAGTAGTAGGCGGTGTTCTCGCGCGCGGTATAGGCGTTCATCTGCCCGCCCACCGCCTCGATCTCGCGCGCGATGGCGGCGGCATCCCGGCTTTCGGTGCCCTTGAAGGCCATATGCTCGAGGAAGTGGGAGATGCCGTTCTCCTCGGCGCTCTCATGCCGCGTGCCGGCGCCGACATAGGCGCCGATCGCGACCGTCTCCACCCGCGGCATGGTCTCGGTCACGACGGTCAGGCCCGAGGGAAGGCGGGTGATGCGGATGGCATCGTCAGGCATGGGGGGCGGAGAGCTCCTCGCGTAGTCTGAGCGCAAGCAGGGGATCGTCGGTGGTGATGGAGGATGGTGCGAGGGCGAAGGCCGCGCGCAGCGCCTCCTCCTCGTCGGCGCGCCAGATATTGGTCACGCCCGTGATCCGGTCCAGCACCCGGGGCAGATATTCCGGCTCATAACCGAAGCCGATCCCGCTGCAGCCGAGCGCCGCCGCCCCGGCATTGAGCGATTCCGCCGAATGCCAGCCCATCACGGCGGGGCTGATCAGCCAGTCCTTCTCGGGCCAGGGGGCGGCGATCAGCGCCGCCGGCATGAAGGACATCAGCCGCACCCGCGCCGGAATGCGCGCCAGATCGGACATCACCGCGGCGACCAGCGCCGGGTTGAAGCGGTTGCGGTGATCGGGCTTGAGCTCGAGCCGCAACAGCTTGCCCGTCTGCGCCACCAGCGCGAGCAGATCCGCAAGCGGCGGTATCCCCTCATCGAGGCCGCGGATGCGGATGGCGGCGAGTTCGGCCGCGCTGCGTTCGGCGATCGGCCCGGTCGCTTCGGTCATGCGATCAAGCGTCGCATCGTGGTGGATGACCGCCACCCCGTCGGCCGAGAGGTGGACGTCGCACTCGATCTCCTCGATCGGCAGGCGGGCGGCTTCGCGGAAGGCGCGCATCGAGTTCTCGGGCCACAGCAGCGCCCCGCCGCGATGGGCACAGATGGCGATCATGCCGCGCGGCGCCGCGCATGGGCGCGGACGAAGGCCTTGATGGCCGCCAGGTCGTTGGGCAGCACGCTGCAGCGCTCCTCCCGGTCGAACAGATCGGCGAGCTGTGGCGGCAGGCGCGGGACCTCGCCCAGGGCGGCCTTCACCGCCTCGGGGAACTTGGCCGGATGGGCGGTGGCTGCGGCCACGACAGGGATCGCGCGCTCGGGCGGGGCCAGCGCGGCCGCCGCGGCGATGCCGATCGCGCTGTGCGGATCGGAGAGGTAGCCGCTCTCCTGCCGGATGCGGCGCATGGCCTCCAGCGTGCCGGCATCGTCCAGGGAAAAGCCCAGGAAGCGGTCACGGAGCCTGCGCCAGGCCGAATCGGGCACCGGCATCCGCCCGCTGCTGCGGAAGGCCGTCATGACGGCGGCGGTGGCCTCGGCATCGCGCTCCAGCAGCTCGAAGAGCAGCCGCTCGAAGTTCGAGGAGACCTGGATGTCCATCGAGGGCGAGAGCGAGGCCTCGACCGGGCGGATGCTCATGTCGTTGGCCGCGAGGAAGCGGGCCAGGATGTCGTTGCGGTTGGTGGCGACGATGAAGCGCGCGATCGGCAGGCCCATGCGCATGGCCCCATAGGCGGCCAGCACATTGCCGAAATTGCCTGTCGGCACCGCCACCGCCACCGGCCGATCCGGCGCGCCGAGGGCAAGCGCGGCCGCCGCGTAATAGGGGATCTGGGCGGCAATCCGGGCCCAGTTGATCGAGTTGACAGCGGCAAGATGCAGCTCCTCGCGGAAGGCCGCATCGCCGAACATCGCCTTCACCGCATCCTGGCAGTCGTCGAAACTGCCCTCGAGCGCGATATTGGCGACATTCTCGGCCAGCACGGTGGTCATCTGCCGCCGCTGCACCGCGCTCGTCCGCCCCTTCGGATGGAGGATGACGATATCGACCGCGGCACGGTCGCGGCAGGCCTCGATCGCGGCCGAGCCGGTATCGCCCGAGGTGGCACCGATGATCGTGATGCGCTCTCCGCGCCGGGCCAGCACATGGTCGAACAGGCGCCCGAGCAGCTGCAGGGCCAGATCCTTGAAGGCCAGGGTCGGGCCATGGAAGAGTTCGAGGGCGAAGCGCCTCTCATCGAGCTGCACGAGCGGCACCACCGCGGCATGGTCGAAGCGGCGATAGGCATCGCGGCAGAGGCTGCGCAGTTCCTCGAGGGTCAGGCAGCCCTCGGCGAAGGGGGCGATCAGGCGCGCCGCCAGCTCCTCATAAGGCAGGCCGCGCAAGGCGCGCCAGGCGGCGGCATCGAGGACGGGCCAGGATTCCGGCACGAAGAGCCCGCCATCCTCGGCAAGGCCTGCGAGCAGCACCCCCTCGAAGTCGCGCGGCTGCGCCCGGCCGCGGGTCGAGACGTAACGCATCCCGCGCTTATAGGGGCCGGCGGCGCCGGCGGGAACCGGCCCTCAGGCCGCCCGCGGCAGGCCCCAGCGCGGATCGACCAGCGGCGAATGCGCCCCGAGCCGTGCCCGCGCCGCCGCATATTCGGCGGCCAGACGATCGATCAGCGCGGCGGCGGGCAGCACCTCCCGGATCACGCCAATCCCCTGCCCGCTGCCCCAGATATCCTTCCAGCGCCGCTTGCGGTTGGTGCCGAAATCCATCGTGCTCGGGTCGTATTGGGCGAGGTTGTTCACATCGATCCCCGCCGCCTCCAGGCTCGGCCGCAGGTAGTTGCCGTAGACCCCGGTGATGAGGTTCGTATAGACGATGTCCTCGGCGCCGCAGGCGGTGACCATGCGCTTGTATTCCTCGACCGCGCGCGCCTCCTCGGTCGCGATGAAGGCACTGCCGATATAGGCAAGGTCCGCCCCCAGCGCTTCGGCGGCCAGGATGCTGCGGCCGTGGGCGATCGCGCCCGACAGCACGATCGGCCCGTCATACCAGGCGCGCGTCTCCTGCACGAAGGCGAAGGGGCTGAGCGCCCCGGCATGCCCGCCCGCCCCGGCCGCCACCAGCACCAGCCCATCGGCGCCCTTCTCCACCGCCTTGCGCGCGAAGCCCTGGTTGATCACGTCATGGATGCCAAATCCGCCGTAGGAGTGGATGGCCTCATAGACCTCCGTGCGCGCGCCGAGCGAGCAGATGACGATCGGCACCTTGTGCTTGACGATCAGCTTGAGGTCCTCCTCCAGCCGATCGTTGGTGCGGTGCACGATCAGGTTGACCGCGAAGGGGGCCGCCGGGCGTTCCGGATGGCGCGCATCATGCGCGGCCAGGCGTTCCTTGATCTCGGCCAGCCAGTCGTCGAGCTGCTCCACGGGGCGGGCATTGAGCGAGGGCATCGAGCCGATGATGCCGCTTGTGCATTGCGCGACCACCAGGTCGGGCACCGAGATGATGAACAACGGCGAGGCGATGACCGGCAGCCTGAGCCGGCCCTTCAGCATGTCCAGCAGAGATGCGCCCATCCTCCCTCTCTCCTCGCTAGGCTCCGGCGGTGCCGCCGCGAGCCGGTCCGGCTTGCAGCGGACAGAGGCCGGGAAGGGATCCGGCCCCCGCCGGGCCGCGCGGGCTGCTGCCGCCCGCCCGCTTCCGGCTTGCCTCGGTCCGCCACGTTCCTCTTCTGCCCTTCCCCGCCTGCCTGGGCTGGCCCGGCTCAGATGTCGTAGGCGCTGAGGCCCGGCATGGCACCCCCGCGCAGCGCGCCGGGGGCGGTGTTGCCCCATTGCGCGGCGTGGGAGGGCGGCAGGGGGCGGGAATTGGGCGGGGCCAGCCAGATCCGCAGTAGGACGCGCCGCGCGCCCCGGGCCACATCGTCGGCATAGGCGGTGCGGCCGTGATAGGTCACATGCTGGTTGAGGATCTGGATGTCGCCGGGGGTGAAGGGCGCCTCGATGCAGAGGGCGTCCGCCACCTCGGCCAGCAGGTCGAGCGCTGCCATCTGCTCGGCGGTCAGCGGCGGCACGCCGGGCGTGCCCTGCGCCATCTCGACATAGGTGCGGGAATACTGGCTGGTGAAGCTGCCATCCGGCCCGCGGGCGAAGATGGGCATGGGAAAGACGGCATCCTCGGGCCGCGCGCGCGGGCCTTCCTCATCCGCCGGGCGGCGGCGCCAGAAATCGCGATAGAGCACGGCGAGGAGGTCCGGCCGGATGCGCGCGATCTCGTCATGGATCGCCACGGTCGAGACGACGCGGGAAATCCCGCCCGCGATGCCGTTGGAGACGCACATCAGCGCCAGCAGGTCGCACTTGTCGGTATGCCACCGCAGCGGCCCGCTGGAGCGGCTGCGCGCGCGCGCGGTCGGCACGCCCCCTTCCTCGGCCATGGCCGCACCCTGCTCGTCCTTCACCTCGGCCAGGATTTCGCCGGTCGTGTTCTGCGGCAGCGGCGTGCCGAGCTGCGTGCAGATGGCCCAGAACAGCCGCTTGATGGCGCGCAGATCATGCCGTTCCACCGGAAAGCCCGACAGGCGCACCACCCCCGCCCCCTGCTCGAGCTCGCGCGAGAGGGTGGTCCAGAGCGGCTCGAGCAGCGGGATGGCGAAATCCTCCCGCCGGATCGCGGGCGGATCGGCGGAGAGGCGCCGCAGCGCCTCCTCCAGCAGGGAGATTTCGAAATCGGTGAAGCGGCGGGGCCAGAAGCCGCGCCGTTCCAGCTCGCGGCCGCGCCAGGCGGCAGGCCCGCCGATCGGATGTGCCACGCTGTCCATGGCGGAAGGCTCCACCCGGGCGCGGCCCGCGTCAACTACATCCCAAGCGCCCGGCGATAGAGATCGAGCAGCGTCTCCTGCTCCTGGACCTCCGCCGGTTCCTTGCGGCGCAGGGCGATCACCTGGCGCAGCACCTTGGTGTCGAAGCCGGCGGATTTTGCTTCGGCATAGATATCCTTGATGTCAGAGGCGAGCGCGCGTCGTTCCTCCTCCAGCCGCTCGATCCGCTCGACGATGCTGCGCAGCCGCTCGACGGCGATGCCGCCGACCTCCTCCTGCTGATCTGCCGCCTTGGCCATGGCCTGAAACCCCAGTTGCGCGAAGGCGGCGGGTGTAGCGAAGCCCTCCCCCCGGTCAATGCCCCGGGTTGCGCGCGGCGAAGGCTGCCTTCTGTTCGGGGCTCGCCTCCTTCTGGTAGCGCGCCTGCCACTCCTTGTACGGCATGCCGTAGACCACCTCGCGCACCGCTTGGGTCTCGAGGGTGATGCCGGCATCGGCCGCCGCCTCCTGATACCAGCGGGAGAGGCAGTTGCGGCAGAACCCGGCGAGGTTCATCAGGTCGATGTTCTGCACCTCGGGGTGGTCGCGCAGGTGCTGGACCAGTTTGCGGAAGGCCGCAGCCTCGATCCGTTCGCGGATGGCAGGATCGATGGCGGCGGCGACACCCCCGCTGAGGTCGGCTTCAGGCTGCGGTGCGGGCATGGTCGGGATTCCTCGGCTGCGGCGCCGGCGCATCATCGCCAGCCCATTGTTATCTGCGTCGGCTGGGCTGGCTCATCAAGCCGGGGGCGGTCTGGCCCGCAGCCCCGCCGCGGCTAAAGTGCGCGCTGGAGACAGACGGAGGGCACATGGGATCGACCTCGGCTTCGGGCGCTGGTGCGGCGGCGGCCGCATCCTGGGACGAGGCGCGGGCGCGGGCGGCGCTGCTTTCGATCTGGCAGGCCGGGCTTGCCGCGGCCGATCCTCTGCTCTGCCTGCCCCGCCACCTGCCGCCCCCGCCGCCCGGGCGAATCATCGTCGTCGGGGCCGGCAAGGCGGCGGCCAAGATGGCGCTGGCGGTCGAGCGCGCCTGGGCGGGGGCCGAGCTTTCGGGCCTGGTCGTGGCACCCTATGGCGCCGATCTGCCGGATCCGCCCCCGCGGCGGCGCATCGCGCTCCGCTTCGCAAGCCACCCCCTGCCTGATGCAGCCGGCGCGGCGGCGGCGGCGGAGATGCTGGCCTTGGTCCGCGGCCTCTCGCCGCAGGATCTGGTGCTGGCACTGATCTCGGGCGGCGGGTCGGCGCTGACCACTCTGCCCGCGCCGGGCCTGACCCTTGCAGACCTGATTGCGGTCAACCGCGAACTGCTGCGCTGCGGGGCACCGATCGGGGCGATGAACTGCCTGCGCAAGCATCTCTCGGCCTTCGCCGGAGGCCGTCTGGCCCTGGCCGCCCATCCTGCGCGGGTCCTTACCCTCGCGATCTCCGACGTGCCGGGGGATGATCCGGCGACCATCGCCTCCGGCCCCACCGTGGCCGATGCCACCACCTTCGCCGAGGCGCGGGAGATCGTCGCACGCTATGGGCTTGAGCTCCCGCCGGCGGTGGCCGCCCATCTCGCCCGGGCGGAGGACGAGACTCCCAAACCCGGCGATCCGCGCCTCGCGCGGGCGGAGTTCCGCCTGATCGCCACCCCCATGATGGCGCTGGAGGCGATGGCCGAGGAGGCGCGGCGCCATGGTCTGCGCCCGCTCATCCTCGGCGATGCGCTGGAGGGGGAGGCGGCCGCCCTCGGCGCCTGGCTCGCGCATCGGGCGCTGGCTCTCCGCGGGGGGGAGCCATGCGTGCTGCTCTCGGGCGGGGAGACGACGGTCACTCTGCCGCGCGAAGCCTCCGGCCGCGGGGGGCGCAATCTCGAATGCCTGCTCGGCATGGCCATCGCGCTGGACGGGGCGCCGGGCATCTTCGCCTTCTGCGCCGATTCGGATGGGCGGGACGGCAACAGCGAGGCGGCCGGCGCGCTGCTCTTTCCCGACACGCTCCTCAGGGCGGGCGGAGATGCGCGCGCCCTGCTTGCGGCCCATCGCAGCCATGACGTCTTCGCCGCCGCCGGAACCCTGCTCGTCACCGGCCCCACCCTGACCAACGTCAACGACCTGCGGGCCGTGATCGTGACCCCGCAGTGAGCCGAGGGCCCGCCATGCCCCGCATCGCGCTGCGCCGGCACCGCCGGACCAAGATCATCGCCACCCTGGGGCCCGCCAGCTCCTCGCCCGAGATGATCGAACGCCTCTTCCGCGCCGGGGCGGATGTCTTTCGCCTCAACCTCAGCCACGGCACGGCGGAGGAACATGCGGCGCGGCTGGCTGCCATCCGGTCGGTGGAGGCCAAGCTCGGCCGGCCGATCGGCGTGCTGGCCGATGTGCAGGGGCCCAAGCTGCGGATCGGCCGCTTCGGCGCCGGGCGGGTGACGCTGGCGCCGGGCCAGCGCTTCGTGCTCGACCTCTCCCCCACGCCCGGGGATGCACGGCGGGTGCAGCTGCCCCACCCGGAGATCATCGCCGCCGCCCGCCCCGGCACCACGCTGCTGCTCGATGATGGCAAGATCAGGCTGCGCGTGCTGCATGCCCGGCCGGAGAGCCACCTCGAGACCGAGGTGATCACCGGCGGGCCGCTGTCGGACCGCAAGGGCGTCAATGTGCCCGATGTGGTGCTGCCGATTCCGGCCCTGACCGCCAAGGACCGCGCCGATCTCGAGGTGATCCTGCCGCTCGGCATCGAATATCTGGGCCTTTCCTTCGTCCAGCGGCCTGAGGATGTGGCGCAGGCGCGGGAGCTTGCCGCCGGCCGCGCCCAGATCATGGTCAAGATCGAGAAACCCCAGGCGGTGGCCGATCTCGAGGCGATCCTGCAGCTGGCCGATTGCGCGATGGTGGCGCGGGGGGATCTCGGCGTCGAACTGCCGGCCGAGGAGGTGCCGCTCGTGCAGAAACGCCTGGTCCGGACGGCGCGCGCGCTCGGCCGGCCGGTGGTGGTGGCCACCCAGATGCTGGAGTCGATGATCAGCGCCCCCGCCCCCACCCGGGCCGAGGCCTCGGACGTGGCGACCGCCGTCTTCGACGGGGCGGATGCGGTGATGCTCTCGGCCGAGACGGCGGCCGGCCAATATCCGCTCGAGGCGGTGGACATCATGAGCCGCATCATCGCCCGGGTGGAGGGCGATGCCGATTGGCGCGCCGCCACCGCCGCCGCGCGCCCCCCGCCCGAGCCGAGCAGCGCCGATGCGATCGCGGCCGCGGCGCGGCAGGTGGCCGAGACCATCGGGGCCGAGGCGATCTGCGCCTTCACCCAGACCGGCAGCACGGTGCTGCGGGTGGCCAGGCAACGCCCCTCTTGCCCGATCCTCGGCCTGTCCACCTCGCTGGCCACCGCCCGGCGCCTGGCCTGTGTGTGGGGCGTGCATCCCCTGGTCGTGGACCCGATCCACTCGATGAGCGAGATGGTCCGCCGCGCGAGCCGTGCTGCCCTCGATGAGGGTTTCGCGCGCCAGGGGCAGGAGATCGTGGTGGTAGCCGGTGTGCCCTTCGGCCAGCCGGGCACCACCAACTCCCTGCGCGTGGCCCGGCTGCGCTGAGGCGGGCGGTTCCAGCCCGGGGCGTTCTGCTCTAGAGGGCCTGCATGTCGCTCCTTCGCCTCCTCGCCCTTCTGCTGCTGCTTGCGAGCCCCGCCCAGGCGCAGCGCAGCGGCCTGTATGACATCATCGGCCGCAATCCCGACGGCAGCGAGTACGGCGGCGTGGCGGAGCTGCAGCAGGTGGGCCTGTCGAGCTTCCGCATCGTCTGGGAGACGGGCGGCAACATCATCGAAGGGGTGGGGATGGTGAGCGGCCTCGTGCTCGCGGTGGTCTTCGGCCTGGGCGATCAGACGGGCATGGGGATGTACGAGCTGCGCCCCGACGGCACGCTGGAGGGCAGCTGGACCATCATCGGCAGCCAGGTGACGGGCTACGAGACGCTGCGGCCGCGCCGCTAGCCGCCCGGCGCCGGCTTCGCGCAGCCGCGGCCCTGCACCGGGGCGGGCTGCGCATCGCGTGGGCGCGCGCGCTGCCGCCGACCAGCGGTCCGACCCCGGGCCGAGCCGTGGCGAGGCAGTGCGAGGCCCGGCTTCCGGCGTGAGCCCCCGCAGCGCCGGCGGGCGGTCTTGCCACCGGAATCGCGCCCTGCCCGCCGGGGCGGCAGCCCTCGGCCAGTTCAGGGAGCGGGCGAAGGCTCAGCGCTGGGTACGCGGGCAGTAAAAGGTCGAACGCCCCTGCTGGACGATGCGCCGGATGCCGCGGCAGGGCGGCACGCCGGGGCAGCGGGGACAGGGCTCCCCCTCCCGCTCATAGACGGCGAAGCGGTCCTGGAAGAAGCCGACCTCTCCGTCGGGGCGGACATAATCGCGCAGCGAGGATCCCCCGGCGGCGATCGCCTCGGCCAGCACTGCCTTGATCGCGGCCAGAAGCCGTGCGGCGCGCGCGCCGGAGACGCTGCGGGCCGCGCGCCTGGGCGAGATGCCGGCGCGAAAGAGCGCCTCCGCCGCGTAGATGTTGCCGAGTCCGGC
>JANWYF010000180.1 GCA_025057055.1 Rhodovarius sp. | reverse complement strand
CCAGCGTCATCGGCCGCAGGAAGGCCAGCGCAAAGCCCCGAGGCAGCCCGGGCGCGGGCTTCGGGCCGCACCGCGCATTCGTTGCGGGCGCAGCGGCTAAAAGACGTCAGCGCGGGGGAGGCGACTGCGCTCCGCCCGCTGCGCGCGCCGGCATCCGGCCGGGTGAAGGGCGCGGGCCCTCAGGCCTCCACCTGCTCGACCGCGATCACCTCCGGCACGTAGTGGCGCAGCATGTTCTCGACGCCGTGCTTGAGAGTGGCGCGGGAGGAGGGGCAGCCCGAGCACGCCCCCTGCATGCGCAGCTTCACGATGCCGTTGCGGTAGCCGCGGAAGACGATGTCCCCGCCATCCCCGGCCACGGCGGGGCGGACGCGGGTGTCGAGCAGTTCCTTGATGGTGGCCACGATCTCGGCATCGGCGGGGTCGACATCCTCCGCCTCCTCGGCCTCGGAGCCTTCGATGACCGGCAGGCCGGAGACGTAGTGCTCCATGATCGCGCCGAGGATCGCCGGGCGCAGGCTGGACCAGTCCGCATCCTCGGTCTTGGTGACGGTGATGAAATCGGCCCCGAGGAAGACGCGGGCCACGCCGGGCAGTTCGAACAGGCGGGTGGCCAGGGGGCTGCGCACCGCGGCCTCGGCGCTGGTGAAATCGGCGGTGCCGCGTGGGCCCATCACATCGCGGCCGGGCAGGAACTTGAGGGTGGCGGGGTTGGGGGTGCCTTCGGTCTCGATGAACATGGCCTGACCCTGCTTGCGGTACCGCACCGATGTGGTCCGCTTTCGCGCGCGGCGCAAGGGGCGGGCGGGCGCGGCGCAGCTTGGCCCGCAGCGCCTGGTCCTGCCGCCTGCCGATGGCTGGCGCGCGGGGGCCGGCGGGGAAGCCCGGCTGCCGGGGCGCGCCCGGCCGCCCTCAGTTCCGCCCGTGACAATGCTTGTACTTCTTGCCCGATCCGCAGGGGCAGGGCGCGTTGCGCGGGGTGCGGTGCCAGGTCGCCGGATCGGCCGGGTCCACCCCTTCGGCGCGGCGCGGCAGCGGCGGGGCCAGCGCCAGCTCCTCCTGCGGGCCGAGCGCGCTCTCCGGTGCGGGGTGGCTCATGCTCGCATCGCGCAGGGGCGCAGGCGGCGGCGGCAGGGCCTCGGGGCGGAGTTCGATGCGCATGAGCAGGCTGGTCACCCGCTCGCGCAGCTCCTCGAGCATGGCGTTGAACAGCACGAAGGCCTCGCGCTTGTACTCGTTGAGCGGATCGCGCTGGCCGTAGGCGCGCAGCCCGATGCCCTGGCGCAGGTGATCGAGGCTCAGCAGATGCTCCTTCCAGACCTGGTCGAGCACCTGCAGCAGCAGGGATTTCTCGATCAGGCGCATCATCTCGGGCCCGATATCGGCGGCCTTGGCGGCGGCGGCGCGGTCGGCGGCCTCGATCAGGCGCTCAAGGATCGCCTCCTCGTCGATCCCCTCCTCCTGCCCCATCGCGGCGATCGGCAGATCGAGCCCGAGCAGGGTGCGCACCCGGGTCTGCAGGCCCTCGAGGTCCCACTGCTCGGGGTAGGAGTTTTCCGGGATCGCGCGGCGGACCATGTCGCGGATGGTCTCATGGCGCATCGCGACGATGGTCTCCGAGACGTCGTTGGCCTCCATGAAGGCGCGGCGCTGGCTGTAGACCTCGCGCCGCTGGTCGTTCATCACATCGTCGTACTTGAGGAGGTTCTTGCGCACCTCGAAGTTGCGCGCCTCGACCTTCTTCTGCGCCCGCTCCAGCGCCTTGTTGATCCAGGCGTGGGTGATCGCCTCCCCCTCCTTGAGGCCGAGCTTCTGCAGCATCCCCCCCATGCGGTCGCTGCCGAAGATGCGCATCAGGTCATCTTCCAGCGAGAGGAAGAAGCGGCTGGCCCCGGGATCGCCCTGACGGCCGGCGCGGCCGCGCAGCTGGTTGTCGATGCGCCGGCTCTCGTGCCGTTCGGTGCCGATCACGAAGAGGCCGCCTGCCGCCTTCACCTGCTCGCGCAGCACCGCCACCTCCGCCCGATGCCGCGCGAGCGCCGCCTCATAGGCCGGGCCTTCGGTCGCTCCCGTCTCCTGCCGCGCCAGCATCTCCGGATTGCCGCCGAGCTGGATGTCGGTGCCGCGCCCGGCCATGTTGGTCGCGATCGTCACCGCCCCCGGCCGGCCGGCCTGGGCGATGATCTCGGCCTCCTGCTCGTGGTAGCGCGCGTTGAGCACATTGTGCGGGATCCGCCGCTGCTTGAGCAGGTTCGAGATGATCTCGCTCTTCTCGATGCTGGTGGTGCCGACCAGGCAGGGCTGGCCGCGCGCGCGGCACTCCTCGATCAGGCGGATCACCGCCTGGTATTTCTCGGCCGCGGTGCGGTAGACCTCATCGTCGTGGTCGATGCGGGCCACCGGCAGGTTGGTCGGGATCTCCACCACCTCGAGCTTGTAGATCTCCAGGAACTCATCGGCCTCGGTCGCCGCGGTGCCGGTCATGCCCGCCAGCTTGGGATAGAGGCGGAAGTAGTTCTGGAAGGTGATCGAGGCGAGGGTCTGGTTCTCCGGCTGGATGGGCACGCCTTCCTTCGCCTCGAGCGCCTGGTGCAGCCCGTCGGAGTAGCGCCGCCCCTCCATCATGCGGCCGGTGAACTCGTCGATGATCACCACGCGCCCGTTGCGCACCACGTATTCGACGTCGCGCTTGAACAGGGTGTGGGCGCGCAGGCTCTGGTTGACGTGGTGCACGATCGAGACGTTGACCGGATCGTAGAGGTCGCTGCCGTCCAGGATCCCGGCCTCCTCCAGCATGCGCTGGATGTCCTCGCCCCCCTTCTCGGTCATGCTGACCGTGCGCTGCTTCTCGTCCTTCTCGTAGCGCGAGGGGTCCTTGACGAACTCCCGCATCACCGCATCGACCCGGCGGTAGAGGTCGGAGCTGTCATCCGTCGGCCCCGAGATGATCAGCGGCGTGCGCGCCTCGTCGATCAGGATGCTGTCCACCTCATCCACGATCGCGTAGTGGAAGGGGCGCTGCACCATCTCGGAGAGCGCGTACTTCATGTTGTCGCGCAGGTAGTCGAAGCCGAACTCGTTGTTGGTGCCGTAGGTGATGTCGCAGGCGTAGGCCGCGCGGCGTTCCTCGTCGCTCAGCCCATGCACGATCACCCCGGTGGTCAGGCCGAGGAAGGAATAGATCCGCCCCATCCACTCGGCATCGCGCCGGGCGAGGTAGTCGTTGACCGTGACCACATGCACGCCCTTGCCGGTCAGTGCGTTGAGATAGACCGGCAAGGTGGCGACCAGGGTCTTGCCCTCGCCGGTCTTCATCTCGGCGATCTTGCCCTCGTGCAGGACCATGCCGCCGATCAGCTGGACGTCGAAATGCCGCAGGCCGAGGGTGCGGCGGGAGGCCTCCCGCACCACCGCGAAGGCCTCCTCGAGCAGATCCTCAAGCTTCGCCCCGGCGGCGAGGCGGGCGCGGAACTCGGCTGTCTTGCCGCGCAGCTCCTCGTCGGAGAGGGCGGCGATCTTGGGCTCCAGCGCATTGATGGCCGGCAGCCGCGCCTGGTAACGCTTGAGCGCGCGGTCATTGGCGGAACCGAACAGGGCGCGGGCGATTCGGGCGAACATGGGGGCAACCTCCGGCCGGCAGGTGCGGCGTGATGCGCCGCCGCAGCGGCTCCGCGGCCGAGATAAGGTCCGGGGGGGTGGGGGTCAACTTGTGGCGGCCTGAGGCTTCGGCCATTGTCCCGCTCCGGTCCAGGACAAGAACCCGCCATGCGCCCCCTTCTCTCTGCCGCGCTGCTGCTTGCCGCGGCTCTCGCCGCCCTCGCCCCGGCCCTCGCCCAGACCGCCCCCCAGGGCCGGCCCGGCGCCCCCCAGGCCCGGTCGGGGGAGAGCCCCGCTACCCCGGCCGAGGCCGACCCCGTCCTCGCCGAAGTGGAGGGCGAGCCGGTGCGGCTGTCTGACCTGCTCGCCGCCGCGGCCGACATCCTGCCGCCCGAACTCCGCGCGGTCCCGGGCGATCTTTTGCTCGGCATGCTGCCGCCGCCGGTGCTCAACCAGCTGCTCGACCGCGCGATCAACGACCGTGCCCTGCTGGTCGTCGCCCGCCGGCGCGGCATCGACCGCGAGCCCGAGGTGCGCGCCCGCATCGAGCGGGCCGAAAGGCAGGAGGTGACCCAGGCCCTGCTGCGGCGGGAGGTGCTGCCCCGCCTGACCGAGGAGGCGCTGCGCGCCCGCTATCAGCGCGACATCGCAAGCCGCCCGGCCGAGGAGGAGGTGCGCGCCCGCCACATCCTGGTCCCGACCGAGGCCGAGGCGCGGCAGGTGATTGCGGAGCTCGCGCGCGGCGTGCCCTTCGATGAGGTCGGCCGCCGCGCCGCGGTCGGGGCCGGCACGCGGGAGGCGGGGGATCTCGGCTGGTTCAAGCGTGGCGACATGGTGCCCGAGTTCAGCGCCGCCGCCTTCGCCATGCGGGCGGGAGAGACGAGCAGCCAGCCGGTGCGCACCCAGTTCGGCTGGCATGTGATCCGCGTCGATGAGCGTCGCAGCCTCCCGCCGCCGAGCTTCGAGGAAGCGCGCGAGGAGCTGCGCGATGCCCTGCTGCAGGAGGAGCTGGCCGCCGCCCTGCAGCGCATCCGCGCCGAACTGCGCATCGAACGGCGCGAACTGCCTGCCCCGCGCGCCGGCCTCTTGCACGGCGCCGAGCCGCCGGTGCCGCCCGGGCGGAGGTGAGGCGATGGCGCTCGCCGTCTCTCCGCTCGCCCTGCCGCTGCCGGAGCTGCCCCCGATCGAGGGGGTGCGGCTCGCCACCGCCGCCGCCGGCATCCGCTATCGCGGGCGCGACGATATGCTGCTGATGGCCTTCCCGCCGGGGACAACGGTGGCCGGGATGCTGACGCGCAATCGCTGCCCCGGCGCCCCGGTCGACTGGTGCCGCGCCCTGCTGCCGCGCGGGCGGGCGCGCGCGCTGGTGGTGGCCGCCGGTAACGCCAATGTCTTCACCGGCCGCGCGGGGCAGGAGGCCTGCGCCGCCACCGCCTCGGCCGCGGCCCAGGCGCTCGGCTGCCACCCGCGCGAGGTGTTCCTGGCCTCAACCGGCGTCATCGGGGAAAAGCCGCCGGTTGAGAAGATCTGCGCCGCCATCCCCGGCCTGGCCGCCGCGCTGCAGCCAGAGGGCTGGGCCGCGGCAGCGCGCGCGATCATGACCACCGACACCTTCCCCAAGGCGGCCACCCGGACCGCCCGGATCGGAGAGGTGGAGGTGCGCGTCAGCGGCATTGCCAAGGGGTCGGGCATGATCGCACCCGACATGGCGACCATGCTCTGCTTCCTGGCCACCGATGCCAAGCTGCCGGCGGCGCTGCTGCAGCGGATCCTGAAGGCCGGGGTCGATCGCAGCTTCCACTGCATCACCGTCGATTCCGACACCTCAACGAGCGATACCGTGCTGCTCTTTGCCACCGGGGCGACCAGGCATCCGCGCATCGGCCCCAATCCGCCGCGCGCTCTGATCCGCGATTTCGCCCGCGCGGTGGAGGAGGTGCTGACGGAGCTCGCGCTGATGGTGGCGCGCGACGGCGAGGGGGCGCAGAAGCTGATCCGCATCGACGTCACCGGCGCCGTCTCGGCCCGTTCGGCACGGCGGATCGGGCTTGCCATCGCCAACTCCCCGCTGGTCAAGACCGCGATCGCCGGGGAGGATGCGAACTGGGGCCGGATCGTCATGGCGGTCGGCAAATCCGGCGAGCCGGCCGAACGCGACCGCCTGTCGGTGGCGGTGGGCGGCATCTGGATGGCGCGGGAGGGGGAGCTCGTGCCCGGCTATGACGAGGCGCCGGTGCGCGCCCATATCCAGGGCCGGGAGGTGACGATCACCGTCGATCTCGGCCTCGGCCGCGGCAGGGCCACGGTCTGGACCTGCGACCTCACCCACGCCTACATCGACATCAACGGCAGCTACCGGTCCTGACCATGTCCTGGGGCGTGGCGGTGCTGCTGGCGGCGGCGCTGCTGGTCTCGGCCTGGCCGCTGTTCGCCGCCCTGTGGTGGCTGCGGCGGGTCACGGCCCCGCCGCCGCTCGGCCTGCTGCCTGCCGATGCCAAGGTGGTGCTGGTGCTGCCCTATGCGCCGCCCGGGGATCTCGGGCCGCTCTGCCGCGCCCTTGCGGCGCAGAGCCTGCGGCCCGAGCGGCTGATCCTCGCGGTGGCGCGGCTCGATCACGCCCCCCGGCTGCCGCCGCTGCCCTTTCCCCATGTCGTGGTGGTGGCCGGCCGCGCGCGCGAGCGGGGGCAGAAATGCCACAATCTTCTGGCTGCCCTCGATGCGGTGCCGGGCGATGCCTCCGCGGTGGTGCTGCTCGATGCCGACATCCTGCCCCAGCCCTGGTGGCTGGCCGCGCTGGTCGGGCCGGTCTTGCGCGGCAGCCACCAGATCGCGGGCGGCTACCGCTGGCCGGTGCCCGATCCCGACCGGCCCCTGGCCCAAGGGGTGGCCTGGCTCGATCGGGCGGTGGCGCTGCTGCCCAAGCCCAGGTGGCTCGGCATCGCCTGGGGCGGGTCCCTCGCCCTGGCCCCGGCCATCCTCCCGCTGGTCAAGCAGGTCTTTGAACGGGCGGTCTCGGACGATCTGATGCTGGCGCGGAGGGCGCGGCAGCAGGGCCTCGGCTTTGTCATCCGCGGGGCGGTCCTTCTGCCCTCCCCGCTCGGCGCCGGCGCCTTCGCCTTCTGGGCACGGCAGCTGCGGGTCACGCGGCTGCACCATCGGCCGCTCTGGTGGGGGCAGGCGGCCAGCACCCATGCGCTGCTGCTGCTCTGGCTCTTTGCGCTCGGCCAGCCCTGGCCCTGGCTGCTGGCCTGGCTGCTCGCCCAAGGGGCGCTGCGCGCTGCGGTGCAGGACCTCGCAGCCCGGCGCATCGGCGCCCCCGATCCGCCCGCCACCCGCGCCTGGCAGATCTTGTGCGCGGCGACCCCGCTGCCCGATCTCCTCTCCGCCGCCGCGCTCTGGCACAGCGCCTTCGGCCGGCACCTTCTCTGGCGCGGGATCACCTATCGGATAGAGCGCGACGGCAGCGCCAGAGTGGAGGCCATGGGATGACCGCACCCGACCCGAGCCGACCCCTCTGCCCCGCCTGCGGGGGGGCCGACCACCGCATCCTGCAGCGCGTGCCGGGGCCGCTCCTGCGCGCGCTCTGGCGGGCGGAATTCGGCGTCGACCCCGGGCCGATGCCGACCCCGACCCACTATGCCTGCAGCTGCGGCGTGACCTTCTTCAGCCCGGCCAGGGCGGGGGATGCCGCCTTCTACGAGGCGCTCTACCGCGGTTTCACGGTGCGCGGCTGGATGTCGCGCCCGGCCACCGACCGGGCAGATTTCCTGGCCGCCCTGCCGCATATCCGCCCCGGTGATGCCGTGCTCGATGTGGGCGGGCATAATGGCGCCTTCGGCACGCTGCTGCGCGATGCCCGCTACACCGCGATCGACCCCCA
>JANWYF010000167.1 GCA_025057055.1 Rhodovarius sp. | reverse complement strand
CGCACGCGCTGCCGCCGACCAGCGGTCCGACCCCGGGCCGAGACGTGGCGAGGCAGTGCGAGGCCCGGCTTCCGGCATGAGCCCCCACAGCGCCGGCGGGCGGTCTTGCCACCGGACTCGCGCCCTGCCCGCCGGGGCGGCAGACCTCGGCCAGTTCAGCGGGCGGGCGAAGGCTCAGCGCTGGGTGCGCGGGCAGTAGAAGGTCGAACGCCCCTGCTGGACGATGCGCCGGATGCCGCGGCAGGGCGGCACGCCGGGGCAGCGGGGACAGGGCTCCCCCTCCCGGTCATAGACGGCGAAGCGGTCCTGGAAGAAGCCGACCTCTCCGTCGGGGCGGACATAATCGCGCAGCGAGGATCCCCCGGCGGCGATCGCCTCGGTCAGCACCGCCTTGATCGCGGCCAGAAGCCGTGCGGCGCGCGCGCCGGAGACGCTGCGGGCCGCGCGCCTGGGCGAGATGCCGGCGCGAAAGAGCGCCTCCGCCGCGTAGATGTTGCCGAGTCCGGCCAGGAGGCGCTGATCAAGCAGCGCCGACTTGATGCTGCAGCTGCGCCCGGCGAGCGCGGCCGAGAGGCGTTCGGCGGTGAAATCCTCGGCGAGCGGTTCGGGGCCGAGCTCGCGCAGCAGGGGATGCGCATCCTCCTCGGCCGTGGGCAGGAGGTCGATCATGCCGAAGCGGCGCGGGTCGACCAGGGCGATGCGCCAGCGATCGGTCTCGATCACCAGATGCTCGTGCCCCTCGGGCGGGCTGTTGCGGCCGCGCGCGTCCGATGCCGCCCCCTGCGGGCCGAGCCTGGCCGAGGGCGCTGCGCGCCCCCGCTCGCGCGCGAGGATCCGCCCGGACATGCCGAGGTGGATCAGCAGGCTCTCTCCGCTATCGAGGCGCATCAGCATGTATTTGCCGCGCCGGCGGAAGCCCAGGATGCGCCGCCCGGCCAGGCGCCGGGCCAGGTCCTGCGGCAGCGGCCTGCGCAAGTCGGGCCGGCGCAGCTCGACCCGCGCGATCACCTCTCCTGTCAGCATGGCGGAGAGGCCCCGCATCACCGTCTCCACCTCGGGCAGTTCGGGCATCCGCTTCCCCGTGCTATAGCCGCCGGCATGGACAGCGGCATGACCGATTTCGGCTACACCGAGGTGCCCGTGACCGAGAAGGCCGGGCTGGTGCGCGCGGTCTTCGACAGCGTGGCGCCGAAATACGACGTGATGAACGACCTGATGTCGCTCGGGCTGCATCGGGTCTGGAAGCAGGTCTTCCTCAACGCCATGGCGCTGCGCCCCTCCGATCTGCTGGTCGACCTTGCCGCCGGCACCGGGGATATCTCCCTCGGTGCGGCGCGACTCGGCGTGCGGCGGGTGATCGCAACCGACGTCAACTTCGCCATGCTGAGCCGCGGGCGCGACCGGGCGGCCGACGCGGGTTTGCTCGACCGGATCTCCTTTGCCCTGGCCGATGCCGAAGCTCTGCCGCTGCCCGACCGGTCGGTCGACAAGGTCTCGATCGCCTTCGGCCTGCGCAACTGCACGCACAAGGATGCCGTGCTGCGCGAGGCGCGGCGGGTGCTGCGCCCGGGCGGGCGCTTCTTCTGCCTCGAGTTCTCGCGCCTTGAGGTCGCAGCCCTTGCCCCGCTCTACGATGCGTGGTCCTTCGAAGTGCTGCCGCGGCTCGGGCGCATCGTGGCGCGGGATGCCGACAGCTACCGCTATCTGGCCGAGAGCATTCGCACCTTCCCTGACCAGCAGCGCCTGGCCGAGATGATGGAGCAGGCAGGGCTCGAGCGGGTGGGCTGGCGCAATCTCTCGGGCGGGATCGTGGCCATCCATTCCGGCTGGCGGCTGTGACCGGGCGGCGCATCCTGCTGATCGTCTCAGGCTCGGTTGCGGCCTACAAGGCGCTGGCCTTCATCCGGCTGCTCCGCGCCGAGGGGGCGGAGGTGCAGGCGATCCTGACCGAGGGCGGGGCCCGCTTCGTCACCCGCGAATCGCTGGCCGCGCTCACCGGGCAGCCGGTGCACCAGGACCTCTGGGCGGCCGAGGAGAGCATCGGCCATATCCGGCTGGCGCGCTGGCCCGATGCGGTGGTGGTGGCCCCGGCCAGCGCCGGGATCCTCGCGCGCATGGCCCATGGCCTGGCCAGCGATCTGGCCGCCACCGTGCTGCTGGCCACCCGCGCCCCGGTGCTGGTCGCCCCGGCGATGAACCCGGCGATGTGGGAACACCCGGCCACCCAGGCCAATGTCGCCCTGCTCAAGGCGCGCGGCGTCGTCTTCGCCGGCCCGGCCGAAGGGCCGATGGCCGAGGCCGAAAGCGGCCCCGGTCGCCTGGTCGAGCCCGACGAACTGCTGGCTGCCCTCGCCCGGCTGTTCGGCCCCCGTCCGCTGGCCGGGCGGCATGCCCTGGTCACCAGCGGCCCGACCCATGAGGCGCTGGACCCCATCCGCTACATCGCCAACCGCAGCAGCGGCCGGCAGGGCCATGCGATCGCGGCCGCGCTTGCCGCGCTCGGGGCGCGTGTGACGCTGATCTCGGGGCCGGTGGCGATCCCGGACCCGCCCGGGGTGTCGGTGCAGCGGGTGCAGACCGCAGCGGAAATGCTGGCCGCCTGCGAGGCTGCACTGCCCGCCGATGTCGCGGTCTGCGCCGCGGCGGTGGCGGATTGGCGCCCGGCGCAGGCGGGGGCGCAGAAGCTCAAGAAACGCCCCGGCGAGCCACCGCCTCCGATCGCTCTCGCCCTCAATCCCGACATCCTGGCCACGCTCGGGCAGCATGCCCTGCGCCCGCGCCTGTTGATCGGCTTTGCGGCCGAGACCGAACAGGTCATCGCGCACGCGCAGGAGAAGCTGCAGCGCAAGGGCTGCGACTGGATCCTGGCCAATGACGTCTCGGGCGATGTGATGGGCGGGAGCTTGAACCAGGTCCATCTCATCACCCGCGAGGGGGTGGAAGAATGGCCCCGCCTGCCCAAGGAGGAAGTGGCCGCACGGCTGGCCCGCCGCATCGCCGAGGCGCTGGCATGACCATCACGGTGCATATCCGCCGCCTGCCGCATGCCGCGGACCTGCCGCTGCCCGGCTATGCGACCGAGGGCGCGGCGGGGATGGATCTGCACGCCGCCGTCTCGCTCGTCATCCCGCCCCGCGGCCGGGCTCTGGTGCCGACCGGGATCGCGATCGCGCTGCCCGAGGGCTATGAGATGCAGATCCGCCCCCGTTCCGGCCTGGCGCTGCGCCATGGGCTGACGGTGCTGAATGCGCCCGGCACGGTCGATGCCGATTACCGCGGAGAGGTGGGGGTGATCCTTCTCAACACCGGCAATGAGGCCTGCACCATCGCGCGCGGGGAGCGGATCGCGCAGGCGGTCTTCGCCCCGATCACCCGCGCCATCTGGCAGGAGGTGGAGGCGCTGCCCGAGACCCGGCGGGGGGCGGGCGGCTTCGGCAGCACGGGGCGCGGGCCGTGAACCTGGACTTCACCGAGGAAGAGATCCAGCGCTACTCCCGCCATATCCTGCTCCAGCAGGTGGGGGCAATCGGCCAAGCCAAGCTGCGTGCGGCGCGGGTTCTGGTGGTGGGAGCGGGCGGGCTTGGCTCGCCGCTCGCGCTGTATCTGGCGGCCGCCGGGGTGGGGACGATCGGCCTGATCGACCATGACCGGCTGGAGCTGTCCAATCTGCAGCGCCAGATCGCCCATCGCACCGCCAACCTCGGCCGCAACAAGGCGGACAGCGCGGCCGAGGCGCTGCTTGCCCTCAACCCCCTGGTGCGGGTGGAGGTGCATGCGCGGCGGATGGATGCCGAGGCCGCGCAGGAGCTGATCCCGCGCTATGACATCATCTGCGACGGGACAGACAATTTCCCGACCCGCTTCCTGCTCGGCGATGCGTGCCATCTGCTCGGGCGGCCACTGGTCTCGGCCGCCGTGCTGCGCTTCGAAGGGCAGCTGTCCGTCTTCCGCAGCCATGAGCCGGGGGCGGGCCATCCCTGCCACCGCTGCCTTCATCCCGAACCGCCCCCGCCCGGGCTGGTGCCGAGCTGCGCGGAGGCCGGGGTGCTGGGGGCGGTCACCGGCGTGATGGGCACCCTGCAGGCGACTGAGGTGCTCAAGCTCATTCTCGGCATCGGCCAGACCCTGACGGGGCGGCTGCTGCTGTGGGATGCGCTGGATGCGCGCATGCGCGTGATCCGGCTCAAGCGCGATCCGGCCTGCGCGCTCTGCGGCGACCGGCCGACCATCACCGCCCTCGCATGACCCCCTTGGGCATCCTTCTGATCTCGGGCGGGCATGAGCGGGCGCATTACGCCCTGGTGCTGGCGACCGGTGCGGCGGCGCTCGGCCGGCCGGTCACTCTGTTTGCCACCCATGCCGGGCTTGGGCTGCTGCTCGGCGCCCAGCCCCTGCTGCGCGACCCGCGGGAGGCGACGCTTGCCGCCTCCGGCGTGGCGGGCATTGCGACCCTGCTGCCCGCGGCGCAGGAGCTCGGCGTCGCGCTGATGGCCTGCGAGGCCGGTCTGGCCGCCGAGGGGCTGCGCGACGCCGCCCTCCTGCCCGGCGTCGAGGTGGCGGGAGTGGTGACTTTCCTCTCCCGCACCGGCGCCGGGCAGATCCTGACCCTCTGATCAGCCGGGGCGGCCGGGGTTCTGGCCCGGGCCCTGCGGCGCCGGGCCATGATGGGGCCCGTGATGAGGCCCGCGGTGGCCATGTGCCCGCCGCGGCAGCTCATCGCGCGTCACCGCCCCGTCGCGATTGGCATCCATGCCGCGGAAGAAGGTCGCGGCGGAGGCCTGCATCTCCTCGAGTGTGACCCGCCCATCGCCATCGGCATCGGTCATGCGGAAGCGCATGCCGGCCATCCGTTCGGCCCGTTCGGACAGGGGCCGCCCCGCCTGCTCCGGCCCGCGCCAGGCGTGACGCCCCGCCCAGCCGTTGCGGAACTCCTCGAAGGTCAGCGCCCCGTCGCGGTCGCTATCGGCGGCGGCGAAGCGCTGGGCCACGCGCTGGCGCAGCTCCTCCAGGGTGATGCGCCCGTCATGGTTGGCATCGAGCTGGCGGAACATCTCCTCCCCGCGCTCGCCGCGCGGGCCGGGCCCGGGGCCAGGCACATTGGTCTGCGCCTGCACCGGCGCGCAGACCACAAGCCCCGCGAGCATCAAGCCGCCCAGCCACAGGCGGCCGGCGGTGTTGGACTTGCGTCGCATCTCGGTCATCAGAGCCTCCTTCGTGTGGAAGTGACGGAGCCTAGATGGCGCGCCGATGTTGCCGCCGTATGGCCTGCGGGTGAGGAATTGTGACGGAGACGAGCCTCGATCGCTTGTTGGGCGGGCGGGTGCAGCTCGAGCAGCCGCGGCGCGGGCTGCGCGCGGCGGTCGATGCCGTGCTGCTTGCCGCCGCGATCCCAGCCCGGGCCGGAGATCCGGTGCTCGACCTCGGCTGCGGGGCGGGTCAGGTCTTCCTCTGCCTGGCCGCCCGCGTGGGGGCGCTGTCGGTGCAGGCTGTCGAGCTCGATCCGGAGCTTGCCGAACTGGCCCGGCGCAACGCCGCGCGGGCAGGGCTTGCCGCGCGGATCGAGCAGGCGGATCTCAGCCGCGTCCGGCTCGATCCGGTGCGGCATGCCTTCGCCAATCCGCCCTATTGGCCCGCTGGTACGGCCTCACCCGATCCGGCGCGGCGGCTTGCGGCGCATGAGGGCGCGGTGGGCTTGACCGACTGGGCCGCGGCCTTGAGCCGCGCCCTGGCCCCAGGTGGTACTGCCAGCCTGATCCTGCCGGCCTCGCGCTTCTCCGCCGGTGCGGCCGCCCTGCGCGCCGCGGGTTGCGGAGCACTCGCGCTGCTGCCGATTTGGCCCCGCGCGGGAGAGCCGGCCCGGCGCGTCATCCTGCAAGGCATTCGCGGCGGGCGCGGGCCGGATCGGCTGCTGCCCGGCCTTGTGCTGCATGGGGCCGATGGCCGCTTCACGCCGGAGGCGGAGGCGGTGCTGCGCCACGCCGCTCCCTTGCCGATGCGCTGAGCGCAGCGAGGCCGGCCGCCGCCGCCAGCGCGCACATGAGGAAACCCGGGGCGTAGCTGCCGGTCGTCGCCACCAGCAGGCTGAAGGCGGTCGGCATCGCCACCATGGTCGCGCTGAAGGCAAAGCCCAGGGCCGCGGTGGCCCCGCCCACCTGGCCCGCCGGCGCCAGCCGCGCCACCTCGGCCAACAGCACGCCGTTCCAGGCGATCGCGCTGGCCCCCATGGCGATGCCGGTGAGCACCACCACCGCCACCGGCCAGCCGGGCCCGGCCGCGGCCAGGGCGAGGCAGCCTGCCGCCATCGCACTGCCGAGACCGACCAGAACCGGCCGCGCCCCCACCCGGTCGGCCAGCATCGCCCAGCCGATCCGCCCCGCCACCCCCGCGGCCTGGGCCAGCGCCAGATGGAGCCCCGCTTGCGCCAGGCCGATCTCCAGCACCTCGACCTGCCAGACGACGAAGAAGCTGCTGAAGCAGAACTGCGCCACGCCGAAGCTGCTGGAGGCGATGGCGAGCGCGCGGATCGGGCCAGGCCGGGCAAGCAGGGCGAGGCTCCGCACAGCCTCGACCAGCGCGCGGCGAGGCTGGGGCGGGGTCAGGCCCCCGTCGAGGGCCGCGCGCAAGGGCTGCAGCAGAACGGCAAGCAGCACCGCCAAGCCGGCAATCGCCAGCACCGCCCCGCGCCAGCCGAAAAGAAGCGACAGCGCCGGGGCCAGCGCCGCGATCAGCATGGCCCCCGCCGGCACGCCGCACTGCTTGATGCCGAAGATGAGGCTGCGCCGCCCGGGCGGGGTGCGGCCATGCAGCAGATGGCTGCCCGCCGGCGTGAGCGGCGCATGCCCCACGCCGCAGAGAAGGGCGGAGGCGAGGAGCGCCGCCGGGCTTCCCAGCGTGGCCACCGCCAGCCCGCCCGCAATGACAAGCAGCCCCGCCTGGCAGGCCCGGATGCCACCCAGCGCCGCCAGCAGCGGCTGGATGAAGGGAGAGGCGAGCAGCACCCCGCCATAGGTCAGCGCCGTGTGCACCCCGGCCAGCGCGGCGGGCAGCCCGGTTTCGGCCGCGATCGCGCTGGCCAGCACCGGCAGGGTGAGAAAGGCGCCCATGCCCGCCATGTGGGTCCCGAGCAGGGCGAGCATGATGGTCCAGACCGACACCCGGCGCATGGCCGCACTCTGCTGCGCCGCGGCGGAAGGGCAAGCGGTGGGGTTGACCGGCCACGGGCCTATGGCCCACCCCGCGGCCTATGCTCCGCCTGCTTGTGATGCTTCTGCTCATCGCTTGGCCGGTCCTGGCGCAGCCGGTGGCGCCGGCGGCCCCGCCGCCCGCTGCCGCGCCGCCGGCCACTGCCGCGCCGGGCCCGGCCGAGATCGAGCGCGCGCTCGAGATCCTGCGCGATGAGGCGCGCCGGGCCGAACTCATCCGCTTGCTCGAGGTGCTGGCCGCCGCGCAGCGGGCCGGCTCCGGCAGCCCGGAGGCGCCCGCCCCGGCGCCGGCCACGCCGGTCGAGGCGCTCTCGACCGCCACGGAGCAGATGGGCCGGGCGATGGAGCGGGCGGTGGCCGCCCTGCATCTGGTGGCCGATCTGCCCGGCCTCTGGGCCTGGCTGGTCAGCGTCGCGACCGACCCCTGGCTGCGCGATCGCGTCTTTGAGCTCGCCTGGAAGCTGCTCGTCGTCTTCGGCAGCGGGATGCTGGTCGAACGCGGCCTTCAGCGCGCCCTGCGGCGCTGGAGCGACCGGCTGGATGCCGCCATTCCCGCCGCCGGCGCTCAGGATGGTTGGCTGGCACGCGCGCCGCTGATCCTGCTGCGGGTGATCCCGGATCTGATCCCGGTGGCGGGTTTTGCCGGCGCCGCCTGGCTGATGGTGCAATCCCTGCCCGGTTGGCCCTCGCAGCGGGTAATCCTGTGGACGGTGGCCACCGCCTATGTCGCGGCGCGGGGCATCATGGTCCTCGCCCGGCTCGCCTTCAGCCCCGCCTCGGCGCATCTGCGCCTGTTGCCGGTCGGGGACGAGACGGCCGCCTATGCCACGGTCTGGATCCGTCGCCTCGCGCTCGTGGCGGTCAGCGCCTATGCCGCGAGCGAATTCGCGCTGCTGCTGGCCATGCCGCGGTCGGTGCAGCTCGGCATGCTGCGCGGCGGGCTTTTGGTCGTCTCGGTCTTCGTCTGCATCATCGTGCTGCAGAACAAGCTGGCGGTGGCGCAGTGGCTGGCGGCGCCGCCGCTTGCCGAGGGCGACGAGCCCGACCGGCTGCGCCGCTTCTTCCGCGGCCTGCGCAATCGGTTCGCCGATGCCTGGCATGTGCTCGCCATCCTCTGGGTGGTGGCGATGTGGGCGGTCTGGGCGCTCGAGCTTGAACGCGGCTTCGAGCGGCTGCTGCGGGCGAGCATGCTCACCGTGCTTGTGGTGGTGGCGGCCAAGCTGCTCGACGAGGCGATGCGTCGCAGCCTCTCGCGCGGGTTCCGGATCGGGGCCGAACTGGCCCAGCGCTTCCCGGGCCTGGAGGCGCGGGCCAACCGCTACCTGCCCGCGCTCAAGGGGCTGCTGTCTGCGCTGATTGCCCTCTTCTCTGCCCTGGTCATCCTCGAGGTCTGGGGCATCGGCGCCTTCGGCTGGTTCCGGCCGCATCAGCCGGGGGCGCGGCTGCTCGCCTCGCTGGTCCACATCGGGGTCACGCTGGCCATCGCGCTGCTGGTGTGGGAGGCGGCCAACAGCGCGATCCAGCGCCACCTGGCCCGCCTGGCGGAGGATGCCGCGACCGCGCGTTCGGCCCGGGTGCGCACGCTGCTGCCGCTGCTGCGCACCGCGATTGCGGTCACCGTCATGGTGGTGGCCGGGCTCAATGTCCTCACCCAGCTCGGCGTCAATGTCGCCCCCTTGCTGGCCGGCGCCGGCGTGGTGGGCTTGGCGATCGGCTTCGGCTCGCAGACCCTGGTGCGGGACGTCATCACCGGCATCTTCCTGCTCTTCGAGGACGCGATCGCGGTCGGCGACGTGGTGACGGTGGGCGGCCTGACCGGCACGGTGGAGGACCTCTCGATCCGCTCGATCCGGCTGCGCGCCGTCGACGGGTCGGTGCACATCGTGCCCTTCAGCGCCGTCACCACGGTCACCAACATGACGCGGGACTATGCCTACGCCCTGCTCGACCTCAGCCTGCCGCATGAGGCCGACACCGACCGCGTGGCCCAGCTGCTCAAGGAAGTGGGCGATGAGCTGCGTCTCGATGAGACCTTCGGCGAGCAGGTGCTGGCCCCGATCGAGGTGATGGGGGTGGAGCGGCTGACCGATCTCGGCATCGTCATGCGTGCGCGCATCAAGACGGTGCCGGCGCGGCGCTGGGCGGTGGCGCGCGAGCTGAACCGGCGCGTCAAGCTGCGCTGTGACGAGCTCGGCATCCCCCTCGACATCCGCTCGCGCATGCTGGAGCGGATCACCACCCCCCAGCCGGGCTGAGGCGCTGCGGCCCGGAGTGCGGGCGCAGCGCCCCATCCCTAGCCGGGCCGGCCGGGCGGGGTCTGGGCGGCAGGCGCAAGCTGGCCACCGCCTCGGCGGCTGAGGCCGAGGCGAGAGCTCCGCGATCGGCGCGGGGGCATAGGGGTGAGAGGCTCCACCGCCAGGCCCGCCGGGCGTGCCAGACGCGCAAAAACAGGGCATGCCCTGCCGCCCGCGCGGGCGGTGCCACCTCCTGGATGCGCGAGCAGGCAATCGAGCCGATCACGGAGAGCTTGCCATCAGCCCGGCGCAGCTGCGACCCTCCCGCGCCGATGAGCCCAACCGGACCGCCGCGCGCGCGCTCGCTCGCCCCCTCCCCGATCCGGGGGGCGGTGCGAAGCGCCAGCCCGACGCTGCTCGGGCGGATGACGATCGGGCCCTGCCTCGGGCTGCGCCGGCTCTTGCTGAGCGAGGGGGGCGAGCTGCGCCGCCGCGACTGTTCCGACCTGCCGGCCTGGGCAAGCTTCTTCGCCGGTCCTGCGGTGATCCTCTGTTTCGTGTGCGGGGTCGCGGGCATGCCGGTGTGGACATACTGTCTGCTGGTGGTGCTGCCCGCCATCCCGCTCGGCCGGCTGCGCCCCTGCCCGGAGGACCGCTGCGTCCACGCCGCGGGCGAGCGGAGGGTGGATGCGGAGAGCAACAGCCTCTTCGGCCTGCTGCGCCCGCGGAAGAACCGCCCGATCGGTCATCACCCGGACCCGCAGATGCCCTCATGCCGGCATGCAGGCGTTCCGCGGCGCCGCCGGGAGCGTCTGCTGGCCCCTGACAGGCCTGTCGTCTTCCGCGGCTGTGGCAGTATCGCCCGGCGCAGGTTGATCCGGCCGGTCGTCGTCCCGGCCTGCCCGCTGCGCTGAACCCCTCTCGGAGAGAGCATCGAGGAGCCGGAGCAGAGATGATACAGCGTCGCAGCGTGATGATGGGTGCCGCCGGGGCCCTCGCCGCCCCGGGGGTGGTGACCGCGCAGCAGGTCTTCACCTTTCGGCTGCACAGCTTCTCCTCGCCGACCGCGCTTGACCACACCATGCATCTCGACCGCTGGGCCGAGAGGGTGCAGCAGCAATCGGGCGGGCGCATCGTGATCCAGAGCTTTCCTGCCATGCAGCTGGGCGGCCAGCCGCGCGACCTGCCCCAGCAGCTGGAGGACGGCGTGGTGGACATGATCTGGACGGTGCCGGGCTTCACCCCGGGGCGCTTCATGGGCACGGAGGGGTTGGAGCTGCCCTTCATGAACACCGGGCGCAGCGTCACCATGTCGCCCGCCGCCTACGAATACGTCACGCGCTACCTGGCCGACAGCGAATATCGCGGCATCAAGATCATCGCCATCCATTCGACCGATCGCGCCCTCATTCACACCTCTCGCCGGCCGATCCGCACGCTCGAGGATTTCCGCGGCCTGCGCTTGCGGGTTGCCGGCCGCTTCATCGGCGAGGCGGTGACCGCCCTCGGCGCCACGCCGGTGGGTATTCCCTTGGGCGGCGTCTATGAGGCGGTGGCGCGCAACCAGGTCGATGGCTTCCTGATCAACTGGGCGATCACCCATCCCTTCCGCCTCTACGAGGTGGCGAAATTCCACAGCGAGCCGGCCGGGGTCGGGTTGTTCCAGGGCATGCTGCTGACCCTGATGTCGATGCGCAGCTACAGCCGCCTGCCGGCCGAACTGCGCGCGGTGATCGATGCCAACTCCGGCGCTCAGCTGTCCCGCCAACTCGGCGAGATCTGGGACAGCCAGACCCAGCAGGCGATCGATGCCGCCCGCCAGGCGGGCAATGAGATCATCGAAATCCCCCCGGCCGAGGTGGCGCGCTGGCGCGCGGCGGTGGAGCCCGCCTATGCCGCCTGGATCAACGAGATGAATCGGCGCCAGCGCAACGGGCGGGAGCTGTTCGAGGCGATCCAGTCCATCACCGCCCGCCACGGGCGGCAGGCGTGACGGGCGGCGCGGCCTTCCCCTCGCCCCTGCCGCGGCTGCGCGCCCTGCTCGATGGCGCGGCGGTCAAGGCTGCGCTGCTGGGCGGGCTGATGCTGCTGGGGGCGGTGGGGGTCACCCTCGCCTCCGTGCTGCGCGGGGGACTGCTGGGCCGGCCGATCCTCGGCGATTCCGAGGCGGTGGAGATGCTGATGGGCGCGGCGGTGGCCCTGTGCATCCCCTTGGCCGAAATGCGCGGGGCCCATGTCGTGGTCGATGTCTTCACCGCCCGCCTGCCCCGCCCCTGGCTTGCCGGGCTGGATGCGCTGATGCGCGCGGCGGTGGCCCTGGTGGTCGCGGTGCTCGCCTGGCGACTGGCGGTCGGGGGCTACAACATGTGGGACCGCGAGCGTCAGACCATGTTTCTCGAAATTCCCTTGTGGTGGGGCTATGCCGGGGCGGCGGTCGGGATGACGCTGTGGCTCCTCTGCGCCCTCTTCACCGCGGCCGAGGCGATGATGCGGGCCGCCCGCCCGGCATGAGCGACTTCGACATCGGGCTCGTGATGTTCGCCTCGGCGCTGGCGCTGATCGCGCTTCGCCTGCCGGTGGGGATTGCCATGCTGCTGGTCGGCGGGGCCGGCTTCGCCGCCATCGGGGGGTGGGAGAGGCTGCTCGCCACGCTGAACTCCCTCACCTTCAGCCGCTTCTCCTCCTATACGCTCTCGGTCATCCCGCTCTTCCTGCTGATGGGGGATTTCGCGACCAGGGGCGGCATGAACCGCGCCCTGTTCCGCTGCGCCCGGGCCTGGGTCGGGCATTGGCGCGGCGGGCTCGCGGTGGCCACCATCGGCGGCTGCGCGGCTTTCGGGGCGATCTGCGGCTCCTCGCTGGCCACCGCCGCCACCATGAGCCAGGTGGCCGGCCCCGAGATGCGCCGGAACGGCTATTCCCCCGCCCTGGCCACCGGAACCCTGGCCGCGGGCGGCACGCTCGGCATCCTGATCCCGCCCTCGGTCATTCTGGTCATCTACGCGATCTATACCGAGATCAGCATCGGCACCCTCTTTGTTGCGGCCATCATCCCGGGGCTGATCGCCACCCTCGGCTATATGCTGGTGGTGCACCTCTACACCCGCCTCTCCCCCGGGGCGGCGCCGCCGGCCGAGCGTGCCCCCTGGCGCGAGCGCTGGGCCGCCACCGCCGAGGTCTGGCCGGTGCTGCTCGTCTTCGTGCTGGTGATAGCCGGGATCTATGGCGGCTGGTTCAGCGCGACCGAGGGCGCGGCGATCGGGGCGGCGCTGACCGGGCTGCTCGCCGTCACCCTGGGGGGAATGCGCTGGCAGGGGCTCAAGGAATCCCTGCTCTCCACCGCCATCACGACCGGGCTGATCTTCGTTGTGCTGCTGGGCGCGGAACTGTTCGGTGCGGCGCTCGCCCTCTCGCGCCTGCCGGCGGAGGTGTCGGCCCTGGTTGCGGGGCTCGATCTCTCGCCCTGGCTGATCCTGCTGGTGATCCTGCTGATCTATTTCGTGCTGGGCTGCTTCATGGAAAGCCTCGCCATGGTGCTGCTCACCCTGCCCATCTTCATTCCGCTCATGCTCGGCCTCGATTTCGGGATGAGCCGGGAACAGGTGCTGGTCTGGTTCGGCATCCTGGTCCTGATGAGCGTGGAGGTGGGCATGATCAGCCCCCCCTTCGGCCTCAACCTCTTCGTGATCAACGCCATGGCCAAGGATGTGCCGATGGTTGAGACCTATCGCGGCGTGCTGGGCTTTGTCGCCTCCGACCTGCTGCGCATCCTGCTGCTGGCGGCGCTGCCCGCGCTCAGCCTCTGGCTGCCTGGGCTGTGGTAGCGGCCGGTGCGGCTTCTTGCAGGACGGCGGCCGGCACAGCATGTTGCAGGCCATGGAACAGAGCATGGCCGACCGTCGCCGCATTCCGATCCATGCGCCGGAGGATTTCGAGGGCATGCGCCGCGCCGGGCGGCTCGCCGCCGAATGCCTGGACATGATCGGCCCTCATGTGCGCCCCGGCATCACCACCGGGGAGCTCGACCGGCTGATCCATGAGTTCATCCTGGACCACGGCGCGATCCCGGCCACCCTCGGCTATCGCGGCTACACCAAATCCTCCTGCACCTCGGTCAACCATGTCGTCTGCCATGGCATTCCGGGCGAGCGCGCGCTGCAGGAGGGGGACATCATCAACATCGACGTCACCGTCATCCTGGATGGCTGGCACGGCGATACCAGCCGCATGTTCACCGCCGGCCAGCCGAGCCTGAAGGCGCGGCTTCTGATCGATGTCACCTATGAGGCGATGATGCGCGGCATCGCCGCGGTGCGCCCCGGGGCCCGCCTGGGCGATATCGGCCATGCCATCCAATCCTACGTCGAAAAGCACCGCTTTTCGGTGGTGCGCGATTTCTGCGGCCATGGCATCGGGCGCACCTTCCACGCCCCGCCCAATGTCCTGCATTTCGGCCGCCCGGGTGAGGGGCCGGAACTCAAGCCCGGCATGTTTTTCACCATCGAACCGATGGTCAATGCCGGCCGGCCGGAAGTCAAAATCCTCGACGACGGCTGGACCGCGGTCACCCGCGACCGCAGCCTCTCCGCCCAGTTCGAGCATATGGTCGGGGTGACGGAGGATGGGGTGGAGATCTTCACCCTCTCCCCGGCCGGCTACCACAAGCCGCCCTATCCCTGGCAGCTGCCGGCCCCGCGCTGAAGCCGGCGGCGGGGGGCGCTGAGCCCGCCGAGGCTTGCGGCCAAGAGATGGGCCGCGGGGGAAGAGGAGGCAGGACCCGACCGCCGGCTTGGGGCCCCGGGCCGCCCTGCCCCACCGCGCCCCGCGCCCCGCGCCGCCGGCCGGCCCCCACCGCCCTGCTGCCCCGCCGCGCCTCCGCCGGCCCGCCCCCAGGTTCGGGCACGGCAGCAGTGCTTAAGGCTGTCGGCCGGACCGCGGCCTCGCCTGCTCAGCCTCTCCACAAGCCAACAGGCGGGGCGCTGCCTTCAGGAATCGACGCGGATATCGGCGCGGCGGATCACCTCGCCCCAGCGCTCGAGTTCGGCCGAGAGGAAGGCAGCAAGCTCCTCGGGCGTGCCGCCGATCGGCTCGATTCCGCTGGCATCCAGGCTGCTCAAAGTGGCCGGCTCGCGCAGCGCCTCGTTCAGGATGCGGTTGATGCGCAGCACGATGGCCGGCGGCAGGCGGGGCGGGCCGAACAAGGCCCACCACCCCTCGGCGCTGATGTCGGGATAGCCGGCCTCGGCGAAAGTCGGCACCCCGGGCAGCAGCCGGGAGCGTTCGGCCCCGGTGATGCCGAGCGCGACCATCGACCCCTGCTCGAGGTGCGGGCGCACGAACTGGGTGTGGTAGAACATCCCATCGATCCGTCCGGCCAGCAGGTCGGTCACCGCCTGCGCCCCATCGCGGTAGGGGATGTGATTCATCGTCACGCCGGAGAGATGCGCGAGCAGCGCCTGGTTGAGATGCCCGGTGGTGCCAGTGCCGGCTGAGCCGATGTTCAGAACCCTCTGTCGGCCGAGGGCAAGGAATTCCTGCAGTGTGCGCACCTGCAGCGCCGGCGGGACCACCAGCAGGATCTTGGTCTTGGAATGGGCCAGAATCGGCGTGAAGTCGCGCCGCGGATCATAGGGCAGACCGCGCATCAGATGCGGGTTGACCGCATGGGTCCCGATGGTGCCGACCAGAAGCGTATGCCCGTCGGGCGCAGCCTGGGCTACCGCCGCCGCACCGATGGTCCCGCCTGCCCCGGCCCGATTGTCCACCACCACCGTGTGGGAATCGAGCCCGCGCGAGAGATGCTGCGCGATCAGCCGGCCCAGGATATCCGTGCTGGTGCCGGCGGCGAAGGGCACGACGAGGCGGATAGGCCGTTCAGGCCAGCTGCCCTGCCCCGCGGCGGGCAGCGCGGCGCCCGCCAGGGCGGAGGCCGTCCAGAACAGGCGGCGGCGGCCCAACGGCATCATGCGACGATCTCCTGCTGACAGATCCGACCCAGATCATAGCCCGGCGCGGGCTGCCCGGCGATCAGCGGCAGGCAGGCGACCGGCGGGTCCGGGGTGAAGCGCGCGCCCTCCTCCTCGAGAGTGGCGAGCACGCGATCGAGATGCCGGACCGCCTCGGGCAGCAGGTCATGCAGCACCATCAGCACCGGCGCTTCGGCTGCTCTGGCCAAGGCCAAGGCCCGCTCAGGCCAGCCTTCGGCATCGTCCCAATCGCGCGGCACCGCATTCCACAGCACCACGGTGTAGCCCCCGGCCCGCAGGTGATCGAGCGCGGCGCGGTTCAGCAGATGCGGGCCGATCCGCCCGCCTTCCCCGTTCGGACGAAAGAGCCGCCCGGCATTGAGCGGGCCGAGCAGCGCCTCCGCGCCGGTGATCTCGGCCAGCGCCTCCTCCGCGCTGCGGCGGCCGAGCGGCGTGCCGTGGTGGAGGGTGTGGTTGCCGATGCGGTGCCCATCGGCCAGGGCGCGTTCAGCCAGGGCGCGGCGGGCGGGATCACGCAGCTTGGCCGCGATCGGGAAGAACAAGGCGCGTATCCCGCGCCTGGCCAGAACATCGAGCACCAGCGGCGTGGCGTCGGGCTCCGGCCCATTGTCGAAACTGAGGCAGATCGGCTGCACGCCGTGCCTATAGACCGCCCCCGCGCGGCTGTAGAGGGCCGCCCCCCGCCGCTTGAGGATAGGGCATAATATGTTTACGGTGATTCCTAGGAGAACTCAGGCAAACAACATGTTGTCGCTGAACTGCAGAGGCCGGGGGCCGGAAGGCCCAAACGGCCCGTTCTGCTGCACAATGGTGCGCAACGGCGGCAGGGGGAGGAGCACCAGGGACCGGCTGACCCACCGCGTCGCGGAGCAGCGGCCGTGAGCCTCTCGGTCCGGCCGATCCCGATCCTGGCCGACAACTATGCCTGGTGGCTGCGCGATGAAGCGACCGGGCAGGTGGCGGTGGTCGACCCGGGCGATGCCGCCGCGGTGACCGCGCTTCTCGATGCCGAAGGCTGCGGCCTCGACTGGATCCTGCTCACCCACCACCATGCCGACCACATCGCCGGCACGGCGGAGCTCGTGGCGCGCTATGGCGCCCGCGTCGCCGGGGCGGCGGCCGATGCCCACCGCCTGCCCCCGCTCGATGCCGCGCTGCACGGCGGGGACAGCTTCGTCCTCGGCGCCAGCGCGGCCGAAATCCTGGAGACGCCCGGCCACACCCTCGGCCATATCGCCTTCAGCTTCCCGGGCTGGCTCTTCTGCGGCGATACCCTCTTCAGCCTCGGCTGCGGGCGCCTCATCGAGGGCACGGCGGAAGATCTCTTCCGCTCGCTGCGTCGGATCGATGCCCTGCCCGGAGAGACGCTGATCGCCTGCGGGCATGAATACACCCTGGCCAATGGCCGGTTTGCGCTGACCGTCGAGCCCGACAACGAGGCGCTGCGCGCCCGCATCGCCGAGGCCGAGGCCCAGCGCGCGGCGGGCCGGCCCACCGTACCCTCGACCCTGGCCAGCGAGCGTGCCGCCAATCCCTTCCTGCGCGCAGCCACGGTGGCCACCCTTGCCGAACGGCGTGCGGCGAAGGACAAGTTCCGCTGACGCTCACCCCTTCCGCGGAAGCCTCTCCCATGCGACTCTTCTACAGCCCGACCAGCCCCTTCGTGCGCAAAGTGATGGTGGCGGCGAAGCTGCGCGGCCTGGCCGAGCGCATCGAGCTGATCCCCTGCAACCCGCACGAGAGCCCGCCGGCGCTGCTCGCGGCCAATCCGCTCTCCAAGGTCCCGGCCATGGAAACCCCCGATGCCGGGGCCTTGGTCGATAGCCTCGTCATCTGCGAATACCTCGACACCTTAGGCGATGCGCCGCGGCTGATCCCCGAGGCAGGCTTGGCCCGCGTGGCGGTGCTGCAGGCCCATGCCATCGCCGATGGCATCCTGGATGCTGCGGTGGCGCGCCGCGGCCTCTCGCTGCAGCCGGTAGATGACGCGCGCCGGGCCCAGGATGCGCGGCTGGCCGGCGCCATCTCCCGCGCCCTTGCCTGGTTCGAGGCACGGCCACTGCCCGAGGCGATGGATCTGGCGGCCGTGACGCTCGGCTGCGCGCTGGGCTATCTCGACTTCCGCTTCGGGCATGAGCCCTGGCGGCCTGTCCATCCGCGCCTGGCCGACTGGTTCCAGGGCGTCTCCGCCCTGCCCGCCTTCCGCGAGACCGCCCCCATTGCCTGAGGAGGCGCGCGCGATCATCGCGCGGCTGGGCCTGATCCCCCATCCGGAGGGCGGGCACTACCGCGAGGTCTGGCGCGATTGCCCGCCCGGCGGCGGGCGCGGCGCGGGCACGGCCATCCTCTACCTGCTCGCGGCGGAGGAGCGTTCGCACTGGCATCGCATCGATGCCCATGAATGCTGGCACTGGCATGGCGGGGCGCCGCTGCTCCTCTCCCTCTCCCGCGACGGGCGGCAGCGGGAGGAGCGGCTGCTCGGCATGGACCTCGCGGCCGGGCAGCTCCCCTTCGCCCATGTGCCGGCCGGCTGCTGGCAGGCGGCGCGGCCGCTCGGCGGCTGGGTGCTGGTCTCCTGCACCGTGGCGCCGGCCTTCTCCTTCGCCGGTTTCGAACTCGCCCCGCCGGGTTGGGAGCCCGCGCCATGAGCGACGCCGCGGCCTGGGATGCCCGCTACCGCGCCCTGCCCGGCATGTTCGGCACCCGCCCCAACGAGTATCTGCGCAGCCAGGCGTGGCGGCTGGCGCCGGGAGCGCGGGCGCTCGCCCTCGGCGACGGGGAGGGGCGCAACGGCGTCTGGCTCGCCGAACAGGGGCTGATCGTCACCTCGCTCGACTGGTCGCGCGTGGGGCTGGCCCATGCTCGCGCTCTGGCCGAAGCGCGCGGCGTTGCCCTGACCTTCATCGAGGCCGATGCCACGCGCTGGGATTATCCGGACAGCGCCTTCGAGCTGGTGGCCTGGATCTTCCTCCACCTGCCGCCCGCCGATCGGCGGCTGGTCGCTGCCGGCGCCTGCCGCGCGCTCGCCCCCGGGGGGCTGCTGGTGCTCGAGGGCTTCACCCCCGCCCCCGCGGGGCGGCGTGCCGGCGGGCCGCAGGATCCGGCCCTGCTGTGGAGCCGTACCGCGGTCGAGGAGTGCTTTCCCGCCCTCGAGGTGCTGGAGCTGCTCGAGGGCACCGTGCTGCTCGACGAAGGGCCGAAGCATCAGGGCCGGGCCGAGGTGGTGCGCGCCCTGCTGCGCCGTCCCGCCTGAGGCGAGGTGATGACCGAGGCTGCGCCCGCCCTCGCCCCCCTCTGGTCGGCCATCCTGATGGGGGTGGTTGAGGGTCTGACCGAGTTCCTCCCCATCTCCTCGACGGGCCATCTCATCCTGCTCGGCCATGCCATCGGCTTCCGGGGCCCGCCCGGGAAGGTGTTCGAGATCGCCATCCAGCTGGGTGCCATCCTGGCGGTGGTCGTGCTCTATCTGCCCAAGCTCCTGCACGTGGCGCGCGGCATGTGGCGCCCGGGCACCGGTGAGCGCGCCTATGCCGTGGCCATCCTGCTCGCCTTCCTCCCCGCCTTGGTGCTGGGGGCCACGCTGCATGGGCCGATCACCGCGCTGCTCTTCAACCCCTGGGTGGTGGCGGCGGCGCTGATCCTGGGCGGGGTGGCGATCATCCTGATCGAGCGCCGAATGCGCACGCCGCGCATCCTGCATGTGGCCGAGATCGGGCCGGGACAGGCGCTGCTGATCGGGCTCGGTCAGGCGCTGGCGATGATCCCGGGCACGTCGCGGTCGGGGGCGACGATCATCGCTGCGCTCCTCCTCGGCGTGGAACGGCGCGCAGCGGCCGAGTTCAGCTTCATCCTGGCGGTGCCGACCATGCTCGCGGCCGCGGCCTATGCCCTGTTCAAGGCAAGGGATGACCTCTCCCTCGATGGCCTCTGGCTGATCGCTGCGGGCTTTGCCACGGCCTTCGTGGTCGCGGCACTGGTGGTGCGGGCGATGATCGCCTTCATCGGCCGCATCGGCTTCACCCCCTTCGGATGGTATCGCATCGCCCTCGGCGTGGCGGTGCTGCTGCTGCTGACAGTCGGGGGCTAGGCAGGGCGAGAACCTCCCCGCCGGTCCAGCCGGGCGGAGGCAGCGCTCCCTTCGCACCTGCGAGGCCCCGGGGGGAAGCCGACGCCGGCAGGCGCGGGGCCGGAGCCCCTCGCCCCCGGGCCTGTGCCGCGCCCGGCCCGAGGGCGGAAAGAGGGAGAGCCGCGCATCCCGCCCAGCCCCCGGGGAGGCCGCGCCGTCGGCACCCGCCACCGGAGTGGGCGGGCGCAGCGCGGTCAGGCGCGCATCAGCTGAGCGGTCTGCGCCACCATCCGCTCAAGCCCGACCAGCGGCGGGATGTCCCCGCGCATCACCGCGGTCAGGATCTCCTGCTGCATGCGGTGGATACGCGGGCCATTGGCGCCGTAATCCTCCCAGGGCAGGGAGCGGTCGGCCTGCCGGGCCGCGGCCAGGGCATTGGGGTTCTGGCGGTACCAGGCGCCCAGATATTCCTCGGCCTCGGCGCGGCGGTTGGTCGGCAGATAGCCGGTGAGCTCGACCGCGATCTTCTGCGCCTCCGGCCCGGCGGAGAAGCGCACATAGCGCCAGCAGGCCTCACGCTTGGCCGGATCGCGCGTGGTGATGACCGCAGCATTGCCCCCTGTGGGCACGCCGCCGCGCTCCTGATCGGTGATCGGGAAGGGGGCGGTGCGCAGCGGGAAACGCCCGCCCACCAGCCCGGTGATCACGGCCAGCCGCGCCGGGCTGTCGAAGATGATGCCGATGCCGCCGGTGGCAAATTGCTGGCGGTTCTGGTCAGCGCCGATCAGGCCCATGCCCGCCTCGGTCACGAAGCGGCGGGCGAGCTGGATCGCCGCCTGGCCGGCGGCGTCACCGAAGGCCGGGGCATCGCCTGCGGGAGTGAGCATCCGCCCGCCCCCCTGATGGACCAGGGCCTGCCACAGCCAGTCACTGTCGAAGGAGTTGATGTAGTAGCTGACCCCCATCGCCTGGGGGAAGGCAGCCTTGATGCGCGCCCCGAGGGCGATCACCCCCTCCCAGCTCGTGGGGAAGGCGTCCGGATCCCCGCCCGCGCGCGCCACCAGCTCGGGGTTGTAGTAGGCGATCGGCGAGGAGGCGTTGAAGGGCAGCCCGTACTGGCGGCCATCGACCTGGCCGAGCGCGAGGATGCGCTCGCTGAAGTTCTCCGCCCGCCATTTCGGCCCCTCGGCCGCCATCAGCGGCCCGAGATCGAGGATCTGGCCGCGCTGGGCCAGGGTCCGGGCAAGCTCGGGCAGGCGGTTGAAGCCGGGGAAAGTGACGTCGGGCAGCTGGTTGGTCAGGGCGGCGCGCAGCAGGGCCTGGTGCTGGTCGTCATAGCTCGGCGCCGGCTGGCGGAAAGCGATGCGGATGTCGGGGTTGGCGCGCTGGAAGGCCTCGGCGATCGGGTGGAAGAAGCGGGCGAAGGAGGGGTTGGCGAACAGCACATCGAGCGTGATCTGCCCCTGCCCGGTGGCGATGGCGGGCATGGCGAGCGCCCCGGCGGCGGCCGCCAAGGTGGCCCGGCGGGTGGTGGTGATCGTCGTCATCCTCGGCTCTCTCCTCTCTCCTCTCCTGTTGCTCCGGCGGGATCAGCGCAGCCCGGTCAGGGTGATCCCGCGCAGGAAGGCGCGCCGGGCAAGCAGGAAGGCCAGCACGAGCGGCGCCGTGACGAGGGCCGCCCCCGCCATCAGCGCGCCGTAGTTGCCGCCTGTCTCGGCGTCGCGGAAGGCGAGAATGCCAAGCGGCGGCGTCGCCATCTCGCGCGAGGTGATGACAATGAGCGGCCAGTAGAGGTCGTTCCAGTGTGCCACCACCGAAAAGACCGAGAAGGCGGCGATCGCAGGCAGGGCGGCGGGCGCGGCGAGCCGCCAGACGATCTCGAACTCCCCCATGCCGTCGAGGCGGGCGGCATCCAGCACCTCCTGCGGGTAGGTGCGGAAGAACTGCCGGAAGAGGAAGATGCCGAAGACGGTGAGGAAGAAGGGCGCCATCAGGGCGAAGTAGCTGTCGAGCAGCCGCGCCTCGGCGAGGGCGAGGTAGAGCGGCAGGGCCGGCACCTGGATCGGCACGCACAGCCCGAACAGGACAAGGCCGAAGATCACGCCGCGCCCCGGAAAGCGCAGCCGGGCCAGCGCATAGGCGGCCGGGATGGCGGCCAGGAGCTGCACGCCGAGGATGCCGGCGCAGACGATCACGCCATTGAGCATGGCCCGGGGCAGATTGCCCTCCCGCCACGCTTGGCCGTAGTTCTCGGCCCCTGCGAAGCGCCCCGGGATGGGGTTGAAGACGGCGGCGAACACCTCCTCGGCCGGGCGGATGGAGGTGAGCAGCATCCAGGCGAAGGGGGCGAGCATGGCCACCGCGCCCGCCATCAGCACGGCATGCGAGAGCAAGAGCGGCAGCAGGCGGCGTCTCATGCGTAGTGCACCCGCCGTTCAATTGTCCGCGCCTGGAGGAGCGAGAGCAGCACCAGGAAGCCGAGCAGCACCACCGTCATCGCCGCCGCATAGCCTGTGCGGAAATACTGGAAGCCCTCGAGGTAGAGGACGTAGAGCAGCGTCTCGGTCGCCCCCATCGGCCCGCCGCGCGTCAGCACCACCACCGTGTCGAAGACCTTGAAGGCGGTGATGGTGCTGGTGATGGTCACGAACATGGTGGTCGGCCCCAGCATGGGCCAGGTGACGCGCAGGAAGCGGTCGATGCCGGAGCGCGCGCCGTCCAGGGCGGCGGCTTCGTAAAGCTCGCGCGGAATCGCCGACAGCCCGGCCAGGAAGAGCACCATGTTGAAGCCGAGCAGCTGCCACAGCCCGATCAGCGCGAGCGTCAGCAGCGCGAGCTCCGGGTCGTTGAGCAGATCGACATGGCCGAGACCAAGGCCGCGCAGCAGCGCACTCACCGGCCCGAGGGCGGGGTGGAGCATGAACTGCCAGACCGTGGCCATGGCGACCAGCGTCGCCGTCACCGGCAGGAAATAGGCGACCTCGTAGAAGGGGCGGGAGCGACGGCGCGCCCGCAGCAGCAGCGCCAGCCCAAGCCCGCCGAAGACCGCCCCGGGCAGCACCAGCGCCACATAGAGGAGGGTATTGCGCAGGGCGCGGCGGAAGACCTCATCGCCGAACAGTTCGGCATAATGGGCAAACCCCACAAAGCGCAGCGCCACCGCCCCCAGCCGGTAATCGGTCAGCGAGAGGAGGATGAGCGCGGCGAGCGGTGCGATCAGCAGCGCAAGCATCAGGGCCAGGGCGGGCAGCGCGAAGAGCGTGCCGGCCAGCGCCTCGCGCCTCGCCTGCGGGGAGGTCATGCCGGCACCTCGGCAAGGAGTTCGGCCGGGATGCGCCTGCCCTCCCCATCGAAGAGGTGCACCCCACCCGGCAGGGCCCTGAGCCAGAGCTGCGGCCCGATCAGCTCCTGCGCCGCCGCATGCTCGGCCGCCGTCAGCCGCAGCACGAGGGGAATCGCGCCCTCGGCCTGGGCGTGGAGCAGCCACTCGGCGCCCAGATTCTCGGCCCGGCGCAGCGCAGCCGGCAGCAGGCCCTCGGCGGGCGGAGAGAGGCGCAGCGCCTCCGGCCGGATGCCGAGGACGAAGCGGCCCGGCCCGCCGCCGCGCAGCACAAGCCCCGCTGCCCGCAACAGCCCATCCGGCCCCGCGGTGACCGGCAGCAGATTGATCGGCGGGCTGCCGATGAAGCGCGCCACGGTCAGATCGGCCGGGCGGTCATACAGATCGGAGGGCGTGCCGAGCTGCCGGATCCGGCCGCTGTCGAGCAGAGCGATGCGGTCGGACATCGTCATCGCCTCGACCTGATCATGCGTGACGTAGACGAAGGTCGCGCCGAGGCGCCGGTGCAGCTCGGCCAGTTCGCTGCGCATCTGCACGCGCAGCTTGGCGTCGAGGTTGGAGAGCGGCTCATCCATCAGGAAGGCGCTGGGCCGGCGCACCATGGCACGGCCCAGGGCGACGCGCTGGCGCTGCCCGCCCGAGAGCTGCGCCGGGCGGCGGTCGAGCAGCCCCTCGAGCCCGAGCTGGCGCGCCATCGCTTCGACCTCGGCCAGGATGCCGCGCATGATCCGCCGCCGCCGCGGGGAGAGCCGCCCGATCAGCGGCAGCCTCTCGAACAGCGAGAGCCGGCGCAGCTCGAGCGGGCTTGCGATGTTCTGCCGCACCGTCATGTGCGGATAGAGGGCGTAGGACTGGAAGACCATCGCCACATCCCGCGCCGAGGGCGGCAAGTGATCGACCGGGCGGCCGCCGATCTCGACGCGGCCGTGATCCTGCGGCTCGAGCCCCGCGATGATGCGCAGCAGGGTGGATTTGCCGCAGCCCGATGGCCCGACCAGCGTCAGGAACTCCCCGGCGCGGATGTCGAGGTCGATGCCATCGAGCACCAGAGTTCGTCCGAAGCGCTTGACGATGCCGCGCAGCGCGATGCCGGCGGCCTGGCGCTGCATGGGGGCGGTCTGCATCACGGCCTGTGCCTCATCCTCGCTCGGGCGCATCGCGGCAAATGATCCTTTCATGACGCCGGGGCGGCTGCGCGCGCGGGCCG
>JANWYF010000159.1 GCA_025057055.1 Rhodovarius sp. | reverse complement strand
GCCGGAATCGACCCGCTCGACCTCCCGCGCGATCAGGCCATAGGCGACATAGGAGATGCCGGCACAGCCATAGCCCTCGAGCGTCGCACCCAGAAAACCCTGCTCGCCGAAGGCGGTCATGATCGAACGGTCGAAACTCTCGCCGCGATGCGCCGCCAACACCCCAGGCATCAGCCGATCCTGACAAAACGCCCGCGCCGCATCGCGAATCAGCCGCTCCTCCTCCGTCAGCTGCTCCTCAAGCAGCAAAGGGTCGTCCCACGAGAAGGCTGGCGTTTTGCTTCGCGCGGGCGCAGCGAGTGTGGTCATCCATCGCCTCCTGGTCGTGCAGAAGTGCTGGGGTCGAGACCGGCCGCAGCCGTGAGCAGGCTAGCCCGTCGAGCTCCCCGCGGCGAGACTGGCTGCGCTGTGCTCGGGCCAGCAGGCCATGCGCGAAGGGCCGGTGAGCCTCGCGTCATCGATGCCGATCCCTGCCCGCCTCGGAGCCGGCAGGGGCGGCGGCGGGATCTTCGGCCGCGATCAGGGCACGCAGCTGCTCCACCGCCTCGGGATTGACCAGCCCCGAAAGATCTCCCACCGCCTCGCCGACGCAGACGGCGCGGATCACGCGCCGCATGATCTTCATGTTCCTCGTCTTCGGCAGGTCCTCCGCGAAGAGGATGCGTGTCGGCCGGAAGGAGGAACCAAGCCCGGCGACGACCGCCTCGGTCAGGCTCTTCACCACGTCGGGCGTGGGGACCACGCCCCGGGCCGGGACGCAGACGCACATCACAGCGGAGCCCTTCACCGGATCGGGTACGCCGATGGCGGCGGCCTCCGCCAGCAGGCCGGTTGCAAGCAGCAGGGCCTCGATCTCGGCCGGCCCGGTCCGTTTGCCCGAGATCTTCAAGGTATCGTCGGACCGGCCATGGATGAACCAGTCGCCATCCTCGTCCACCGAGGCGAAATCGCCCTGCAGCCACAGGCCGGGGATCTTCGACCAGTAGCTCTCGAGATAGCGCTCGGGCTCCCGCCACAGGCCGCGGGTCAGCCCGATCGAGGGCATGGCGAGCGCGAGCTCGCCGACCCGGCCGGGCGGCAGCGGCCTTCCTTCCTCGTCGACGACCACGGCGCCCATGCCCGGGATCGGTCCGGCGAAGCCGCAGGGTTTGACCTGCGGACGCAGCATATGGCCGGAGAGGATGCCGCCACCGATCTCGGTGCCGCCGGAATAGTTGAGGATCGGTACGCGCTCGCGGCAGACCTTGCGGCGGAACCACTCCCAGGCCTCGGGCGTCCAGGGCTCGCCGGTCGAGGCGGTGACCCGCAGCGAGGAGAGATCATAGCTTTCGATCACCTCGGGCGACTGCTGCATCCATGCGCGCACGAGGGTCGGCGCGACGCCGAGAAAGCTGATCCGATGATCCTGGACGAGGCGCCAAAGCCGCCCAGGCTCCGGATGGTCCGGCGCCCCCTCGGCGAGCAGAAGCGTCGCGCCGAGCAGGGGCAAGGCGACGGCCAACATGGGCCCGACCAGCCAGCCCATGTCGCTCATCCACAACAGGCGATCCTCTGGCCGGAGGTCGAGGATCAGGCCGAAATCCAGCGCCACCTTGGTCAGGAAGCCGCAGTGGGAATGGACCGTTCCCTTGGGCTTGCCGCTGGTGCCGGAGGTATAGACGAGCATCGCCGTCGCCTCGGCCGGCAGTTCGACCGCTGCGATCGCATCGGCGCTGCGCAGCAGTTGGCGCCAATCCACCCAGCCCGGGCGGTTCGCATCTCGCGCAGGCGCGTCGGGATCGCGCGGCACCACGACGACATGCCGCAGGCTCGGCACCTGGGGAGCAGCCGCGGCGATCACCTCCGCCATCTCGATCGGCCTGCCGCGCCGCAGGCTGCGGTCGGCGGTGAGCACGGCCACCGCGCCGGCATGGCTCAGGCGCTCGGCCACAGCGGCTGCGCCGAAACCCGAGAACATGGGCAGCGCAATCGCGCCCAGGCTCACGATCGCATGGAATGCCGCGATGGCCTCGGGCAGGGCGGGCATGAACAGCCCCACCACATCGCCCTGGCGGATGCCCAGACCGCGCAGACCGCCAGCCGCGCGCGCCACCATCTCCGCGAGCTGGTTGTATGTCATGGCGCGGCGGCTGCCGTCCTCGCCTTCCCACAGCAGGGCCGTCTTCTCCCCATGGCCTTGTGTGAGGGGGCGTTGGAGGCAGTTCCAGGAGAGGTTGGTCGTCCCGCCGACGCACCACTGCGCCCACTCCTTGCCCTTCGAGACGTCGAGCAGCCGCTCATAGGGCTTGAAGAAGCGCAGACCGTGGAACTCGATCACCGCGGCCCAGAACCACTCCGGATCCCGGGCCGCGAGCTCGAGCAGGCGATCGTAGTCCTCGAGCCCGTGGCGGCGCAGGAAGCGCGCGAGTGCGGGCTGTGCATCGGGCCCTGCCATGGTTGTCCGCCTCCTCCCCGCTCTCTCCCCGCGGGTCAGCCGCGCACCAGCGGGCAGCCCCCCGCGGCGAGCGGCCGGAAGGCCAGCTCGCCCGGCGTGCTCGCGACGAGCTTGTAATAGTCCCACGGGCCGCGGGATTCCCGCGGCGCTTTGACCTCGAAGAGGTAGGCCGGGTGCAGCTTGCGGCCGTCGCGGCGGATGGTGCCAGGGCCGAAGGCGTCATCCTCGGTCGGCATGGCCTTCATGCGCTCGATGACCTCGATGCCCGAGCTGCGGGCGCGCGCCACGCCGAGCTCCCGCACGGCCTTGAGCGCACGGCCTTGAGGTAGTGCAAGGTGGCCGAGTAGCAGCCGGCATGGATGGTCGTCGGCGCCTGCAGGCCGAAGTTGCGCCGCACGCGCTCGGCGAAGGCGCGGGTCCGGTCGTTGAGGTCCCAGTAGAACGCCTCGGTCAGCAGCAGGCCCTGTGCGGCCTCAAGCCCGAGGGAATGGACCTCGGTGATGAACATGACCAGGGCCGCGATCCTGGCGCCCCGGCGCGTCACGCCGAACTCGGCCGCCTGCTTGATCGCGTTGATCAGGTCACTTCCCCCCGCGGCGAGGCCAATCACCTTGGCGCGGCTGCCCTGGGCGCGGACCAGGAAGGAGGAGAATTCCGTCGTGCCGGGGAAGGGGAAACGCACCGAACCCGCCACGCGCCCCCCTGCAGCCTGGACGACGCGCGATGTCTCGGCTTCCATCGAATGGCCGAAGGCATAATCGGCGGTGATGAAGAACCAGCTGTCGCCACCGGCGCTGACCACGGCCCTGGCCGTGGAGTTGGCGAGCATGTAGGTGTCATAGGCCCAATGGATGGTGTTCGGGCTGCACTGCGCGCCGGTGAGCTCGGCCGTGGCGGGGCCGGAGGCCAGGAAGACCTTGTTCTTCTGCCGGGCGATGCCGGAGACCGCCAGCGCCGCGGAACTGCCGGGTACGTCGACGATCGCATCCACGCCTTCCCAGTCGATCCACTGCCGGGCGATGTTCGAGGCGACATCCGGCCTGTTCTGATGGTCGGCGGAGACGATCTCGACCGTAAAGCCGAGGTCGGCGAACTCCTGCACGGCCTGCCGCGTCGCGGCCAGCGAGCCGGGTCCTGCCAGGTCGCGGTAGGCGCCGCCCATATCCGTCAGCACGCCGAGCTTGATCGTGTTCGCGCCCTGCGCGCGATCGTGTTCGCGCCTTGCGCGCGGGCGCCGCGCGGAGCGGCCATGGCGGCGGCGGTGCAGACGGCGCCGGCCTGGAGCAGGGATCGACGGGTGAGAGACATGCTGTTTCCTCCTGGATCAGGGTGCGATCACGGGGCGCCATCCCGTGGCAGGGGTGCAATTGCCCGGCCGGTGCGACGCATGTGGCCGCGGCTCGCGCAGGGCAGCAGTGCCATGAGCCGCGCCTATTTCTGGAAGCGGCGGAAGTCCGGCTTGCGCTTTTCGGTGAAGGCACGCACGCCTTCCTTGGACTCCTCCGTCTGGTAATAGAGCGCGAGGGCCTGCATGCCGAGGCCGCCAATCCCGCGGATATTCTCGCTGTCGGCGTTGAAGCTGCGCTTGGCGATGGCGATGGCGGTGGGGCTCTTCTCGAGGATTTCGGCGCACCAGCGCGCCACCTCGGCGTCCAGCTGCTCGTGCGGCACCACGACGTTGACGAGGCCCATGGCGAGGGCTTCGGCGGCGCTGTAGCGGCGGCAGAGATACCACATCTCGCGCGCCTTCTTCTCGCCGACGATGCGGGCGAGATAGGCGGTGCCGAAGCCGGGATCGACCGAGCCCACCTTCGGCCCCACCTGCCCGAACTGCGCACGGTCGGAGGCGATGGTGAGGTCGCAGAGCGTCGCCAGCACATTGCCCCCGCCGATGGCGTAGCCCTGCACGCGGGCGATCACGGGCTTGGGCACCTCGCGGATCACGCCGTGCAGCTCCTCGACCGGCAGGCCGATCAGGCCGCGCCCGTCATAGGTGCCGTCATGGGCGGACTGGTCGCCGCCGGTGCAGAAGGCGCGATCGCCGGTGCCGGTCAGCACGATGACGCCGATCGATCTATCCCAGCCCGCCCTGTGGAAGGCGTGGATCAGCTCCTCGCAGGTGCGGCCGCGGAAGGCGTTCAGCACCTGCGGGCGGTTGATCGCGATGGTGGCGATGCCGCCTTCTGCCGTGTAGAGGATGTCCTCGTAGATCATGGGTTTTCTCCTTCAACCCACCATGGTGAGGCCGCCTGAGACGCTCAGCACCTGCCCGGTGATGAAGGCCGCCTCGTCGCTGGCGAAGAACAGGATCGCGCCGGGCAGGTCCTCGGGCGTGCCGATGCGGCCCATCGGCACGGCACGGCGGAAGGCCTCCTCGAGCTTCGCGGGGTTGCCGGCGCCTTGCTTGTAGCCCTCGAAGAGCGCAGTCGCCGTCGGGCCGGGACAGACCACGTTGACCGTGATGCCATCGCGCGCATGTTCGCGCGCGAGCGTCTTGGAGAAGCCGATGAGCCCGGCCTTGCAGGCGGCGTAGACCGCCTCACCCGTCGAGCCGACGCGCGCGGCGTCGGAGGCGATGTTGACGATGCGCCCGGCCTTGCGCGCGACCATGCCCGGCAGCACCGCGTGGTGCATGTTGAGCGCGCCGACGAGGTTGATCGCGATCAGCTTCTGCCATTCCTCCGGCGTGCTGTCCTTGAACAGGCGGAAGACGTCCCAGCCGGCGTTGTTGACCAGCACATCGACGGGGCCGAGCGCGGCCTCGGCCGCGGCGACCGCGCGCAGGACGGCGGCGTGGTCGGTGATGTCGCAGGCGAAGGCTTGCGCCACTCCGCCGGCCGCGGCGATGGCCGAGGCGGTGCGCTCGGCGGCCGGCAGATCGATGTCGAAGACGGCGATCCTCGCGCCGGCCTCGGCGAAGCGCCGGCAGGTCGCCCCGCCGATGCCGCCGCCGCCGCCGGTGACGATGACAAGCTTGTCCCTGAGCCCGCGCATCGGGTCCTCCACGGGGTTGAGCGTTCTGCGGGCCCTCGGGCGGAGCCGCTGGCCCCTGCGATATGACAACACTATGCTAGATCGAGCTGATCTGTCAACACCTTGATGGAAAACGCGATGAAGCTTCACGCCCAAGCCCGGCCGGCACATCCCGTCGGGGATGCGGCCGCCTCCCGTTTCGATATCGCTAACCGCTTGTTTTTGCGGCTCTATCAGGCCTCGAACCTGATGCACAAAACCGGCACCAAGGCGGTCAGCGCCTTCGGTGCGACCACCCAGCAATGGGCCGTGCTGGGCGCGCTCTCTCGCCCCGCGTTTCGGGATCGGGGCATGACGGTCAAGGAGCTGATCGCCTTCCTCATGGTCAGCCGGCAGAACCTGACCGCGGTGCTCGACCGGCTGGAGCAGGCGGGCCTCATCGAACGCATCCGCGGCGAGGGAGATGGGCGGCTGCGTCACGTCAGGCTGACGGCCGAAGGCAGCCGTATCTGGGCGGAGATGCTGGTCGAGATCCGCGCCTACTACGCCAAGGCGCTCGAAGGCTTTTCGACGGAGGAATGCGTCCTGCTCTTCCGGCTGCTCGACAAGCTGCGCGACAGCCTCGCCCGGATGGCAGGGGCGGAGGGGGAGTGAGCCAAGCAGCGGGTCCAGGCAGGCCTGCCGCGCACCCCAAGCGAGCGAAGCCAGGACAGGCCAGGCATGCCGCGCCGAGGCAGGGAGGCCGTCGGAACATGCTGGCTAGCAGGCGGCGCGCCAGCGGTGACTGTTGCAAGCGGCGGCATGCCAGCCCCGCGTCCTGGTTCAGGGGGCAGGAGCTTGCCTTCCGAACCTTAGGGCATCGCGACGGCGTGCCATAGGCATGAGGCACGGTCGGGATGGGGGCTCGACCCATGCGAAGAACCCTGGCAGCCGGGAAGGGGCTGCCATCCCTGGCCCCCGCACTCCCCCTCGCTGCGTCAATCGGGAACCCTGCCCCTCACGAGGAAGACTCGCCCCCGTGCGCACAAAGGCGTAGCACTGTCGGGCACGGCGTGGGGAGACTGACCGACCGTGAGCGAGAAACGTTTTTTCTTCCGGACCTTCCTTCTGGTGCTGGCCGGCCTGGTCCTGATGACCGCCTGGCAGAGCATTCCGCTGATCCAGGCGCAGATCCTGGCGGGGCGCGCGGAACCGCGGCCGATCACGCCGCGCGGCGATCTCGCCGCCGACGAGCAGGCCACCATCGCCCTCTTCGAGCGGGCGCGCGGTTCGGTCGTCTACATCGCGACCACCGAGCGCCTGATCAATCCCTGGACGCGCAACGCGCTGCAGGTGCCGCGCGGCACCGGTTCCGGCTTCATCTGGGATGAGCTGGGTCATGTCGTGACCAACGACCATGTCGTGGCCGGGGCATCCGGTGCCATTGTCCGTCTGGCGGATGGGCGGGCCTTCCAGGCGGTGCTGGTCGGCACCAGCCCGGCGCATGACCTGGCGGTGCTGCGCATCCCCGTCACCGCCGCCCGGCCCGAGCCCCTGCCGATCGGCACCAGCCACGACCTGCGGGTGGGGCAGAAGGTGTTTGCCATCGGCAATCCCTTCGGCCTCGACTGGACCTTGACCACGGGGATCGTCTCTGCACTGAACCGCGAGTTGCCGACCGAGACGGGGGCTGTCATCGAGCGGCTGATCCAGACCGATGCGGCGATCAATCCGGGCAATTCGGGTGGGCCGCTGCTCGATTCGGCAGGCCGGCTGATCGGTGTCAACACGGCGATCGTCAGCCCCTCCGGCGCCTCGGCCGGGATTGGCTTCGCGGTGCCAGTCGATACCGTCAACCGGGTCGTGCCGCGGCTGATTGCGGCGGGGCGCTACATTCGACCCTCGCTCGGCATCCGCGTGGAGGAGCAGCTCAATGCGGCACTCTCGGCGCGCCTGGGCTTGGAGGGGATCTTCGTCCTGGATGTCGAGCCGGGCTCGGCCGCCGAGCGCGCCGGTCTGCGCGCGGCGCGGCTGACGCGCGAGGGCGGCTTCCAGACGGGCGATGTCATCCTTGCCTTGGGCGGGCGGCAGGTGCGCCGGGTGGCGGATTTGCTCGCCGCGCTGGATCAGTATTCACCCGGGGATTCGGTGCCGCTGCGCATCCTTCGGGATGGCGTTCAGCTGGAGCTGCGCGTGACCCTGGATGCCGGCCGATGATAGATCCGCGTCACGGACTTTCGGGCCTCGCGCTCTGGCGCAGCCTGACCGCCTACGAGAAGTTCGAGCAGACGGTCGTCTTCGCACTCACGGTGCTGATCGCGCTGATCGTGCTGGCGGCGCTGTGGAACCTCATGAAGCTCGTGGCCACGTCGCTGCTGTTTGTCGATGTGCTGGACCCGACCGATCCGGCCGTGTTCCAGGCCGTCTTCGGTGCGATCTTCACCGTGGTCATCGCGCTCGAGTTCAAGCGCTCGCTGCTCGTGGTGGTGGAACGGCGCTTCGGCATCGTCCAGGTGCGGGCGGTCGTCATGATCGCCATGCTCGCGGTGGTGCGGAAGTTCATCATTCTTGACCTGACGCAGACCGAGGCGGCGAAGGTCATGGCGCTGGGGCTTGCCATGCTCGCTCTTGGCATCGTCTACTGGCTGGTGCGCGACCAGGACCGCCGTGAGGGAGAAGCGCAGGCGCAAGCGCAGGAGGGGGTGGAGCGTCCGTAGAGGCCGCCGGCCGAGGATGCGGAAACTCCTTGTGCGGGAGGGACCGGAAGCGTCTAATACGGCGCAGGAAGGCGAGGTGCGGTCGTGAACCGGCAACAGCAGTTCAACATCTGGTATTGGATCGCAGCCGCACTGCTGATCCTGTTCTTCCAGGGCTGGTGGCAGAGCGCTTCCGTGACGGAGCGCATCCCCTATTCGCGTTTCCTCGAGCTCCTGGAACAGGACAGGATCGCCGAAGTCCAGGTGCGGCCTGACTCCATTATCGGCCGCTACCGGGAGCCGATGGACGGCCGCAGCCAGTTTGTCACCACCATCGTGCCTGAGGACCTGGCACGGCGGCTCGAGCGGTCCACCGCGCGCTTCGACGGCACGATCCAGAACACCTTCCTCTCGAACCTGCTCTCCTGGGTCTTGCCGGCGCTGGTCTTCTTCGGCTTGTGGATGTTCGTCTTCCGCCACGTTGCGGAACGCCAGGGCTTCGGCGGGCTGATGTCGGTCGGTAAGTCCAAGGCGAGGGTCTATGTCGAGAAGGACACGGGCGTGACCTTCGACGACGTCGCCGGCATCGACGAGGCCAAGGCCGAGCTCCGCGAGATCGTCGATTTCCTCAAGCAGCCCGACAAATACGGCCGCCTGGGCGCGCGCATTCCCAAGGGCATCCTGCTGGTCGGCCCGCCCGGTACCGGCAAGACGCTGATCGCCCGGGCTGTGGCCGGCGAAGCAGGGGTGCCCTTCTTCTCCATCTCGGGCTCCGAGTTCGTGGAGATGTTCGTGGGCGTTGGTGCGGCGCGGGTGCGCGACCTGTTCGAGCAGGCGCGCAAGGCCGCCCCCTGCATCATCTTCATCGACGAGCTGGATGCCCTTGGCCGGCGCCGCGGCATCGGGGCGCTGGGCGGCGGGCATGACGAGAAGGAGCAGACCCTCAACCAGCTGCTGACCGAACTCGACGGCTTCGACCCGCGCGATGGGATCGTGCTGCTCGCCGCCACCAACCGGCCGGAGATCCTGGATCCCGCGCTGCTGCGCGCCGGGCGTTTCGACCGGCAGGTGGTGGTCGACCGTCCCGACAAGTCCGGCCGCGCCGCGATCCTGCGCGTGCACCTCAAGAAGGTGAAGCATGCCGGGCTGGATGTGGAGCAGATCGCCGCCCTCACCCCTGGCTTTTCAGGGGCGGAACTGGCCAACCTGGTGAACGAGGCCGCCATCCAAGCCACCCGGCGTGGGGCGGAGGCGGTGACGATGGCCGACATCACCGCCGCGATCGAGCGGATCGTCGCCGGGCTCGAACGCAAGGGGAGGGTCCTCAATCCCAAGGAGCGGGAGGCGGTGGCCATCCACGAGATGGGCCATGCGCTGGCCGCCGCCTCGCTTCCCGGCGCCGATCCGGTGCACAAGGTCTCGATCATCCCGCGTTCGATCGGCGCACTCGGCTATACCATGACGCGCCCGACCGAGGACCGTTTCCTCATCACCCGCCGCGATCTCGAAAACCGGATGGTGGTGCTGCTGGCCGGCCGCGCGGCCGAGGATCTCATGCTGGGGGAGATCTCGACCGGCGCGGCGGATGATCTGGCACGCGTGACGGACATTGCGCGGCAGATCGTCACGCGCTTCGGCATGCACCCTTCGGTCGGCCAGGCGGTGCTGGAGCCCGAACGGCAGAGCTTCCTGGGCGATGGCCTGCCCAGCCTCACGCCGCGCGACTACTCGGAGGCCACGGCGCGCGAGGTGGATGTGGCCGTGCGCGAATTGATCGATGCGGCCTATCAGCGCGCCAAGGCGCTGCTGGCGGAACGCCGCGCTGACCTCGAGGCCGGCACCCGACTGCTGCTCGAGCGCGAGACGATCACGCCCGAGGATTTTCCGCCGCTGCGGCCGCGCGGGGCGGGCGAGGAGGCCAGAGATCCCATCACAGGACTTGCTACGGTGGCACCGGATCGGGAGAGGGAGCGGACCTGATGGACGGCAAATGCGATGTCTGCGGGCGGACGGCCACCGTCCGGGTGCGTGCCGTGGTCAACGGCGAGCGGCAGGATCTCGAACTCTGCGATCTGCACTACCGGGAAACCCTGCGGCGGCAGGGGCGCACGGCCTCTCCGCTGGAATCCCTTTTCGGCCGCCATGGGAGCCTGTTCGAGGAGTTCTTCGGCGACCGGCCCTTCGGCAGCCTCTTCGGCAGCTTCGGCCCCTGGGACGGCGGGGAGGAGGACATCGTCGATGCGACCTTCGGCGACGCGCCGGAGGCCCCCTCTCCGCGGCGGTCTGGCCAGCGCGGGGCGGCGCGGCGCCGCGGCGGCCGGCTGGCCGAGCGCCTCAGCGAACAGGCCGAGAAGCTGCTGCAGGAAGCGGCGCACCATGCGGCGGAGATGGGCCGGCCCGAGGTGGACACCGAACATCTGCTGCTGGCCCTCACCGGCTCCGAGGTGGTCAGGACGGTGCTCGGGCAGTTCAAGATCTCGACCGACCAGCTGCGGACGCAGATCGAACAGGAGGCCAAGCGCGGCGAGAAGCGCAAGGAGGGGGAGATCGGCGTGGCGCCGCGCGTCAAGGACGCGCTGAGCCGGGCCTTCGCCGCCTCGACCGACATGGGCCATTCCTATGTGGGCCCCGAGCATCTGCTGATCGGGCTGGCCGAGGAGGGCGAGGGGCTCGCGGCCAACATCCTGCGCAAGCTCGGGCTGACGCCGCAGGCGCTTCGCCAGCAGGTGGCGCGCGTGGTCGGCAAGGAGGGAGCGGAGGAGGGACGGGCCGAAGCCCCCTCCAACACGCCCGAACTCGACAAGTACTCGCGCGATCTGACCAAGCTCGCGCGGGAGGGCAAGCTCGATCCCGTGATCGGCCGCGCCCAGGAGATCGAGACGACGATCGAGATCCTCGCCCGTCGCAAGAAGAACAACCCGGTGCTGATCGGCGAGCCGGGGGTGGGCAAGACCGCCATCGTCGAGGGCCTGGCCCAGCGGATCGTCGATGGCGAGGTGCCCGAGGCGCTGCGGGGCAAGCGGCTCGTCGAACTCAACATCAACTCCATGGTGGCGGGGTCGAAATACCGCGGCGAGTTCGAGGAGCGGGTGCAGAAGATCCTCAAGGAGATCAGCGAGCACCAGGGCGAGATGATCCTTTTCATCGACGAGATCCACACCATCGTCGGGGCCGGGCAGGGCGGCAGCGAAGGTGGGCTCGACATCGCCAACGTCTTCAAGCCGATGCTCGCGCGCGGGGAGCTCAACCTGATCGGCGCCACCACGCTCAACGAATACCAGAAACACATCGAGAAGGACGCGGCGCTGGAGCGGCGCTTCCAGCCGGTGATGGTGGCCGAACCCACGGTGGCGCAGGCGATCATGATCCTGCGCGGCCTGCGCGACACCTTCGAGGCACACCACAAGGTGACGATCACCGACGAGGCGATCATCGCCGCGGCCGAGCTCTCGGACCGCTTCATCCAGGGCCGCTTCCTGCCCGATAAGGCGATCGACCTGATCGACCAGGCGGCGGCGCGGGTGAAGCTCTCGGCCACGGCGCGGCCGGTGGAGGTGCAGGAACTGGAGGCCGAGCTCCACCAGCTCAAGCGCGAGCAGGACTATGCCGCCTCGCGCAAGCAGTACGAGAAGGCCGCCGAGATCGGCAAGCAGATCGAGGCGAAGGAAGCCCGGCTCAAGGAGCTGATCGAGGCCTGGGAGAAGGAGCGCGCCACCGGCTCGGCCGAGGTGCGGGCAAGCCATGTGGCGCAGATCGTCTCCAAGCTCACCGGCATTCCGGTCAGCGAGCTGACCGAAGCCGAGCGCGAGAAGCTGCTGAAGATGGAAGAGCGCCTGCACCAGCGGGTGATCGGGCAGGACCAGGCGATCAGGGCCGTCTCCGACGCCGTGCGGCTGGCGCGCGCCGGGCTGCGGGAGGGGTCGAAGCCGGTCGCGACCTTCCTCTTCCTCGGACCCACGGGCGTGGGCAAGACCGAGCTCGCCAAGGCGCTGGCCGAGGTGGTCTATGGCGACGAGGGCGCGCTGCTGCGCATCGACATGTCGGAATATATGGAAAAGCACGCGGTGGCCCGGTTGATCGGCGCGCCGCCCGGCTATGTCGGCTACGAGGAGGGCGGGCAGCTGACCGAGAAGGTGCGGCGCAAGCCCTATTCGGTGATCCTGCTCGATGAGATCGAGAAGGCGCACCCGGATGTCTACAACGTGCTGCTGCAGGTCTTCGACGACGGGCGGCTGACCGACGGCAAGGGCCGTGTGGTGGACTTCACCAACACCATCATCATCGCCACCTCCAACCTCGGCGCCGACCGCATCCAGAAGCGTTTGCACCTGCGGGGCACGGCGGCGGAACAGCCGGAGAAGCTGAAGGAAGAGCTGATGGAGGTGCTGCGCGGACACTTCCGGCCGGAATTCCTCAACCGCATCGACGAGATCATCGTCTTCCACGCGCTGTCCAAGCCGGAGATCCGCCAGATCGTGATGCTGCAGCTCGATCGCGTGAAGCGGACCGCTGCGAGCCAGGGTGTGACGGTCGAGTTCGACGACAGCCTGATCGAGCTGCTGGCCACCGAGGGCTACCGCCCCGAATACGGCGCGCGCGAGCTCAAGCGCCAGATCCGCAGCCTGGTCGAGACGCGGCTCGCCCGTGCCATGCTGGGCGGCGAGGTGACGAAGGGGGATACGATCCGCCTGCGCTGGGACGAGAAGGCCGAGCAGGTGGTGCTCGAGGCGGTGGCGACATCCAGCCAGGATGGCGCCAAACCGGCGGAGACCCCGGCCGCGGCTGCACAGTAGCGGCCGTCGAAGGCGGCACAAACGGGCAAGGCGCCGGCGATCGAGGGGCTGGCGCCGGCTGGCTGTCCTCCCCGGTGCGGCCGGGCTGCCTCATCCCCGGATGCAGGGGGGGCGGCATGCAGCCTCTCCCGGCATGGGCTCAGCATCGGGCGCTGTCCTCTGTGACCGGCGGCCTGATAGACTCCCGCCGCTTGTCGGCGGGAAGACCCGCCAGGGAGGAAACCGCGATGAAGCCGACCCTAGCCCGTCGTGCGCTGCTGGGCGCCGGCGCCCTGTTGCCGCTCGCCGTTCCGGCTCTTGCTTTTCCGACCCAGCCTATCCGCGTGATCGTGCCATGGAACCCGGGCGGGCTCGCCGATATCCTGATGCGCGGCCTGGGCCCCGCGCTGTCCGCACCGCTGGGCCAGCCGGTGGTGATCGAGAACCGCGCCGGTGCCAATGGCGCGGTGGGAACGCAGCTGGTGGCGCGCGCCGCGCCGGACGGTCACACCCTGATCATGGCCAATGCCGAGACGCACGCGATCAATCCGCTGATCTATCCGCGCCTCGCCTATGATCCGGTCGCGGATTTCACGCCGGTGACCGTCTTCGCACGCGGCCCCTTCGTGCTGGTCACCCGCCCCGGCCTTGGTGTGGAGACGCTGGAGGCCTTCCTTGCCCTGGCGCGGGAGCGGCCGGGCCGCTTGAGCTTCGCCTCCTGGGGCGTGGGCAGCACCTCGCATCTGGCGATGGAGCGCCTGATGCGCCAGACGCGCATCGAGATGCTGCATGTGCCCTTCACCGGCGCGGCGCCGGCCAGCACCGCCTTGCTGTCCGGGCAGGTGGATGTGATGTTCCTCAACGCCGGCCCGGCCGAGGCCATCGCCCGCGACGGCCGGGTGCGGATCCTCGGCCTCGGCGCCAACGAACGCATCCCGCTGCTGCCCCATGTCCCGACGCTGGCCGAGCTCGGCCTACCGGTCGAGGCCGCCAACTGGTTTGGCCTGCTTGGCCCTGCGCGCCTGCCCTTGGCGGTGGCCGACCGGCTGGCCGCGGCGGTCGGGGAGGCGTTGCGCCAGAGCGCGGTGCAAGAGCTGTTCCGCGCGCAGGCGGTGGTGCCGGTGCACAGCTCGCCCGAGGAGACGCGCGCCTTCATCGCCACGGATCGCGACCGCTGGGCGACGGTGGTGCGCGCGCTCGACATCCGGCTGGAGTGAGCACGCAGAGCTGTGAGTTTTTCTCACGGCTTGTGAGCGTTTCTCGCTTGCCGGGGCCGCGGTGCGGGCCTAGTTCGCCTCGAGCCATGCCGGGGAGGAGTGCGCCCATGTCACACATCGCGCCGGGCCGCGCGGCCGCATGAAGGCCGCGCCCTTCGCCTATCGCCGGGCCGAGAGCCTGGAGGAGGCGCTCGATCTCCTCGCCACACATGGGGCCGAGGCGAAGCTGATCGCGGGCGGGCAGAGCCTGGTGCCGATGATGGCCATGCGCCTTGCCCGCCCCGCCCTGCTCGTCGACATCAACCGGCTGCCCGGGCTCAAGGGGGTGGCTTTCGGCCCGCAGCGCGCCGTGATCGGGGCCACCACCCGCCAGCGTGATCTCGAACTTGATGCCGCGCTGCAGCGTGCCGTGCCGCTGCTGCCGGCGGCGCTCGCCTGGGTCGGCCATGTGCAGACCCGCAACCGCGGCACCCTGGGCGGCAGCCTCGCTCACGCCGATCCCTCGGCCGAACTCCCGCTGGCTGCCGCCGTGCTCGATGCCACGCTCGTGCTCCGCAGCCGCGACGGCGGCGAACGTCGCCTGCCCGCGCGCGAGTTCTTCCTGGCCCCCATGGTCACCGCCGCGCGCGAGCAGGAATGCCTGACTGCCATCGAGTGGCCGATCTGGGACGGGCCGGGCGTCGCCTGCGCCTTCGAGGAAGTGGCGATCCGCCACGGCGATTTTGCCATCGCCTCCGCTGCCTGCCAGATCCAGTGCGACGCCGAGGGACGCTGCCGCCGCGCCGCCTTCGGCCTCGGCGGTGTCGCGGGCACCCCGCTCGTCTTCCCCGATCTCGCCCGGCAGCTCATCGGCCGGCACATCACCGATGCGCTGGCGCGTGAGGTCGCTCAGGCCGCAGCGGCGCGGACCGAGCCCGGCTCCGACACCCATGCCGATGCCGAATATCGCCGCCATCTTGCTGCCGTGCTGCTGCGCCGCGCCCTGTTGCGCGCCGGCGCGGCGCCGGCCCGCGCCGCGGCCTGAGGGAGGAATGCCCCATGACGCCGAAGCCGGAACCGATCACGGTTGAGATCATCGTCAACGGCACGCCGCGCCGCGCCGTGGTCGAACCGCGCACCACGCTGGTCGACTTCCTGCGCGACCATCTCGGCCTCACCGGCACCCATGTCGGCTGCGAGCACGGCATCTGCGGTGCCTGCTCGGTGCTGCTGGAGGGGGAGGCGGTGCGCGCCTGCTGCCTCTTCGCCGTGCAGGCGGATGGCCTGTCGGTGACCACCGTCGAGGGGCTCGCGCCCGCGCGCGGTGCGCTCTCGCGTCTGCAGGACGCGTTCTGCGAGGCGCATGCCCTGCAATGCGGCTACTGCACGCCGGGGATGCTCATCGCCTGCCACGATCTGCTCTCCCGCAATCCCCGCCCCAGTGAGGCGGAGATCCGCGAGGCGATCGCCGGCAATCTCTGCCGCTGCACCGGCTACCAGCAGATCGTGGAGGCGGTGATGCTCGCCTCTGGCCAGGAGGTAGCGCATGTCTGAGGCGCCGCCCTTCCGCTACATCGGCCGCCGCCGCCGCGCGGTGGAACACCGCCGCTTCGTCACCGGCCAGGGGCGCTTTGCCGCCGATATCGCCCTGCCCGGCCTGTTGCACGTCGCCATCGTCGCCAGCCCGCATGCGAGCGCGCGCATCGCCCGGCTCGATGCCTCGGCCGCGCTCGCCTTGCCGGGCGTGCAGGCCGTCCTGACCGGAGAGGAGCTGCAGCCCGAGATCGAGCCCATGTTGCCCGGCGTGGATGCGCCAGAGGTGCGGCGCTTCCCGCTCGCCCGCGGCGTGGTGCGCTACGCCGGGGAATGGGTCGCGGCGGTGGTGGCCGAGAGCCGCGCCCTGGCCGAGGATGCGGCCGAGCTCGTCGAGGTGGACTACGACCCCCTGCCCCATGTCGTGGACCCCGAGGCCGCGCTGGCCCCGGATGCGCCGCTTGTGCATCCGGCGCATGGCTCCAACCTTCTCTTCCGGCGCGAGTTCGTCTGGGGCCCCGTCGAGGAGGAAATGGCGGCCGCGGCGCATCGCCTGTCCTACCGCGTGCGCTGGGGGCGGTCCGCCACCGTGCCGATCGAGACTTTCGTCTGCACGGCGCAGTGGAACGACGCGGCGGGGCTGCTCGACGTCTGGGCCTCGATCCAGATGCCGAAGTTCCCTGATCTTCTCGCCCGCTGCCTGCGCCTGCCGGGCAATGCCGTGCGCGTCTATTTCGACGTCGATGTCGGCGGATCCTACGGAGTGAAGCGCGGGCTCAAGCACGCCATCCTGGTCGGGTACCTGGCGCGCAAGCTCGGCCGGCCCGTCCGTTTCCTCGAGGACCGGCTCGAGAACATGCGCGGCGGGGACATGCAGGGGCCGGACCGCATCTTCGACGTCACCCTGGCCTTCGACCCGGATGGGGTGATTCGCGCCATGCGCCTGCGCGCGCTGGATGATGTGGGCGCCTATGCCGGCCGCTCGCCCTTCCAGCTCGGCAAGCCGGTGGGGGCCATCGTCGGGCCCTATATGATCGGCAGCGTCGCCTATGAGGCGATCTCGGTGCTGACGAACAAGACGCCGCAGGAGGCGGTGCGCGGCTTCGGCCAGTCCCCCACCAACTATGCGATCGAGACGGGCATCGACCGCATCGCGCGCTTCCTGGGCCTGGATCGCATCGAGATCCGGCGGCGCAACCTGATCCCGCCCGAACGCTTCCCGTATCGGATCCCCTCCGGCACGGTCTACGATTCGGGCGATTATGCGCGGGTCATGGACAAGGCGCTGGCCGCCGCCCCCTACGAGGAGCTTCTGCGCCAGCGCGAGGCGTTGCGGGCTGCGGGCAAGCTCGCGGGCATCGGCATCGCCACCTGCCTCGAGCCCTCGGGCGGCAACTCCTCCTTCGAGCCGCTGTTCAACCCGAAGAACCGGACCACGACCTGGATGGATTCCTGCCTGATCCGGGTGGACCTGAACGGAGCGGTGACCGCGATCATGGCCACCTCCTCCTCTGGCCAGGCGCATGAGACGCTGGTCTCCACCGTGGTGGGGGAGGTGCTGCAGCGCGACCCGGACTCGATCCGCGTCATCCACGCCGATTCCCTCTCCGCCCTGCCTTCGAACAGCCCGGTGGGCAGCCGCATGGCGATCATGCTGGGCGGGGCGGCTGCCGGGGCGGCCAAGCGCATCCGCGCCAAGCTGCTGCGCATCGCCGCCCACAACCTCGGCCTGCCGGAGGCGGCGCTGGAATGGCGCGACGGCGCAGCCGTGCCCCGCGAGGCGCCGGAGCGCGCCCTCTCCTGGGACAGGCTCGTCGAGATCGCGCATCGCGAATTCCACAACCTGCCGCCGGGGATGGAGCCCGGGCTGCAGGAGAGCTTCGTCTGGGAGGTGCCGACCGGCGGTGCGCTGCCGACGCCGGATGGGCGCGTGCAGATGTATCCCTGCCACTCCTTCGAAGCCCATGTCGTGCTGGCCAGCATCGACCCCGAGACGGGCAAGGTCACGCTGCACCGCTACGTGGTGGGCCACGACTGCGGGGTGATGATCAACCCTGATGTGGTGCACGGCATGACCTATGGCGGCGTCGCGCACGGGCTGGGCGCGGCGCTGATGGAGAAGTTCGCCTATTCGCCGGAGGGGCAGCTGCTGTCCGGCTCCTTCATGGACTATCTCCTTCCTTCCGCGATGGAGGTGCCGCCCATCACCATCGTCGATCACTGCACGCCCTCGCCGCTGACCGAGTTCGGCCAGAAGGGTTCGGGCGAGGCCGGCTATCTCGGCGCGCCGGCGGCGATCGCCAGTGCCATCAACGATGCCCTGGCCCCGTTCGGTGTCGCGCTCGATGCCCTGCCGATGACGCCCGCCGCCATCTGGCGCGCGCTGCGTGCCGCCCGCACCGCCCGGGCCGCGGTGGAGCCCGCGCGCGAACCTGCCTGAGAGGTAAGGAGATCCTGGAATGAGCGAAGCCCTCCGCATCGTGCAGGACGGCCGGCTGTTGCGCATCACCTTGGCGCGGGAGGATGGCGGTGTGACCGACAGCATGGCCGCCTCCCTGGCCCAGGCGCTGCTGATGGCGCATGAGAACGCGGATGCCGTGCTGCTGACCAGCGCGGGGCCGGACTTCTGCACCGGCCGGGTGCGCGACCTACCCGGCCCCCCGGCGCCCGAGGCCTATGCCCGCCGGCCGGAATACGACAGCGTCTTCAACAGCTACCGCGCGATCCGCAACGCCCAGGTGCCGGTCGTCTGCGCCATCGCCGGCCGCGCCATGGGCTATGGCACGGCGGTGGCCGCTCTCTGTGATGTCTCCTTCGCTGCCGATACGGCGCGCTTCAACATCCCCGAGATCACGCACAATGTGATGCCGACCATGGTCATGTCCGCGCTGTATGACCGGGTGAACCGCAACGCCATCCTCTGGATGGCCTACAGCGCGGAGTTCATCGGCGCCCAGCGCGCGCTGGAATACGGCATCGTCAGCCAGGTGGTGCCCGAGGCGCAGCTGGCGGCGGAGGTCGAGCGCTTCTGCGCCACGCTGCTCAGCCGCCCGCGCCCGGCCATCCTCGGCCTCAAGGAGTATCTGCGCGTCGCGCCGCGCATGGATGAGCAAGGTGCCACTGATTACGCGCGCGCTCTCCATTCCATGGTCAACACGGCGGCCGCCATGAAGGGTCCTCGGCATTGAGCGGCCGGCTTTGCCGAGATGATGAGGGAGGAGAACATGTCCGCATCCCAGCTCGACCGCCGCGGTCTCCTCGCCGCCGGCGCAAGCGCGCTCCTCGCCCCCGCTCTTGCGCGCGCGCAGGCGAGCGGGCCGCGCACCATCCGCATCCTGGTGGGCTTTCCGCCCGGCCAGGCGACCGACATCGTCGCCCGCCTGTGGGCCGAGCGCATGGCCGAGGGTTCGCGCGATGTCTACATCGTGGACAACCGACCCGGCCAGGGCGGCAGCATGGCGCTGGGCCAGCTGGCGCGCGCCGCCCCGGACGGGACGACGATGATGCTCGCGCACATGTCGGCGCTCGCCACCAACCCGCACCTCTACCGCAGCGTGCCCTACGATACGCTGCGCGATTTCGATGCGGTCGGGCTGATGGCCGACCTTCCCTTCGTGCTGGTCTGCAACCCGCAGCTTCCGGTGCGTAACCTCGAGGAGCTGATCCGCTACGCCCGCGCCAATCCGGACAGGCTGAGCAACGCCTCCTCCGGCAACGGGACCGTCTCCCACCTCGCGATGGAGGAGTTCAAGCGCTTGGCGGGCGGACTCGCCATCACCCATGTGCCCTATCGCGGCAGCGCGCTCGGCGTGACCGATGTGATGACCGGCACCGTGCAGCTTGCGCTGGAGACGGTGGCCTCCACCCTGCCGCATATCCAGTCCGGCCGGCTGCGCGCCCTGGCCGCCGGCACGGCCCGCCGGCTCGAGATGCTGCCCGACCTGCCCACCTTCCAGGAACAGGGCTTTTCGGGCTTCACCGCGGTGACCTGGCTGATGGTGATCTATCCCGCCGGCGTGCCGCGCGAGCTGCTGAGCCAGACCCATGCCGCCATCGAGCGGACCATGCGCGTGCCTGAGATGGAGCGGCGCCTGATCGGGATTGGCGCCATTCCCCGCTACAGCGCAAGCCCCGACGAGGCGGCGGCCTATATGCGCGAGGAGTTCCGCCGCTGGGGCGAGGTGGTGCGCCGCAGCGGGGTGACGCTGGATTGACCGGCGCGGCGGTCAGGCCGAGACCGGCGCGGGCGCATCCCGCGCCCAGGCCTCCATCGCCGCTTCAGTGGCGCGTCCCTCGCGCAGCAGCCAATCGATCAGTGCCTCGATGACGGCGCGGCGGCGCGCGGCATGGGCCCAGTAGCGCCGGCGCCGCGCGGCCAGGGTGCCGAAGGGGGCGCAGAGCCGCCCGGCCAGGATGTCGTCGATCGCGAGGAAGACCGGCACCAGCACCACGCCCAACCCCTCGGCCGCGGCCTGCAGCGCGAAGAACATCTGCTCAAAGCGCAGCGCCCCGGCCGGGCGCAGCCCGGGCACGCCCGCAGCCGCCAGCCACTCGGCCCAGGGATAGGGTTCGGTGGCGTAGCTGATCAGCGTCTGTCCTGCGAGGTCGGCCGGGCTACGCAGCCGCCCGCCTTCGGCGAGGCCGGCCTCGCACACCGGCAGGATCAGCTCGGTCATGAAAGGCACCGAGAGGCAGCCGGGCAGAGGCGCCTGTCCGCCACGGATGGCGACGTCATAGCCCCCCGCCTCGAAGCGCACCGGATCGAGCCCGGTGGTCATGCGCACCTCGACCCCCGGCTGTTCGCGTTGAAAGGTGGAAAGGCGCGGAATCAGCCAGCGCATGGTGAAGGTGGGCGGCGCGTTCACGTGCAGGATGCTGGGCGGCGCCGCCTCGCGCAGATGCAGGGAGGCGAGCGCGATGCGGTCGAAGGCCGCGGTCACCTCCGACAGGAAACTGCGCCCGGCAGGGGTGAGGGAGAGCTGCGCCGGCCGGCGGTGGAAGAGTTCGACGCCGAGCCAGGCCTCGAGCTGGGCGACCTGGCGGCTGATCGCGCCGTGCGTGACGTGGAGTTCGGCCGCTGCCTTGGTGAAGCTGACATGCCGCGCCGCTGCCTCGAAGGCGCGCAGGGCATTGAGCGGCGGAAGCTTGCGGCGTGGCACGGCTGGCGGATCCTGACGGCGGCGGGGCGGGTGCCGGCCTGCACCGCGCACCGGCGCTCAGGCGGCACAGATAAGACACCGCGCGCGGCAGGCTGCAAGCCCGGGCGCACCGCCCTCCTTGCCGGCCGGCGGAGGGCGAAGGCCGGCCGGACGGCGGCAGGCGCGCTGCAGGCAGGCCGCCGGCCGGTTCCCGGCACCATCGCCGCGCCCGTTCGTGCTGCCGGGAGCAGGGCCGTGGCACCCATCCATCAGCCCGGCTGATCCGACGCAGCAGAGAAAATATGTTCCGTCCCGCCGGCAAAGCCCCGATCATGCGGGCATGAGCATGACGCAGGATCCCTCCCTGCCCGGCGGGGATGCTTCCGCGGCGGGCGAGGAGCGCCTTCTCGACCTCACGGAAGGTCCGGCCGCTGATACACGTGCGCTGCGCCGTGCCTTCGGCCGTTTTGCGACGGGTGTGACCGTCGTCACCGGCCGCGGCCCGGCGCCGGAGCGGCGGCCGGTCGGGGTGACCGCCAACTCCTTCGCCTCGGTCTCGCTCGATCCGCCGCTGGTGCTTTGGAGCCTGGATCTGCGCTCCTCCACCCGGAGCGCCTTCCTTGAGGGCGGCTGGTTCGCCGTGCATGTGCTGGGGGCAGGGCAGGCCGAGCTCTCGGCCCGGTTCGCCACCGCCGGCGGGGTCGACAAATTCGCCGCCATCCCCTGGCAGGAGGGCCTGGGCGGCCTGCCCCTGCTGCCGGAGCCGCTCGCCCTGTTCGAGTGCCGCCTGCACCAAGCGGTGGAGGCGGGCGACCATGTGGTGCTGATCGGCCGCGTCCTGCGCGCCCGCTACCGGGAGGAGGGGGCGGAGGAGCCTCTGCTCTTCATCGGCGGCGGCTATCGCCGGCCGGGCGAGGCGATCCGCACGCCGCAGAGGGCGGCGGCATGATCGGGGCGGCGATCATCGGCCTCGGCTGGTGGGGCCGGCATATCGTGAGGAGCCTGGCCGGCTCCTCGCTGATGCGGCCGGTGCGCCTGGTCGATCCGGCGCTGGATGCGGCGCGGCCCTTCGCCGAACAGCATGGCCTGCCGCTCTCGGCCGATCTGGCCGAGGCGCTGGCCGATCCGGCGGTGCAGGCGGTCATCCTCTGCACGCCGCAGAACCTGCACACGGCCCAGGTGCTGGCCGCCGCCGCCGCCGGGCGCCATGTCTTCTGCGAGAAGCCGCTGGCGATGACGCGCGCCGATGCCGAGGCGAGTGTCGAGGCCTGCCGCCGCGCCGGGGTGGTGCTCGGGGTGGGGCATGAGCGGCGCTTCGAGCCTGCCATGCGCCGCCTGCGCGAGCTGCTCCGGGCTGGGGAGCTCGGCCGGCTGCTGCACATCGAGGCCGATTTCAGCCACGACAAGCTCACCCACCTCAAGCCCGGAGACTGGCGGGTCGATCCGCGCTACCCGGCGGCCCATACCGGCATGGGCATCCATCTGACCGACGCGGTGCTCGACCTCGCCGGCCCGGTCGAGGAGATCTACGCCGCCGCGGGGCGGCTGGTCTCGGAGCGCGAGAATGGCGATCTCGTCTCGGTCATGCTGCGCTGCCGGTCGGGTGCGACCGCCTTCGTCAGCGCCATCCTGGAGACGCCGCTCTATATCGCCACCCGCGTCTTCGGCTCGCGGGGCTGGGCCGAGATCCGCAACAGCACCCACCCCGACACCCCGGGCCCCGCGATGCTGACCCTGCGCTTTCGCGACGGGCGCGAACAGCGCGAGGAGTTCCCCTTCGAGGATGCGGTGCTGCTCAACCTCGAGGCCTTCGCCCGGGCGATCCGGGGAGAGGCGCCCTATCCGTTCAGCGATGCCGAGAAGATCGCCAATGTCGCGATCCTGGAAGCCATCGCGGAATCGGTCGCCACGCGGCGGCCGGTGGCGATCGCGGCCTGAGGCGGCGGGGATGAGCGCAGAGGTTTCGATCCGGAGGATGATCCCATGAAGCTCGGCTTCTTCACCATGCCGATCCACCCGCTGGAGAAGGATTGGCGCCAATCCCTGGCCGAGGACCAGGAGGCCTTTCTCCTGGCCGATGAGCTGGGCTTCGTCGAAGGGCTCTGCGGCGAGCATGTGACCGATCTGGCCGAGAACATCACCTCCTGCATGATCTTCCTCGCCACTCTGGCGGGGCGGGTGAAGCGGATGAAGCTCGGCACCGGCACGATCAACATCCCGAACAGCCATCCCGCTGCGGTCGCCGCACAGGCCGCCATGCTCGACCATCTGCTCGAGGGGCGCTTCCTCCTCGGCATCAGCCCGGGCGGCCTGCTGTCGGATGCGGAGGCCTTCGGCAACCTCGATGCCGACCGCAACGCCATGTTCGTCGAGGGCATCAACATGATCCTCGACCTCTGGACCAAGGAGGCGCCCTATCGCCTCGAGGGGCGCTACTGGAAGGTCACGACCGAACGC
>JANWYF010000144.1 GCA_025057055.1 Rhodovarius sp. | reverse complement strand
GTGAGGACGGCGATGTTGACGGGCTTAAAGGGCAGGCTTTCGTCGATCGGCATGGGCCTGTTCTAGCCCCGCCCGCGCGGCGGCGAAACGCCCTGCCGCACCGCCCCCGCAGCTGCGCAAGGCTGGCCCCGTGCCGCCGTCCGCTCCCGCGGCAGGGTGCAGGGCAACGCCGCAAGCAGGCCCGCAGCGCGGCATGTGCGCCCGCCAGGGCAGCCGGCGCCGCCGCGGTCAGCCGCTGGCGCGCGGTCAAGCCGGCGTCGCTAATGCCGCATCCGCTGCCAGGCCGGGCGCCCGGTCAGCATCGCCGCCACCTCCTCGGGGCCGGCGAATTGCGGGAAGCGGCCCTCGGCCAGCGCATCGAGCGAGGGCGCAGGCAGCCCGAGCCGGGAGGCGTAGATCCACTGGTAGGCCAGGACGCGCTGGACGAAGGCGCGCGTCTCGCCGAGCGGGATGCTCTCGATGAACAGCAGCGGGTCATCGCGGTGGCGCACCGCCGGCAGCCAGCGTGCGAGATTGCCCGGACCTGCATTGTAGGCAGCAAGCAGGCGGATCAGATCACCCCCGACACTGTCGTGGCGGGCCAGATAGTGGAGGTAGCGCTGCCCGATCTCGAGCCCGAAGCCCGGCTCGTGCAGGCGGATCGCGCCGCGGCCGCGCAGGCTCGGATCGTTGGCGACATAGCTTGCGGTGGCGGGCATCACCTGCAGCAGCCCGCGCGCCCCGGCGCGGGAGACGGCCTGGGGGTTGAAGCGGCTCTCCTGCAGGGCGAGCGCGTAGAGCAGCGCCGGGTCGATTCGGAATCCGCCATCGGGCCGCAGCAGCGGCAGCGGGAAGCGGGTGAAGTCGCGCGCGCGCCCATCTCCGCCATTGCCGGCAGCCACCTGGGCAGCCAGGGCGTGCAGGCCGACCTGGGCGGCGAAGGCCTCGATCGCCTGGGTCAGCATGGGGTTGCCGCGGCCGCGCCGCCACAGCAGGCGCAGCTCCGCCTCCGCCCGCTCCATCTGGCCGATCTGCACGAGCGCCATGGCGCGCCAGCCGCCGGCGGTCTCCGCCAGCACGGCGGTATCGGGTTCCGCGCTCTCCCAGGCGAAGCCGTTGGGCAGGCCGAGGCTTCGGCGGGCGAGCAGCCCGTAGAAGGTGCGCGGCTCCTGCGCGGCCTGCAGCATCCAGCTGACATAGGCCTGCGGCCGGCGGGCGCGGACGGCCGAACGCGCGGTCCAGTAGGCGGCGGCGGAGCGCAGCGCGGCCGGTGCCAGCTCGGCCCGGGCTGCGGTCTCGAACAGCCGCATCGCCTCCTCGTAGCGGGAGAGGGAGAAGGCGGCGAGGCCGCCGACGAAGGCGGCGCCGGGATGATCGTCGGCGCGCAGGGCTTCCTGCGCGACGGCCAGGGCTTCGGCATCCTGGCCGGCGCGGAACATCGCCCGCGCCACCTCCGATTTGAGCTGCGCCGCATAGGCGCCCTGGGCGCGGGCGCTGCGCCGGATCAGGGCCAGCGCCTCCTCCCCGCGGCCCTCGGCCAGCCTCTCCCGCACCGCGCGGTCAAGCCCGGCGTGGCGCGCCAGGCGCGAGGGGGCGCGCTCCTCGGCCGCAACCTCCAGCACCTGCGCCTCCGCCTCCGGCACATCGGGCGGCGGCGGCAGGGCAGCCCCGCGCGGCAGGCGGCGGACCAGCAGGGCGTAGATGGCCGGCGCGTCGGGATGGTCGCCATGGTCGGCGAGCCAGCTCTGCAGGTCGGGAATCTGGACCGAATCGGCCGCGCGCAGGTACCGATCGGCCCGCAGATGGCCGATCAGCCGCCGGTCGGACAGCAGCGCCGCCTCGCGGTTGGCGGTGGCGAAATCCCCGCGCGCCTGCGCCTCGAAGGCGCGGCGCAGCCGTTGCGCATCGGCGGCCGATAAGACGGCAGGCGGCGCGGCTTCACGCTGCGGTGCGCGGCTCGGCTCCCGCGGCGCGATGCTGTGGGCGGCGGCCGGGCCGCACCATCCCACTCCCAGGGCCGCGGCCACCAGCAGATGGCCAAGCCCGAAGCGCTGCGGGGCCCTCCCCTGTGTCTGGACGGCACCCATGGCCCAGGCTGTTACGGGCTCAGGTCGGCTTTGGCAAGAGCTGATGCAAAGCGAGGCCAGTCATGGCCGCGATCCGACCCGGTCGAGACAGGATGAAGTGAGCCGCTTCAAGGGTTTGCGCCCGACAGCCCAGATTTTGCCACAATCCCTTCGGCCTCCATCCTGCGGCGCAGCATCAGGCAATCGTGCCAGGCATCCTTCTTGGCCGCCGGGTTCCTCAACAGATAGGCGGGGTGGAGCGTGGCAAGGGCTGGAATGACTTGCTCATCCTCGATCATTACTTGGTGCCACTTGCCGCGCAGGCGGGTGATGCCCTCGCGTCCGCCGATCAGCGCCTTGGCCGCGCTGCCGCCCAGCAGCACGAGCAGCCGCGGCCGCACGAGGGCGATGTGCCGGCGCAGAAAGGGGAGGAAGAGCTGCATCTCGGCATCGGTAGGGGTCCGGTTGCCGGGCGGCCGCCAGGGCAGGATGTTGGTGATGTAGCAGTTCGACCGCCGGTCGAGGCCGATGCTCGCGAGCATCCGGTCTAGCAGCCGGCCGGAGGCGCCGACAAAGGGCAGGCCCTGGCGGTCCTCCTCCGCCCCCGGCGCCTCGCCCACCAGCATCACTGGCGCCCCTGGCACCCCATCGGCGAAGACGAGCTGGGTTGCGGTCTCGCGCAGGGGGGTGGCGGCGAACTCGGCCATCGCCTGGCGCAGCTCCTCCAGGCTGCGGCAGGCTGCGGCGAGCGTGGCGGCCTCCTGCA
>JANWYF010000090.1 GCA_025057055.1 Rhodovarius sp. | reverse complement strand
CGGGGTCGAGGCCATGTTCGGCGACCAGCGCGCGCAGCAGGTAGTTGTGGATCGAGAAGTCGAAAGGCACGGCGAAGCGGAAGCCGCGCCAGTCGCGCGGGTTCCGCCGTTCGCGATGCTTGTTGGCGAGCGTGATCGCCTGGCCGTTGATGTTCTCGATCGCCGCCACCGCGAAGGGGATGGGCTGCGCCACGCCGAGGCCGAGCGACATGGCGACGGGCATGGGTGCCAGCATGTGCGCCGCGTCGTATTCGCGGGCGATCGCGCGGTCGCGGATGACCGCCCAGCCGGCGGTTCGGATCACCTCCACATTCAGCCCGTGGCGGCGATAGAAGCCCATCGGGTCGGCCATGATGATGGGCGTGGCGCAGGTGATCGGGATGAAGCCGATCTTGAGGTCGCGCTTCTCCGGCGCGCCCGGGGACTGGGCCAGCGCCTCGCGCGCGATGTGAAGGGGCAGGATCTGGCTGATCGCGGCGAGCAGGGTGGGCGCGCCGAAGGCGGCGAGCATGGCGCGGCGGGTGGCCGGATGGGGGAAGGTCGCGCGCAGCGCCGCTTCCTCCACGATGCGGCCATGCAGGCCGGTGCCGTCGGCGGGCAGGGCTTCGGTGCAGGTGAAGCCGTCATGCACCTGCCCGCACAGGCAGGATTGGGCAGTCTGGCCGGTGCGCCGGAAGATGCGTGCCATGGCGGAAGGCTCCCCTTCGATCCGCCGGCAGAGATGCCAGGGCGGGGGGGCATCACAAGCGCCGGGCGGGGCGGAAGCCGGCCCGCCGCCACCTGATTTTGCACAGAGATTGGGCAGAGAGACGAAAACGCCCGCCGATGCGGCAAGCGGCGGGCGGGGAGCGCGTTATGATGTAACGCTCACCTCTGCGTGTCGTTGGCCGGGGAAGGCTTGATGACCGAGGCGATGGTGCCGCGCACCACCGTCACCCGCACATTGGGGGCGATCTCCGCCTCGATCTCGTCCGATCCTTCGGTGACCTTCTTGATCTCGGCCACGATGCCGCCGCCGGTGATGATGCGGTCCCCGCGCTTGAGCTCGCTCAGCATCTGGCGGTGTTCCTTCATCTTCTTCTGCTGTGGGCGGATCAGCAGGAAGTAGAAGACGAGGAAGATCAGGATCAGCGGCAGAAGCTGCATCACGATGCCGCCGGCGCCGCCCGCGGCGTCCTGGGCAAATGCAGGCGAGATCAGCATGGCAAGGGCTCCGCGTTGCGGGGGTCGGGCGGAACCTATCGAGGTGCCGGGGCGCGTCAAGCACCGGGCGCGGGCTGGACGCCGGGCCGGTTTGGCGCCATTCGCCCCGGCCATGAGCGACCTTCGCACCCTGTTTCAGCGCATCGCCGATGCGCTGGAGCGCCTGGCCCCGCCGCCTGCCCCACCGCTCAGCCTCGAGGGGGCGGATGCTTTCGTCTGGCACCCCGGCCCGCCGGCGCGGCTCGACCCGGTGCCGGAGGTGGCGCGGGTGCCGCTGCATCTGCTCAAGGGCATCGACCGGCAGAAGGAGATCCTGCTCGGCAATACCCTGCGCTTCGCCCAGGGGCTGCCGGCCAACAACGCCATGCTGTGGGGGGCGCGGGGCACCGGCAAGTCGAGCCTGGTCAAGGCCGCCCACGCCGCCGCCAATGAGGCCCATCCGGGCTCGCTGGTGCTGGTCGAGATCGGGCGGGAGGACATCCGCACCCTGCCCGAACTCCTCGCCCTGCTGCGCCGCAGCCCGCGGCGCTTCCTCGTCTTCTGCGACGACCTCTCCTTCGAGCGAGAGGATGCCGACTACAAGGCGCTCAAGAGCGTGCTGGACGGCGGGATCGAGGGGCGGCCGGGGAATGTCCTGTTCTACGCCACCTCCAACCGTCGCCACCTGATGCCGCGGGAGATGATCGAGAACGAAAGCCGCGGCGCGATCCATGCCCAGGAGGCGGTGGAGGAGAAGGTCAGCCTCTCCGACCGCTTCGGCCTCTGGATCGGCTTCCACCACACGGATCAGGAGACCTACTTCGCCATGGTGGAAGGCTATGCCGCCGCGCTCTCCCTGCCGATCGGGCAGGAGGAGCTGCGGCGCGGCGCGCTGGAATGGAGCATGACGCGCGGCGCCCGGTCGGGGCGCGTGGCCTGGCAGTTCATCCAGGACCTGGCCGGGCGCCTCGGCGTGCGCTGCTGACGGGGCAGGCCTCGGCAGAGGGAGCGGTGGCCGGTCGGCAAGGGTGCCGGCCCCTTGTGGCAGCTGCGCTGCCACACTGTGGCTTTGCCATAAGTTTTCCACAGTGCGCGGAAGGTCTTCCCATCACAAAGAGTTATCCACAGGCCGCGCCAACAAATCACGCAAGGTTACGGGATATGTCGCGATAACAGGTTGCCCAGCCCGGGCCGCTGCCCCACCAGTTGCGGCCGAAACGGGCGGGCAACGCCCCCGGAACAACCCAGGGGAGAGAGAGCATGCGTCACCTCATGCTGAGCCTTGGCCTGTGCGCAGGGGTGATCCTGGCCCTCAACGCGACGCCGGCGCAGGCCGACCGGGTCGGCGGCAGCGAGCCGGCCCGCCCCAGCCTCTCGCGCAGCCCGGGCCAGCAGAGCGGCTTCATCTCCTGCGTTCCCTATGCCCGGGCGGTGACCGGCATGGCGATCAGCGGCAATGGCCGGGACTGGTGGCACAACGCCGCCGGCCGCTATGCCCGCAGCCAGCGGCCGGAGGTGGGCTCGGTCCTCGCCTTCCCGGCCTCGGGCGGAATGCGCGCGGGGCATGTCGCGGTGGTCAGCCGAGTGATCAACAGCCGCCACATCGAGATCGACCACGCCAACTGGGCCGGGCCGGGCATTCGGCGCGGCACGGTCATGCGCGGCGTCTCGGTCATCGATGTCTCGCCCGACAATTCCTGGCGGCAGGTGCGGGTCCAGGTGGGGCATGACCCGACGCTGTTCGGGCGCCCCTATCCGACCTACGGCTTCATCCACAATCGCCCGGCGGGCAGCGAATACCTCGCACAGCAGGAGGCGCCGACCCGGCCCGCCCTGGTGCCGGTGGTCTGGCATGGCCCGGCGCCGGGCATCAGCCCCGCCCTGCCTCACCGTCCGGCCGCTTCGCCGGCGCGCCCCGCCCGCCCGCCGCAGGCTCAGGCCGCGGCTGCGCGGCCGCGGCAGGCGCCGGCAGCGGCCCAGTCCGCGCAGCGCCCGGCCACCCGGCCCGCCGCCACCCAGCACGCCGCGGCGCGCTGAGGCGCTATGCGGCGGTCAGCACAATCCGCCCGGTCACCTTGCCCAAGCGCAGGCGGTTGAGCGCCGCATCGGCGGTGGGCAGCGGCTGGCGCGTGATCGGGATAGGCGGCAGGCCCTTCTGCTGCGCCAGCGCGACCAGCTCGCGCAGCTCCTTGACCGAGCCGACATAGCTCCCCTGCAGGGTGAGCGCCCGGATCGGCATCAGCGGCAGCGGCACCGCCAGTTCGCCGCCGAACAGGCCGACCTGGATCAGCCGCCCGCCCTTGCGCAGCGCATCGAAGGCAAAGCGCGCCGTGCTCGTGCCGTTGACCAGGTCGATCACCGCCGCCACCGGCCCGCCCGCCGCGGCGATGATCGCCTTGGTGGTGGCATCCCCCTCGGCCAGCACGGTGTCGGTGGCGCCCTGCGCCCGCGCGGCCTCCAGCTTCTCGGCGCTGATGTCCACCACCAGGATCCGCCGGTGGCCGAGTGCGCGCAGCACCGCCACCGCCTGCAGCCCAAGCCCGCCCGCGCCGACGATGACGATCGGCTCCTCCGGCGGCAGCGGCATCACCTTGCGGATGGCGCTGAAGACGGTCAGGCCCGAACAGGCATAGGTGGCCGCCAGGGCGGGATCGATCCCGTCGAAGGGCACCAGGTGCTTCCAGTGCGCCGCCAGCACATGGGTGGCATAGCCGCCATGGCGATAGACGCCGAGCGCACGGCCCTGCGCGCACATGTTCTCCTCCTCCGCGCGGCAGGCGGCGCATTGCCCGCAGCCGGCCCAGGGGAAGACGATGCGCTGATCGCCCGCCTTCACATGGCCCTCCGCCTCCGGCCCCCAGGCCACGACGCGCCCGACGATCTCATGGCCCATCACCAGCGGCAGCGTCATCCCGCGCTGGCTGAGCCGCAGCACGCCGCGGCTGCCCATGTCATAGGCGCCCTCCCAGATGTGGAGGTCGGAGTGGCAGACCCCGGCATGCGTCACCTCGAGCAGCACCTCGGGGCCGGTCGGGGTCGGGGTCGGCAGTTCCAGCTCCTGCAAGGGCTGGTTGTGTTCGACGACGGCCCAGGCGCGCATCGACGTCTCCCCCTTACTTGCGTGGTGCACATCGCATGGGATCAGCGCGCGCGGACGGGGTCAACCGGGCGCGGCCGGGCCCCGGCCCGCGGCTGACCGCGCCGGCCTCCGGCCGGGGGGCGGCGGCTCTCCGCCTCAGCCCCAGCGGGGGGTGAGGGAGGGGGGGTAGTCGACCCCCATCAGGCAGAGGCCTTGGGCTGGCGCGGTCTCTCCGGCCAGGCGCCGGTCGCGCGCTTCGAGCACCGCCCGGGGCCAGCTCTCCTCCCGCCGGCCGAGGCCGACAAGGGCCAGCGTCCCCACCATGTTGCGCACCTGGTGGTGCAGGAAGGACCTCGCCTCCGCCTCGATGACGATCTCCTCGCCCTCGCGCCGCACCTCGAGCCGATCCAGTGTGCGCAGCGCCGAGGCCGCCTGGCAGGAGGCCGCGCGGAAGGCCGAGAAGTCATGCCGCCCGATCAGCGGCAGCGCCGCCCGCTGCATGGCCGCCGCATCCATCGGATGGGGCACATGCCACACCCGCCCCGCCGCCAG
>JANWYF010000080.1 GCA_025057055.1 Rhodovarius sp. | reverse complement strand
CATCGGCACCGCGCTCAGCGCCTTCAGCCCAGACGAATGCTGCAACGACATCGCCAACCGCGCCTATCCACAGGCGGGAGAAAAACGGTCTCACACCAAGACCCGAAAGACCTCGACCGTCGTCGTATCTCAGGCCACTGCCGGCCTTCGATGAACCCCGCGCCGCGAGTATGCGATGGCCGAGAAGCCTTCAAGGCGCGGGCGGCTGTTCGCAGCAAGGCGAAGAGCCGCAAGGCATAAGATGGCGCACGCCGCACCTTCTGGCCTGTCCCTTGCGCTCAAGGAGCACCTGTCAAGGGCGAACAGCCTCCCGCCTCCGCCGCGCCGCAAACACTCGCTCCAGCTGGCCTCTCGGCCCGCGCCGTTGCGCTACTCGGCATCCGGCTGACGCTCCGGGGCCGCCGCAGCGAAAGCGGGCAGGGCCAGGCACGCCGCCTCCACTGCCAGCAGCCGCGGCAGAGGCGTCAGGTCCACACCGAAGCGACGTGCGTTGGCCAGCTGCGGTACGAGACAGATCTCCGCCATGGTCGGTGCCTCGCCGAAGAGAAAGGGTTGGCCCTTAGCCTCGGCGGCCAGGCATTCGCACGCCGCAAGACCGCGTGCGATCACATCGCGGGCCCAGCCGGTCACCGCTTCCTCCGGCAGGCCCAGCTGGCGCAGCCGCTCCAGCACGCCGAGATTCTGCAGCGGATGGATGTCGCAGGCGATGGCCAGCGCAAAGGCCCGGATCCGGGCGCGCTGCACGGCATCCCCCGGCAGCAGGGGCGGCGTCGGATACACCTCCTCCAGCCATTCGATGATCGCCAGCGACTGGGTGAGCACCGTCGCCCCGTCATCGAGCTCGAGCGCCGGCACGAGTCCTTGCGGGTTCAGCCGCAGATATTCCGGCGCGCGCTGCTCGCCGCGCCGCAGATGCCGGAACGCGTGCTCGACCGCGAGGCCCTTGAGCTCGAGTGCGATCCGCACGCGCCAAGCGGCGGTCGAGCGGAAATAGCCGTGCAGCCGGCGGGGAGAGGGATATCGCGTCATGCCGGCTCCTCAACTCAGCGGGACATAGCGCCCGCGAAGGAGCTCGCGCCCCTTCGCCGTCTCAGCCGGGAGGCAGCGCCGCCGCACCTCACCAGCTCAACGGGTGGCGGGACGGTCAGTGCCGGAAGCCTCTCGCACGGCTCCAGAGGGGCCGGGGTCGCGGCTATGGCTCGCGGACGGGCGAAGGCGATGGACATGGCGTCTCCTCCGCATTTGGGTGTCGGTCTTTCGTCAGGATACTGAGGGGCCTGCGCGCCGGCTTGCCGGGCCTTGCCGAAGCGCCTACTCAGGCCGCCTCGCCGCTCTCCGGCAGACGCAGCGGTGCGCGCGAGATCTCGTTGTGTGCCGCGGCGATCTTGCGCAGTGCTCGGAGGAAGATGCGGCGCTCCTCAGCCGTCAGAGGGGCCAGCAGTTCCTCCTGCATCCGCTGCACGGTGGGTTCCACGCGCCGCAGCAGGGCCTTGCCTTCCGCGGTGAGGGACAGGCGCCGCACACGCCGGTCCTTGGGGTCGGGCGCCCGGCGCAGCAGCCCGCGCGCCTCCAGGGCCGCAGCGAGGCGTGCCGCGTTGGACCGGTCAAGCGCCGCCATGCCGGCGAGCGTGATCTGATCCGCACCAGGCTCGGCCTCCGCCGCCTTGAGCAGGGCATATTGCACCGGGGTCAGCTGGAACTCCGCGCAGCGATCGAGGAAGAGGCCGAGCGAGATCTGGTGGCAGCGGCGGATCAGATGGCCCGGCTTGTCGTAGAGGTCGGAGGCGGTCATGGCCATCTCTCTACCCCCCGCGCAGCGAGAGGGACAGGCGGACCCGACCCAGCCCCGTGATCAGCCCGCCGACCTGCGGAGGCGGATGGCCCATCCCCGCGGGTATGCTCGTCATGAGCAGCCCCCTCGCTGGCGGCCAATAGAGGCTGGAGCGCTGGGCGATCGGCCGCGGCACCGTCCGGGCGGGGGCGGAGAGGTGAACCTGCTGCCGCAGCTTGCCGCCCACCGCCAACGCGATGGCTCCGCGGTCGGATCGCCGATGCGCGCGGCGTGTGGGGTCGGGCCGATGACCGCGCTGCGGTCGACGTCCTGGCCCGTATCCCAAGGCTGCCTCTTGGTGCGCGCGGGAAGCTGCAGGTCGCGCCGCGTCAGGTCGAGCCCTGCGGCGTAGCCGGGCAGGAAGGCGTGCGCGTGCCGCGGGCGAGTGGAAGCTCCGCTGCCGACGCCCGACAACGAGTTCACCGGCGTGATAGGACCCGACGCTGCCAGACGGAGGGGCGCTCGCTGCGCCGCTGTCGATCACAGCGTGCGCGCTCCTGCTGGTTGGGAAAGGCGCCTCGCGAGCGACCGTCCTGCCCATCCCGGCAGCCTGCAACAGGGGGTTGCAGCCGAAGCAGAAGAGGCGCGCCACCGGCGCGCGGCCGCCGGCTTCAAGAGGCAGGGTCGGCCTTGCCGGCGCGGGGAAGAGGAGGGCGGCCGCGCTCATGCGCCGAACCTCTCGTAGATGCCGATCCGCCGCTGCAGGGGCGCATCGTCGATGCGGAAGAGGAAGGCGGGCTCCGCGGCGGAGCGGTTGGCAAGCCGCACCGGGGCGTGCGCGGGTGCGGCGATTACGTCGGCGTCCTCGGCGTCGAAGCCCGTGCCCGCCACCTCCGCCTGGATCCTGCCCTCGACGACGTGAAAGACGGCGGAGGCGCTGTCGCGCGGCAGGGCCAGCTCCTCGCCCGGGCGCAGCATCAGCGCGGAAAAGCCGAGGGTGGGCAGGCACTCCTCACCGGTCTCGGGGTTTACATAGGCAAGATGCACGGCCGCACCGCGCGGAGTATCGTCCGCCAGCGCCTCCAGCGCCGCGCGCACCTCCTCCCAGGGCCAGCGCAGCAGCGGATAGGGCCCGGGCCGCGCGCCGAGGCTTGCGAAGGGAACAAGGCCCGCGCGGCGATAGCGGGTGGCGGAGGCGTCGGGTGCCGCGCGCGCTGTCTGCCGCGTCCCCTCGACCGCATAGGACGCCTCCATCGCGACCAGCAGCGGCAGGTCGAGCGCGTCCAGCCAGACGACCGGCCCGGTGCCGGCGTGGTGATGCTCGTGCCATTGCAGCGCCGGCGTCAGGATCAGGTCGCCGCGCCGCATCGGCAGCCGCTCCCCATTCACCACGGTGAAGCCGCCCTCGCCCTCGACGACCAGCCGCACGGCCGCGGGTGTGTGGCGGTGGCTCGGCGCGGTCTCGCCGGGCAGGATGAGCTGCATGCCGACATAGATCGTGCCGGTGCAGTGCAGCCCATCCAGCCCATGCCCCGGGTTGGCGAAGACGAGGACGCGCCGTTCCGCCTTCTCGATCGGAGTGAGTTCGCCGGCGCGCAGCAGCAGCGGGCGCACCTCGGCGTATCGCCAGAGCGCGGGCCGCGTCTGCGGCCGCGGCGCGCCGTGCGGCAGGAAGGCGCGCATGCTGGGCCAGAGCGGCACGAGGTTCCGCGCGGCCATGGCCTCGCGATAGTCGGCGGGAAGCTCCTCGAGCGTCCCGAGGGCGGGGGTGACGAGGTTCATGAGGGGCTCCTCTGCGGCGCGGCGATCAGGCGGCGCGTGGCTGCTGGACGGCGGATTCGAGGCCGGTGCTGCCGTAGAGCCAGGCGACGATCTCGTACCAGTCCTCCGAGCTCTTCGCCGACATGATGGCGTTGCGCAGCAGCGCATGCACGCCGGAGGGGTGGTAGATGTGCTCGCCGATGGCGCGCGACTGCAGCTGCACGCGGGCGGTGCGCAGCAGGCGCTGCGCGCGGTAGGCCTCGAGCGCGGTCTCGATCCGGCCGGGGTGCGCGTCGATCATGTGCGCGAGGCAGACGGCATCTTCCATCGCCATGCAGGCGCCCTGCGCGAAATATTGCAGCATCGGGTGGGCAGCGTCGCCGAGCAGCGCAACGCGTCCGTCCACCCAGCGGTCGGTGGGTTCGCGGTCGCAGAGCACCCAGGCCTTCCATTCGTTGCCGTGGCGGATGATCTGCTGCGGGCGGGGGTCAATGTGGGCGAAGCCGCGCATCACCTCCTCGGCAGCGACGGGGCGGCCGGCTACCGGCTCCGGCGCGTCATTGTGGGCGGTGGCGACCAGGTTGAACAGCTTCCAGCCCTGCAGCGGGTAGTGGACGATGTGGCACTTGGGCCCGGCCCAGAGCGTGGCGGCATTCCAGCGCAGATCCTCGGGCATCCGTTCGGTCGGGATGACGGAGCGGTAGGTGGTGTGGCCCGAGACGCGGGGCTTGCCGTCACCCACCAGCTGTTGCCGGATGTTGGACCACAGCCCGTCCGCGCCGATCAGCGCGCGGCCCGGCACGCGCTCGCCGGATGCGAGGCGGGCGAAGACCCTGGCGCCGTCCTGCTCGTAGGCCACGACTTCGCTCGCGGTGCGCAAGGCGATCAGCGGGCTTTCGCGGCAGGCGCGGAGCAGCAGGCCGTGCAAGTCGCCGCGGTGGATGACGGCGTAGGGGTTGCCGAAGCGGCGACGGAACTTCTCGCCGAGGTCGATATGGGTGATCTCCTCGCCGCTGACCGCATCCATCAGGCGGAGCTGGTCGATATGGACCGCAAGAGCCCGCGCCGCCTCGCCCACGCCCAGATAGTCGAGGGCGTGGAAGGCGTTGGGGCCGAGCTGGATGCCCGCGCCGATCTCACCCAGTGCCGACGCCTTTTCGAGGACGAGGCTTGGGATGCCCTTGCGAGCGAGGCCAACCGCGGCGGCCAGGCCACCGATGCCGCCGCCGGCGATGAGAATGGGGTGAACTTCCACCATGGCGCGCTTCCTCCCCTCGGCGGTGCGGTTTGCCCGAAACCGCCGCCCGCTTTCTATCAGCATAGGGATGATCCGTATAGGGAAAATCTGCGTGAGGAGGAGAAGGATCCTGCAGGGCGGCCTGGCATGCTGGCCAGCCCCGCTCTCGTAAGCCGCGGCATGACAGGTGCGGCGGGCAGAGCCGCCACCGATGGTTCAGGGGTGTAGGATATCCTCGCTTGCCAGCCCATCGGCTGGCGTGGCGTGACGGCGCCCGGCTGGGCGTCGGCGGCTGCGTGTGCGGGGCCGGCCAGGCGACGCTGGGCTATCCCCGGAGCTGGCCGGCCGCGCGCCGTCCCCCGTCAGTTGCCGAACGCGTTCAGTCCTGTTTGTGCGCGGCCGAGGATGAGGGCGTGGATGTCGTGGGTTCCCTCGTAGGTGTTGACGGTTTCGAGGTTCATGACGTGTCGGATGACGTGGTATTCGTCGACGATGCCGTTGGCGCCGTG
>JANWYF010000078.1 GCA_025057055.1 Rhodovarius sp. | reverse complement strand
CAGCGTGGAGACCGAATCCTGGCAGGAGCGCCCGGACGGGTCGGTGCGGGTCGATTGCACGATCTATGTCAGCCGCCCGGGGCAGAAGGCGATCCTGATCGGCGAGGGGGGGCGACGCATCCGCGAGATCGGCCGCCGCGCCCGCGAGGAGCTGGCCCTGCTGCTGCAGCGACCCGTCCACCTCTTCCTTAACGTCAAGGAACGCGCGGGCTGGGATGAGGAGCGCGCGCGCATCCGCGCGATCGGGCTCGAGGATCCGGGATAGTGAGAAGACCCGCGCCTGCGACCGCACCAGGGCGGCGCGGGCGGGCTGCGGGGTAGAGCCCTGCCGCACGGCCGCATGCTCCGCTGCCCTGTTCAGCGTCGCGCCGCACGGTGCGCAGGCCCGCAGCCGGCAGGGCCGGCAAGGCGGTGCATCCTCCGCGGCTGCCGAGCGCTGCGGCGGGCTGCGGCGCAGGCCCGCACAGCCTCGCAGCCGGTTCCCGGCTGGGCGGCCCGCCTTCGGGTGCGGCCGGCCAGCGGCCCGGGGGCGCGGGCGGCTTCGGGCGCAAGCGGTGCGGCGCGCCGGGCCGCGCCGGTCAGGCCCGCGCTCAGCGCCGGCGGATGAGGCATTCGGGCGAGAGCTCCTCCAGCCGCTCGATCCCGAGCAGGGCCATGTTGCGGTCGATCTCTCCCTTGAGGAGGGCGATGGCCCGCGCCACCCCCGCCTCTCCCGCCACGGCGGCGGCATAGAGCATGGGCCGGCCGACGAACACGAAATCGGCCCCAAGGGCGAGCGCCTTGAGCACATCGGTGCCGCGGCGGATCCCGCCGTCCAGCATGAGGGTAATCCCCCCCACCGCCTGGCGCAGCGCGGGCAGGACCCTGAGCGCCGCCACCGCCCCGTCGAGCTGGCGGCCGCCGTGGTTGCTCACGATCACCCCTTCCGCCCCCTCGCCGGCGGCGCGGCGCGCATCCTCGGGGTGCAGGACCCCCTTGACGATCAGGATACCCGGCCAGCGGCGGCGGATGAGGGCCAGATGCTCCCAGTTGAGGTGATCGCGCGCGGTGAAGTCCCGCTCGACATGGCGCGAGAGGATGGGCGCGCCACGTTCGGCGAAGCTGTTTTCGAAATGCGGCATGCCATGGCGCAGCCAGGTCCGCAGGAAGGTCCCGACCGACCAGCGCGGATGGGTCAGCCCCTGCCAGAGGAGCCGCAGAGAGGGCCTGAGCGGCGTGGAAAAACCGTTGCGGACATTGTTTTCCCGGTTGGGCAGCACCGCCACATCGACAGTCAGGATCAGGGTGCGGAAGCCGGCCGCCGCGGCGCGGTCGATCAGCGCCTCGATGCGCCGGGCATCCCCGGGCAGATAGGCCTGGAACCAGGCTTCGGGGTTGGCGGCGATCACCTCCTCCATGCGGATGAGGGAGGAGCCGGAGAGGATCATCGGCACCCCGGCCTGGGCGGCGGCGCGCGCCAGCACGATATCGCCGCGATAGGCGGCCAGCGCGGCCAGCCCCATCGGCGCGATGCCGAAGGGCGCGGCCCATTCCCGGCCGAAGAGCACCCGCACCGTGCGGCGGCGCGAGACGTCGCGCAGCACCCGGGGCAGGAAGGCCCATTCGGCGAAGGCGGCGGCGTTGTCCGCCAGGCTCTCGTTGCGTTCGGTGGCCCCGGCGACATATCCGAAGACCGGGCGCGGCAGGTGGCGACGGGCCAGCGCCTCGAAATCATCGAGGCAGAGGGCGGCGGCGGCGCGGCGGGCGCTCATCGGCGTTGCTCCGCGTTCGGCCGCGCGGGCGGCAGCGGGATGGTCGAGCGGCGGCGGGGCGCGGCGGTGGGACGGGGCAGTGGCATGGCGCGGCGAGAGTAGCCGCCGCCCCTCTCGGCGCCAGGGGGCGGGGGCGGGCGCGAGGCCGGCGGTGTTCGCGGGGCAGGGCGGCGCCGGCTGCAGAGGTGGAAGAGGACGAGGCGGCGATGGCGGTCGAGTGGGAGGGGGCGGCGGTGGTGCTGGCGGTGCGGCCGCATGGGCCGGGCGGGGCGGTCGTGACGCTGCTGACCGAGGCGCTGGGCCGCCACCCGGCCCATGTCCCGGGCGGCGATTCGCGGGCCCAGGCGGCGGTCTGGCAGCCCGGCAACCTGGTCGAGGCCCGCTGGCAGGCGCGCCGCCCCGAACATCTGGGCAGCCTGCGCGGCGAGCTGCTGCATCCCGTGGCGGCGTTGGCGATGGCCGACCCGCTGGCGCTGGCCGTGCTCGCCGCCGGATGCGCCGTGGCCGAGGGCGCGCTGCCCGAACGCCTCGCCCATCCGCAGAGCTTTCACGGGCTGGTCTCGGTCCTGCTCGCGCTGGCGCATGATGCTTCGCGGGCGGTGCCGGCCCTGATCCGCTGGGAGCTCACGCTGCTTGCCGAACTCGGCTACGGGCTCGATCTCTCGGCCTGCGCGGTGAGCGGGCGGAGCGAGGGGCTCGCCTTCGTCTCTCCGCGCAGCGGCCGCGCCGTCTCGGCCGCCGCGGCCGGGGCCTATGCGCCGCGACTTCTGCCGCTGCCGCGCTTCCTGCTCCTGGAGGAGGAGGCGGCGGCAGCCGGCCCGGCCGAGTGGCTGGCCGGGCTGCGGCTGACTGGCCATTTCCTGGCCCGCGACGCCTTCGGCCAGCAGCACCGCCCCCTGCCGGAGGCCCGGCTGCGGCTCCTGGAGCGGGTGGCCGCCTTGGCCGAGGCACAGGGCATGAGGGGGGGCGACGCACCGGGGGGCGGGGGGGCTTCCCCTGAGGCGGGTTCTGCCCACATGGTGTAGCGCCGGCGCGGTGGCCCATCTGGGGGCCGGCCGGCCGGTCCGGGCCGCCCAGCCGAATTCGGGGAGCGGGGCCCGGAATGCGTGGTTGGGAGCAGGAACAGCCCATGTCTTGGATCGAAGGCCGCGACCCGGTTGAGGTGTACAACAACACCCTGATCCCGATGGTGGTCGAACAGACCGCCCGGGGCGAGCGCGCCTACGACATCTACTCGCGGCTGCTGAAGGAGCGCATCATCTTCCTAACCGGCCCGGTCTATGACCAGGTGGCCAGCCTGCTATGCGCGCAGCTTCTGTTCCTGGAGAGCGAGAACCCGACCAAGGAGATCGCCTTCTACATCAACAGCCCGGGCGGCGTGGTCAGCGCGGGGCTCGCGATCTATGACACGATGCAATACATCCGCAGCCCGGTCAGCACGGTCTGCCTGGGCATGGCGGCGAGCATGGGCAGCCTGCTGCTCTGCGCCGGGGAGAAGGGCAAGCGCTTTGCGCTGCCCAATGCGCGGGTGATGGTGCATCAGCCCTCGGGCGGGGCGCAGGGGCAGGCGACCGACATCGAGATCCAGGCGCGGGAGATCCTGACGCTGCGCCGGCGCCTCAATGAGATCTATGTCGCGCACACCGGCCAGCCCTTCGAGGAGATCGAACGGCGGCTTGAGCGCGACACCTATATGAGTGCCGAGGAGGCGCGGGATTTCGGCCTGGTCGACCATGTGGTCGAGAAGCGGCCGGTCCCGACCGAGGCCGGCAAGGCGGCTTGAGCCCTGCGCCGGTTCGCCCCGCCTCGAATCTTTCCCTCTCCCCGGGCCAGGATTAGACTTCCGGGCTGTCTTCCGCCTGTGTCCGCGCCTGCCGTGGGTCGGGCGCGGCGGGGCAAGGAGTGCGCATGAGCAAGTCTTCGGGCGATTCGAAGAATACCCTGTACTGTTCGTTCTGCGGCAAGTCGCAGCACGAGGTTCGCAAGCTGATCGCGGGACCGACCGTGTTCATCTGCGACGAGTGCGTCGAACTGTGCATGGATATCATTCGCGAAGAGCACAAGACGACGCTCGTGAAGTCCCGCGATGGGGTGCCGACCCCGCGCGAGATCTGCAAAGTCCTGGATGATTACGTGATCGGTCAGGACCACGCCAAGAAGGTCCTGTCGGTGGCGGTGCACAACCACTACAAGCGGCTGGCCAGCCAGGGGAAGAACCAGGATGTGGAGATCGCCAAGTCCAACATCCTGCTGATTGGCCCCACCGGTTCGGGCAAGACGCTGCTCGCCCAGACCCTGGCGCGGATCCTGGATGTGCCCTTCACCATGGCCGATGCCACCACGCTGACCGAGGCCGGCTATGTCGGCGAGGATGTCGAGAACATCATCCTCAAGCTGCTGCAGGCGGCCGACTACAACGTGGAACGCGCCCAGCGCGGCATCGTCTACATCGACGAGGTCGACAAGATCAGCCGCAAGTCCGACAACCCCTCGATCACGCGGGACGTGAGCGGGGAGGGGGTGCAGCAGGCCCTGCTCAAGATCATGGAGGGGACGATCGCGAGCGTGCCCCCGCAGGGCGGGCGCAAGCACCCGCAGCAGGAGTTCCTGCAGGTGGACACCACGAATATCCTGTTCATCTGCGGCGGCGCCTTCGCCGGGCTTGAGAAGATCATCGCTGCCCGCGGCAAGGGTTCGGCGATCGGCTTCGGGGCCGATGTCAGGGGGCCTGATGACCGCCGCACCGGGGCCATCCTGCGCGAGGTGGAACCCGAGGATCTGCTCAAGTTCGGCCTGATCCCCGAGTTCATCGGGCGGCTGCCGGTGGTGGCGACCCTCGATGACCTCGACGAGAAGGCGCTGATGGACATCCTGACCAAGCCCAAGAATGCGCTGGTCAAGCAGTATCAGAAGCTCTTCGAGATGGAGGGGGCCAAGCTCACCTTCACCGAGGATGCGCTGAAGGCGATCGCGCATCGGGCCATCCAGCGCAAGACCGGGGCGCGGGGCCTGCGGTCGATCATGGAGGGCATCTTGCTCTCCACCATGTTCGAACTGCCGAGCATGGAGGATGTCGAGGAGGTGGTGGTCAACGCCGAGGTGGCGGAGGGCCGGGCCCAGCCCCTCTACATCTACAGCGACCGCAAGGCGGAGCAGGCATCCGCGTGAGACATCCGGCCTCTCCTTGCGGGGGCGGCCGGCACTCCCCATCTCCCTCTTGCCCCGAGGGGCCGGTCCCGCCATGCCGCTGCCGGGTGGCGCGGCCGATGACTGTCCGAAGTGAGGTCACATGACGGAATTCAAGAGCGGCGATCTGCTTCCCGTGCTGCCGCTGCGGGATATCGTGGTCTTCCCCCACATGATCGTGCCGCTGTTCGTGGGGCGGCAGAAGTCGGTGCGCGCGCTGGAAGCGGTGATGCGCGACGACAAGCAGATCCTGCTGGTCACCCAGAAGAACCCGCAGCAGGATGATCCGCAGGGCAAGGACCTCTACCAGGTCGGCACGATCGCGACCGTGCTGCAGCTGCTCAAGCTACCGGACGGCACGGTCAAGGTGCTGGTCGAGGGCAACCGCCGCGCCCGGATCGCCGCCTTCAAGGACAATCCCGACTATTTCGAGGCCTTCGCCGAGCTGATCGAGGAGACCGACACCACCGGCAAGGAGGTGGAGGCGCTCTCGCGCACCGTCGTCTCGCAGTTCGAGAGCTACATCAAGCTCAACAAGAAGATCGCGCCGGAGGTGCTGGTCTCGATCAACCAGATCGAGGATCCGGCCAAGCTGGCCGATACCGTGGCCTCGCACCTGTCGGTCAAGATCGCCGAGAAGCAGGAGCTGCTCGAGACCGCCAGCGTGGCGCAGAGGCTGGAGCGCGTCTTCGCCCTGATGGAGGGCGAGATGAGCGTGCTGCAGGTGGAAAAGCGCATCCGCAACCGCGTCAAGCGGCAGATGGAGAAGACCCAGCGCGAGTACTACCTGAACGAGCAGCTCAAGGCGATCCAGAAGGAGCTGGGCGAGAGCGAGGACGGCCGCGACGAGGTGGCCGAGCTCGAGGCGCGGATCAAGAAGAGCGGCATGCCGAAGGAGGCGCGGGAGAAGGCGAAGTCCGAACTGCGCAAGCTGCGGACCATGTCGCCGATGAGCGCCGAGGCGACGGTGGTGCGCAACTACCTCGACTGGCTGCTCTCCATCCCCTGGAAGAAGAAGAGCAAGATCAAGAACGACATCGTCGAGGCGGAGAAGATCCTCGATGCCGATCACTACGGCCTCGAGAAGGTGAAGGAGCGGATCATCGAGTATCTGGCGGTCCAGGCGCGGTCGAAGAAGCTGCGCGGGCCGATCCTGTGCTTGGTTGGGCCGCCCGGCGTCGGCAAGACCTCGCTCGGCAAGTCGATCGCCAAGGCGACGGGGCGGAACTTCGTGCGCATGTCTCTGGGCGGCGTGCGCGATGAGGCCGAGATCCGCGGCCACCGGCGCACCTACATCGGCTCGATGCCGGGCAAGATCATCCAGGGCATGCGCAAGGCGAAGACCACCAATCCGCTCTTCCTGCTCGACGAGATCGACAAGCTCGGCGCCGACTGGCGGGGCGATCCGTCGAGCGCGCTGCTCGAGGTGCTGGATCCGGAGCAGAACGCGACCTTCAACGACCACTACCTGGAGGTCGACTACGACCTCTCGGATGTGATGTTCGTCACCACGGCCAACAGCCTGCGCATGCCGCAGCCGCTGCTCGACCGCATGGAGATCATCCGCATCCCCGGCTACACGGAGGATGAGAAGGTCGAGATCGCGAAGCGCCACCTCATCCCGAAGGTGATGGAGGCCAATGGCCTCAAGCCCGGGGAGTGGTCGGTGAGCGAGGATGCGCTGCGCGAACTGGTGCGCACCTACACGCGCGAGGCGGGCGTGCGCAACCTCGAGCGCGAGCTCGGCGCGCTCGCCCGCAAGGCGGTGCGCGAGATCATGACCAAGCAGGTCAAGCGCGTCGCGATCACCAAGAAGAACCTCGCGAAATACGCCGGCGTGCCGAAATACCGCTTCGGCGAGGCGGAGAGCGAGGATATGGTGGGCGTGGTCACCGGCCTCGCCTGGACCGAGGTCGGCGGCGACATCCTCTCGATCGAGAGCGTGGTGGTGCCCGGCAAGGGCAACATCAAGCCGACCGGGCAGCTCGGCGATGTCATGAAGGAGAGCGTGGAGGCCGCGCTGTCCTACGTGCGCAGCCGCAGCGCCACCTTCGGCATCAAGCCCACCATCTTCGAGAAGCGCGACATCCACATCCACGTGCCGGAGGGGGCCACACCGAAGGACGGCCCGAGCGCCGGCATCGCCATGGCGACCAGCCTGGTCTCGGTGCTGACCGGCATTCCGGTCCGGCGCGATGTCGCGATGACCGGGGAGATCACGCTGCGCGGCCGGGTGCTGCCGATCGGCGGCCTCAAGGAGAAGCTGCTCGCGGCGCTGCGGGCGGGGATCAAGACGGTCTTCATCCCCAAGGAGAACGAGAAGGACCTCGCCGAGATCCCGGAGAACGTGAAGAAGGGGCTGAAGATCGTCCCCGTCGCCCATGTCGACGAGGTGATCGGGCAGGCGCTGGTGCGCATGCCGGAGCCGATCGAATGGGTGGAGCCCGAGGAGGTGCCCGCCGTCGCCCCGGCGGAGGGGGCGGCGGCGGCCCGCCCGCACTGACGGGGGTGGCGGAACGGCGCGGCGGGGCGGGCTTGGCCGCGCCCTTCCCGCCCTCCGCCGCGGTTTTCCGGGGATAATCGCATGCCGGGCGTTGACGCCCGCGAAGCCTGCCACCTAGTGTCCCTGCCGGTTTCGCGGCCAGAATCGGCTGGTCGCCCGGGTCCCAAGGGGGGTACATGAACAAGCAGGATCTGGTGGCCGTGGTGGCCGAGGCGGGGGATCTCTCCAAGGCCAAGGCCGGGGATGTGCTGGATGCGGTGTTCGATGCGATCACCAAGGCGCTGAAGAAGAAGCAGGAGGTGCGCCTGGTCGGCTTCGGCACCTTCAGCACGAGCAAGCGGAAGGCCGGCAAGGGGCGCAATCCGCGCACCGGGGAGGAGATCAAGATCCCTGCCACCACGACGGTGCGTTTCAAGGCCGGCAAGGCGCTCAAGGAGGCGGTGAACTGACCCGCCACCGCGGCACCTGCCGCAGGCCGGTCCCCCGCGGACCGGCCTTTTTCATGCCCGCCGCCTGGGGCATAGCAAGGGCCGGGGGCGCTTAGCTCAGCGGTAGAGCGCCTGTCTTACACACAGGATGTCGGCGGTTCGATTCCGCCAGCGCCCATACCCCCTCTCCTCGACCCCAGGGCAGGCCGCAGGCGCCGCCCTCCACGCGGCAGGGCCGCCATCATCCCGCTTGACGAAGCCCGCCCAGGGGCCTATCCCCCGGCGGCCAAGCGGGTGTAGCTCAGTCGGTTAGAGCGCCGGCCTGTCACGCCGGAGGTCGCGGGTTCGAGCCCCGTCACTCGCGCCAGAGGCCTGCAAGGGCGGCCTGCCTCCCATACGCGAAACGGTTCGGAAAATGGCCGCCAGCACTATGGCGGTGCGGGCAGCATGCCGGTATGGTCCGCGCGCGCGGCCGCCTGGTGCGCTGCGTCTAGGCAAGGTCTCAGGAAGGAAAGGCGGTCATGAACGCCGGCCTGCTCGGTGCCTATTTCCCGATCCTCATCTTCATGGGCATTGCGGGGGCGATCGCGCTCGCCATGGTGGGGGGCGCCTTCCTGGCGGCGCGGCAGAAACCCTACCCCGAGAAGCTGAGTGCCTATGAATGCGGCTTCGAAGCTTTCGAACAGCCGCGACGGCGCTTCGACGTGCGCTTCTACCTGGTGGCCATCCTGTTCATCATCTTCGACCTGGAGGTCGCCTTCCTCTTCCCCTGGGCGGTCAGCCTCGGCGAGATCGGCTGGTTCGGCTTCTGGTCGATGATGGCCTTCCTCGCGGTGCTGACGGTGGGCTTCATCTACGAATGGCGGAAGGGGGCGCTGGAGTGGGAATGAGCGAGCTCGCCTGGAACAAGGCGGCGCTGCCGCCGGGCCCCGAGCAGGAGGCGGTGATCAAGGGCATCACCGGCGAACTGCAGGAGAAGGGCTTCATCGTCGCCAACCTCGATCGGGTGGTGAACTGGGCGCGCACCGGCAGCCTCTGGCCGATGACCTTCGGGCTGGCCTGCTGCGCGGTGCCGATGATCCACGCCTACATGGCGCGCTATGACCTCGACCGCTTCGGCATCATCCCGCGCGGCAGCCCCCGGCAGAGCGACGTGATGATCGTGGCCGGGACCCTCACCAACAAGATGGCCCCCGCGCTGCGGCGGGTCTATGACCAGATGGCCGAACCGCGCTGGGTGATCTCGATGGGCTCCTGCGCCAATGGCGGGGGCTATTACCACTACAGCTATTCCGTGGTGCGCGGCTGCGACCGCATCGTGCCGGTGGATGTCTATGTGCCTGGCTGCCCGCCGACGGCCGAGGCGCTGGTCTATGGCATCCTGCAGCTGCAGAAGAAGATCCGGCGGACGGGGACCATCCTGCGTGGTTGAGGAGCTGGAACAGGCGATCCGGGCTGTCCTGCCCGATGCCCGGCTGACGCGCGACCGCTTCGGCGCGGAGCTCGTGCTGCATGTGGCGCGCGAGCGGCTGCTGCCGACGATGGCGCTGCTGCGCGACCACCCGACCCTGGCCTTCGCGCAGTGCATGGACATTTGCGGCGTGGATTGGCCGGCGCGGGAGGAGCGCTTCGACGTCGTCTACAATCTGCTCAGCCTGCAGTGGAACCGCCGGCTGCGCGTCATCGTCCGGGCGGGCGAGTCGACACCGGTTCCGAGCGTGGCGGGCCTGTGGCCGTCGGCGACCTGGTATGAGCGCGAATGCTGGGACATGTATGGCATCGTCTTCGACGGTCAGCCCGATCTGCGCCGGCTGCTCACCGACTACGGCTTCGAAGGCCATCCGCTGCGCAAGGACTTCCCGCTCACCGGCTTTGTTGAGCTGCGCTACGACGAGGAACGCAAGCAGGTGGTCTATGAGCCGGTCAGCCTGACGCAGGATTACCGCAACTTCGATTTCCTGAGCCCGTGGGAGGCGATGACCACGCTGCCGGGCGATGAGAAGGTCCACCTCCAGCGGATCGAGGCGCCGAAGTCATGAGCCTCTCCCTTCCCCCGCCCGAGGATGCGCCGCGCCGCACCGTCGAGGTCGACAGCCACACCATCAATTTCGGGCCGCAGCATCCGGCCGCCCATGGCGTGCTGCGCCTGGTGCTCGAGATGAAGGGCGAGGTGGTGGAGCGTGCGGACCCGCATATCGGGCTGCTGCATCGCGGCACCGAGAAGCTGATCGAGCACAAGACCTATCTGCAGGCGCTGCCCTATTTCGACCGGCTCGACTACGTGAGCCCGATGTGCATGGAGCATGCCTTCGCGCTCGCGGTCGAACGGCTGCTCGGCATCGACAAGGATGTGCCGGAGCGGGCCCGCTACATCCGCGTGCTGTTCAGCGAGATCACGCGCATCCTCAATCATCTGCTGAACGTCACCACCTATGCGCTGGATTGCGGGGCGATCACGCCGGCGCTGTGGGGCTTCGAACAGCGCGAGCATCTGCTCGAGATGTACGAGATGACCTCGGGCAGCCACTATCATGCCAACTATTTCCGTCCCGGCGGCGTGGCCAAGGATATCCCGGCCGCCCTGCCGGAGAAGATCGAACGCTGGCTGGCGCAGTTTCCGGCCTTTCTGGACGATCTGGAAGGTCTTTTGACCGAGAACAGGATCTTCAAGCAGCGTACGGTCGACATCGGCGTCATCAGCGCGGAACAGGCGATGGCCTGGGGCTTCAGCGGGCCCTGCCTGCGCGCCTCCGGCGTGCCGTGGGACCTGCGCAAGAGCCAGCCCTATGAGGTCTATGACCGGCTGGAGTTTGACATCCCGGTCGGCCGGCATGGCGACTGCTACGACCGCTATCTGGTCAGGGTGGCGGAGATGCGCCAATCGGCCCGTATCATCCGCCAGTGCCTGGATCAGATGAGGCCGGGCCCGGTCAAGGTGGCGGATCACAAGATCGTCCCCCCGCCGCGGGCCGAGATGAAGCGCTCCATGGAGGCGCTGATCCACCACTTCAAGCTCTATACCGAAGGCTTCCATGTGCCGGCCGGGGCGACCTACACCGTGGTCGAGGCACCGAAGGGGGAATTCGGCGTCTATCTCGTGGCCGATGGCAGCAACCGGCCCTATCGCTGCAAGATCCGCGCGCCCGGCTTCGCGCATCTGCAGGCGATGGAGGTGCTGAGCAAGGGCCATATGCTGGCCGATGCGGTGGCGATCATCGGCAGCCTCGACATCGTCTTCGGGGAGATCGACCGGTGAGCGAACAGCCCGACAGCTTCGCCTTCGACGCCGAGAGCGAGGCCCAGATCCCGAAGATCCTGGCCCGCTATCCGGCGGGCAAGCAGGCGAGCGCGGTCATTCCGCTGCTCTATCTGGTGCAGGAGCAGATGCGCCGGCAGACCGGCAGTGCCTGGGTGCCGAAGGCGGCGATGGATGTGGTGGCGCAGCGCCTGTCCATGCCGCCGATCCGCGTCTATGAGGTTGCGACCTTCTACTACATGTTCAACCTGCGCCCGATCGGGCGCTATCACCTGCAGGTGTGCGGCACCACCCCCTGCATGCTGCGCGGGGCAGAGGAGGTGATGCGCGCCTGCTGCGATGCGGCCGGCGTGAAGGGTCCGGGGCAGACCAGTGCCGATGGCCTGTTCACCTTGACCGAGGTCGAATGCCTCGGGGCTTGCGTCAATGCGCCGGTGCTGCAAGTCGATGAGGATTACTACGAGGATCTCGACTACGATCGCACGGTGGCGCTGATCGAGGCGCTCAAGCGCGGGGAACGTCCGCCGCCCGGCAGCACCATCGGTCGACAGGGCAGTGCCGCGGAAGGCGGGCCGACCTCGCTGACGGAGGTGTAGGATGCCGCTTTCCGACAAGGACCGGATCTTCACCAACCTCTACGGCTTCCAGCCCTGGAACCTGGCGGCGGCGCGCGCGCGGGGGGATTGGGACGGCACGGCGGCGATCATCGCCCGCGGCCGCGATGCCATCATCGAGGAGATCAAGAATTCCGGCCTGCGCGGGCGCGGGGGCGCGGGTTTCCCGACCGGCATGAAATGGTCCTTCATGCCGAAATCGACCGACGGGCGGCCGGCTTATCTGGTGGTCAACGCCGATGAGAGCGAGCCCGGGACCTGCAAGGACCGCGACATCCTGCGCCATGAGCCGCACAAGCTGATCGAGGGCTGCCTGATCGCCGGCGCGGCGATCGGTGCCTGCGCTGGCTACATCTACATCCGCGGCGAATACGCGCGTGAGGCCAAGGTGCTGCAGGCGGCGATCGAGGAGGCCTACGAGGCCGGGCTCCTCGGGCGGAATGCGGCGGGCAGCGGCTATGATTTCGACCTCTATGTCCATCGCGGCGCCGGCGCCTACATCTGCGGCGAGGAGACCGCGCTGATCGAGAGCCTGGAGGGCAAGAAGGGGATGCCGCGCCTCAAGCCGCCCTTTCCGGCGGCGGTCGGGCTCTATGGCTGCCCCACCACGGTCAACAATGTCGAGACGATCGCGGTCGTGCCCACCATCATGCGGCGCGGCGCGGCCTGGTTCGCGAGCTTCGGGCGGCCCAAGAACTCGGGCACCAAGATCTTCTGCATCCAGGGCCATGTGAACAAGCCCTGCAATGTCGAGGCGGAGATGAGCATCCCGCTGCGCGAGCTGATCGAACGCTATGCCGGCGGGGTGCGCGGGGGCTGGGACAATCTGCTCGCGGTGATCCCGGGCGGGTCCTCCACGCCGCTGCTGCCCAAGCACATCTGCGACGAGGTGTTGATGGATTTCGACTCGCTGCGCGAGCACAAGTCGGGCCTTGGCACCGCCGGCGTGATCGTGATGGACAGGTCGACCGACATCATCAAGGCGATCCAGCGCCTCTCGGCCTTCTACAAGCATGAGAGCTGCGGCCAGTGCACGCCCTGCCGCGAGGGGCTGGGCTGGGTCAACCGCATGATGCTGCGCATGGTCGAGGGGCGGGCCGAGGTCGAGGAGATCGACCTGCTCGAGCAGGTGACGCGCCAGATCGAGGGGCATACGATCTGTGCCCTGGCCGATGGCGGGGTCTGGCCAGTGCAGGGCCTGATCCGGCATTTCCGCCCGCTGATGGAGGAGCGGATCGCGGCCTACAAGGCGCGGCAGAGGCAGCGCCTGGCGGCGGAGTGAAGCGCATGGCCAAGGTCATCGTCGACGGGATTGAGGTGGAGGTGCCCCAGGGTGCCTCCGTGCTGCAGGCCTGCGAGGCGGCGGGCAAGGAGATCCCGCGCTTCTGCTATCACGAACGCCTCTCGGTCGCGGGCAATTGCCGGATGTGCCTGGTCGAGGTCGAGAAGGCGCCCAAGCCCGTCGCCTCCTGCGCCTATCCCGTGATGGATGGGATGAAGGTCTTCACCGACACGCCGATGGTGCGCAACGCGCGGCGCGGGGTGATGGAGTTCCTGCTGATCAACCATCCGCTCGACTGCCCCATTTGCGACCAGGGCGGGGAGTGTGATCTGCAGGATCAGGCGATGGCCTATGGGCGCGACGTCTCCCGCTTCACCGAGACCAAGCGGGCGGTGAAGGACAAATATGTCGGCCCGCTGATCAAGACCGTGATGACGCGCTGCATCCACTGCACGCGCTGCATCCGCTTTGCGGCCGAGGTGGCGGGCGTGCCCGATCTGGGCGCGACCGGCCGGGGCGAGACGATGGAGGTCGGCACCTATGTCGAGAAGGCGATCGCCTCCGAACTGTCGGGCAATCTGATCGATATCTGCCCGGTCGGCGCGCTGACCAGCCGGCCTTATGCCTTCACCGCCCGGCCCTGGGAGCTCACCAAGACCGACAGCATCGATGTGCTGGACGCGACCGGCGTGCCCATCCGCATCGACACCCGCGGGGCGGAGGTGATGCGCATCCTGCCGCGGCAGGATGACGAGGTGAACGAGGAATGGATGGGCGATCGCGGACGCTTCAGCTTCGATGGGCTGAAGCGGCGTCGCCTGGACCGGCCCTGGGTGCGGCGCGATGGGCGTCTGGTGCCCGCGACCTGGGGCGAGGCGCTGGAGGTGCTGGCGCGCCGCTTCCGCGGCCGCGTCGGCGCCGTGGTCGGCGATACGGTGGATGCCGAGGCGATCTTCGCCCTGCGCGAGCTGATGCTGCGGCTTGGCAGCCCCAATCTCGACTGCCGCCAGGATGGGGCGAAGATCGATGCCAGGGAGCGGGCGTATTACGTCTTCAACTCCACCATTGCCGGCATCGAGCAGGCGGATCGCCTGCTCATCATCGGCTCCAATCCTCGGGTCGAGGCGCCGGTGATCAATGCGCGCATCCGCAAGGCGGTGCTGGCGGGGCTTGAGGTCGCGCATGTCGGGCCGCCGGTCGATCTGACCTATCCGCATCGGCGGGTCGGGCTCGATACCGATTTCCTGGAGGGGGCGGCGCGACCGATGGTGATCCTGGGCCGCGGGGCGCTGGCGCGGCCGGACGGCGCGGCGGTTCTGGCCCGCGCCTGGGAGCTTGCGCGCCCCAGCGCGGAGTGGAACGGGTTCAACCTGCTGCATCTGTTCGGCGGGCAGGTGGCGGCGCTCGATCTCGGCTTCCTGCCTGGGCCCGGCGGGCTCGATCTGGCCGGCATGCTGGCGGGTGGGGTCGATGCGCTGTGGCTGCTCGGTGCCGATGGTTTCGATGCGGCGCGTATCCCGCCCGGCGTCTTCGTCGTCTATCAGGGCCATCACGGAGAGGCGGCGGCGGCGCGGGCCGATGTCATCCTGCCGGGAGCGGCCTATACCGAGAAGGACGGGACCTGGGTCAACACCGAGGGGCGGGTGCAGCAGGCCTTCGCCGCGGTGGTTCCGCCGGGGGAGGCGCGCGAGGACTGGAAGATCATTCGCGCTGCCTCGGCCGCCCTCGGCGTGACGCTGCCCTTCGACACGCTGGCCGAATTGCGGGAGCAGCATCCGCTCTTCGCGTTGCGCGGCCTGGTGCGCACCCCGCTGCCCGATTCTCCGCCCGGGGAGCCCGGCCCGATATCCGATGAGCCCTTCGTGCTGCCGATCCGCAACTATTGGCAGTGCGATCCGATCACGCGCGCCAGTCCGACCATGGCGGAATGCGCGCGCGTCTTCGCGCCGGCTGCGGCACCGGCGCTTGCTGCGGAATAGGCCGATGCAGGGGTTTCTTGCCACACCCGGGGGCCAGCTTGTGCTGACCGTGGCGCAGGCGCTGGCGCTGCTGGTGCCGGTGCTGGTCGCCGTCGCCTATCTGACGCTGGCTGAACGCAAGATCCTGGCGGCGATGCAGCTGCGCAAGGGGCCCAATGTGGTCGGCCCCTTCGGCCTGCTGCAGCCCTTTGCCGATGCGCTCAAGATGCTCACCAAGGAGACCATCGTGCCGGCGGGGGCCAATCCGGTCCTCTTCCTGCTGGCACCGATGCTCACCTTCGTGCTGGCGATGATCGCTTGGGCCGTGATCCCGGTGAATGACGGCTGGGCGATCGCCGACATCAATGTCGGCATCCTCTATCTGTTCGCCGTCAGCTCGCTTGGCGTCTATGGCATCATCATCGCGGGCTGGGCTTCCAACTCGAAATACGCCTTCCTGGGTGCGCTGCGCAGCGCGGCACAGATGGTCAGCTACGAAGTCTCGATGGGCTTCGTGATCGTGACCGTGCTGCTCTGCGTGGGTTCGCTCAACCTGACGGAGATCGTGCGGGCACAGAAGGACCTGTGGTTTGCGATCCCGCTCTTTCCGATGTTCGTCATCTTCTTCATCTCGACCCTGGCCGAGACCAACCGTGCCCCCTTCGATCTGCCCGAGGGCGAGAGCGAGCTGGTGGCCGGCTTCATGGTCGAGTACAGCTCGATGAGCTTCGCGCTCTTCTTCCTCGGCGAATACGCGAACATGATCCTGATGTCGGCGTTGACCACCATCCTCTTCCTGGGTGGCTGGTATCCTCCGCTCGACATCGCCCCGCTCAACTGGGTGCCCGGCCCGGTGTGGTTCGCGCTCAAGGTGGCCTGCTGCCTGTTCGTCTTCGTCTGGGTGCGCGCCACTTTCCCGCGCTACCGCTACGATCAGCTGATGCGCCTGGGGTGGAAGGTGTTCCTGCCGTTCAGCCTGTTCTGGCTGGTGCTGACGGCAGCCGTGCTCCAGCTGACCGGATGGGTGCCGGCATGATCCAGCTCGACCGCATTGCGCGCAGCCTGCTGCTGGCGGAACTGCTCTCCGGCATGTGGCTGACGCTGCGTTACTTCTTCAAGCCGAAGGCGACCATCAACTACCCGTACGAGAAGACGCCGCTCTCGCCCCGCTTCAAGGGCGAGCATGCGCTGCGCCGCTATCCGAACGGCGAGGAGCGCTGCATCGCCTGCAAGCTGTGCGAGGCGATCTGCCCCGCCCAGGCGATCACGATCGAAGCCGAACCCCGCGAAGACGGTTCGCGCCGCACCACGCGCTATGACATCGACATGACCAAATGCATCTACTGCGGCCTGTGTGAGGAGGCCTGCCCGGTGGATGCGATCGTGGAGGGGCCGAACTTCGAATTTGCGACCGAGACGCGCGAGGAGCTGATGTACGACAAGGAAAGGCTGCTCGCCAACGGCGACCGCTGGGAGGCGGAGATCGCCAAGCGCCTCGAACTGGATGCGCCCTATCGATGACCGCGCTTGCCTTCTACCTCTTCGCCGGGGTTCTGATCGCCTCGGCCGTCATGGTGGTCACCGCGCGCAACCCCGTGCATGCGGTGCTCTATCTCATCCTCGGCTTCTTCAACGCGGCGGCCCTCTTCCTGATCGCCGGGGCGGAGTTCCTGGCGATGATCCTGGTCATCGTCTATGTCGGCGCGGTCGCGGTGCTGTTCCTCTTCGTGGTCATGATGCTTGACATAGACTTCGCGCAGCTTCGCCGCGGCCTGCAGCGCCATGCCCCGTTCGGTGCGGTGATCGGCGGGATCCTTCTGCTGGAGCTGCTGCTGGTTGTTGCGCTCTGGCGCCTGGCGCCTGAGGCGGCGGCGCTGCGGGCCGCGCCGGTGCCGCCGGCGGTCGACAACACCGAGGCGCTGGGCCGCATCCTCTATACGGACAACATCTACCTGTTCCAACTTGCTGGGCTGATCCTGCTGGTGGCGATGATCGGCGCCATCGTGCTGACGCTGCGCGATCGCCCCGGGACCAAGCGGCAGGACATCGCGCGCCAGATCGCGCGGCCGGGTCGGATCGACCTCCTCCGCGTGCCGACCGGGGCCGGCATCGCGACCACCGGCATCCTGCGCCCCGAGCCGGCGGAAGCCCCAGCCGCGGCGAAGCCCGTGGCACACCAGCCGCAGGGGGAGGGGCATTGATGGCGGAGATCGGCCTGGCGCACTACCTGGTGGTCAGTGCGATCCTCTTCATGCTCGGCGTGTTCGGCATCTTCATGAACCGCCGCAACGTGATCGTGATCCTGATGAGCGTGGAGCTGATCCTGCTCTCGGTCACGCTCAATCTGGTCGCCTTCTCGGCGCGGCTGGATGATCTGGCGGGGCAGGTCTTCGCCATGTTCATCCTCACCGTCGCAGCGGCCGAGGCTGCGATCGGGCTTGCCATCGTCGTCATCTATTTCCGCCAGCGCGGCACGATCGAGGTCGAGGACATCTCGGCGCTGAAAGGTTGAGGGCATGTTCGTCGGCGCAGTCTTCTTCCCCCTGCTGGGCGCCTGCATCAGCGGCTTTCTCGGCCGCTGGATCGGCGATCGGGCCGCGCAGTGGTCGGCGGTGGTCTGCATGGCGCTGGCGGCGGCCTGCGGGCTGGCCGCCTTCTGGGAGGTGGCGCTGCAGGGCCGGCCGGAGAGCGTGGTGCTGTTCCGCTTCCTCGATGTCGGCGACCTCGAGGTGGCCTGGGCGCTGCGGTATGACACGCTCTCGGCGGTGATGGTCGGGATGGTGACCGTCATCTCCGCCCTCATCCACCTCTATTCCGTGGGCTACATGGCCCATGACGAGACGCCGGGCCGCTTCTTCGCCTACCTTTCGCTGTTCACCTTCATGATGCTGATGCTGGTGACGGCCGACAACCTGGTGCAGCTCTTCTTCGGCTGGGAGGGGGTCGGCCTCGCGAGCTATCTGCTGATCGGCTACTGGTACGAGCGCGAGAGCGCCAATGCCGCGGCGATGAAGGCCTTCATCGTCAACCGCGTGGGCGATCTGTTCTTCATGCTGGGCATGGCGCTCACCTTCTACACCTTCGGAAGCCTGGAATTCGCGCAGATCTTCGCCGCTGCCGCGAGCCATGCGCAGACCAGCTTCATGGGCGTGCCTGCCCTGGAGCTGATCGGACTGCTGCTGTTTCTCGGCGCCTGCGGCAAATCCGCCCAGCTCGGGCTGCACACCTGGCTGCCGGATGCGATGGAGGGGCCGACGCCGGTCTCCGCCCTGATCCACGCCGCGACCATGGTCACCGCCGGCGTCTTCCTGATGGCGCGCATGTCACCCCTGATGGAGCATGCGCCGGTCGCGCTGTCGGTGGTCGTGGTGGTGGGCGCCAGCACGGCCTTCTTCGCGGCGACCGTGGGCTGCGTGCAGAACGACATCAAGCGCATCATCGCCTACTCCACCTGCTCGCAGCTCGGCTACATGTTCGTGGCGGCGGGGCTTGGCCTTTATCAGGCGGCGATCTTCCACCTCTTCACCCACGCCTTCTTCAAGGCGCTGCTCTTCCTGGGCGCGGGCAGCGTGATTCACGCCATGTCGGATGAGCAGGACATCCGCCGCATGGGCGGCCTCTGGCGCAAGATCCCGCTCACCTACGCGGTGATGTGGGTGGGTTCGCTCGCCTTGGCCGGCGTGCCCATCTTTGCCGGATACTACTCCAAGGATGCGATCCTCGAAGGGGCGATCGCCGCGCACAGCACGGTCGGGCTCTTTGCCTTCGTCTGCCTCGCGACGGCGGCCTTCCTGACCGCCTTCTATTCCTGGCGGTTGCTGTTCCTCACCTTCCATGGCGCGCCGCGCGCCGCCCCCGAGGTGATGGCCCATGTCCATGAATCGCCGGCGGTGATGCTCCTTCCCCTGGTCGTGCTCGCGGCTGGCGCGACCGTCACCGGCTTCCTGTTCATGCCCTATTTCCTTGGGGATCTGCAGCAGGGTTTCTGGAACGGCGCGCTCTTCAACCTGCCTGAGAAGGGCATGATGGAGGCCCTGCACCACGCGCCGGCATGGGTGCCCACTCTCGCCAAGGCCTTGGCGGCGGGCGGCATCGCGCTCGCCTTCGTGATGTATGTCGCGCTGCCGTCACTGCCTGCCCGGCTCGCTGCGGCGGTGCCCGGCCTCTATCGGTTCCTGCTCCACAAATGGTATTTCGATGAGCTCTACGACCGGCTCTTCGTGCGGCCGCTGCGGCGGCTCGCGGTGCTGTTCTGGCAGGTGGGAGATGTGCGGCTGATCGATGGCCTGCCCAACGGTGCGGCGGCGATCGCCGCCGGCATGGGTCGCGGCGCGGCACGGCTGCAGAGCGGGCGGGTGGCCAGCTACGCCTTCGCCATGATCGTCGGCCTCACACTCTTCCTGACCCTTCTCCTGCTCGGGCGCTGAGCGATGAACGCAGCCGGCTTTCCCCTGCTCTCGCTCCTCACCTTCCTGCCGCTGGCGGGGGCGGCGATCATCCTGACGGTCCGCGGCACGGCGGAGGTCGTGGCCTCCAACGCGCGCTGGACCGCGCTCTGGACCTCGCTGCTCGTCTTCGCCCTCTCCCTCGTGCTGTGGTTTGAGTTCGACACGGCCCATGCCGGCTTCCAGTTCGAGGAGAGGCTGAACTGGCTGCCCGAGTTCGGCGTCACCTACCACATGGGGGTGGACGGCATATCGGTGCTGTTCGTGCTGCTCTCGGCCCTGCTGACGCCGCTCTGCATCCTCGCGAGCTGGGAGAGCGTGCAGACCCGCGTGCGCGAATACATGGTCGCCTTCCTGGTGCTGGAGACCATGATGATCGGCATGTTCTGCGCTCTCGACATGCTGATCTTCTACATCTTCTTCGAGGGCGTGCTGATCCCGATGTTCCTCATCATCGGGATCTGGGGTGGGCCGCGGCGGGTCTATGCCGCCTACAAGTTTTTCCTCTACACCTTCGCCGGTTCGGTGCTGATGCTGCTCGCCATCCTTGCCCTGTGGTACGGCGCCGGCACGACCAGCATCCCGGCGCTGATGGAATGGGGCGTGCCGAAGGGCTGGCAGCACCTGGTCTTCTTGGCCTTCTTCGCCTCTTTCGCGGTCAAGGTGCCGATGTGGCCGCTGCACACCTGGCTGCCGGATGCGCATGTCGAGGCGCCGACCGCAGGGTCGGTCATCCTGGCCGGGGTGCTGCTCAAGATGGGCGGCTATGGTTTCCTGCGCTTCTCCCTGCCGATGCTGCCGCAGGCCAGCGCCGATTTCGCCCCGCTGGTCTTCGCCCTGTCGGTGGTGGCGATCGTCTATACCTCGCTCGTGGCGCTGGCGCAGACCGACATGAAGAAGCTGATCGCCTATTCCTCGGTCGCGCATATGGGCATCGTGACGATCGGCGTCTTCAGCTTCAACCAGCAGGGGCTCGAGGGGGCGCTGTTCCAGATGCTCTCCCACGGGATCGTCTCGGGTGCGCTCTTCCTCTGCGTGGGCGTCCTCTATGATCGCGAACACTCGCGAGAGATCGCCCGCTATGGTGGCATCGCCAAGGTGCTGCCGGCCTATGCGCTGGTCTTCATGCTCTTCACCATGGCCTCGGTCGCGCTGCCGGGAACCGCGGGCTTCCCGGGGGAGTTCCTGGTCATCCTGGGGGCTTGGCAGGTCTCGCCCTGGCTCGCCCTGGGTGCCGGGGTCGGCATGATCCTGGGCGCGGCCTATATGCTGCTGCTCTATCGCCGCATTGCCTTCGGCCCGATCACGCGGGAGGGGCTGCGTCGCCTGGCCGATCTCTCGCCGCGCGAGCATGCGGTCTTCGCGCCGCTGGTGGCGCTCACCCTGTGGATGGGGATCGCGCCCTCGAGCTTCACCCGCTTCTTCGAGGCTTCGGTCGCGCAGCTCCTCGCCCAGCACCAGGCTGCCTTCGCGCTGACCCGTCTGGCCGGAGTGCCGTGAGATGAACTGGACGCTCGCGCTGCCCGAAATCGCGCTCGCCGTCTCTGCCATGGCGATCCTGGTGGGCGGGGTGTTACCGCGGCGGGATACGACCTTCCCTGCCCACATCGCGGCGCTCGGCGCGCTGCTGCTGGCCGCCGCCCTGACCCTGGCCCAGGATCGCGGCCTGGCCTTTGGCGGCCAGTATGTGGCCGACGGCTTCAGCACCTTCGCCAAGCTGCTGATCCTGTTCGGCGCCGCCGCCGGCCTGGCTCTGGCCCAGGAGTGGAACGCGCGCCAGGGGATCGCGCGCTTCGAGTTCCCGGTGCTCATCCTCTTCGCCACCACCGGCATGATGGTGATGGTGAGCGCCCATGACCTCATCGCGCTCTATCTCGGGCTCGAGCTGCTGTCCCTTCCGCTCTACGTGATCGCCGCCTTCGACCGCGACAACCCGCGCAGCGCCGAGGCAGGCCTCAAATATTTCGTGCTGGGGGCGCTGGCCTCGGGCCTGCTGCTCTATGGCGCCGCGCTGGTCTACGGCTTTGCCGGGACCACGCGTTTCGACCGCCTGGCGCAGCTGCTGGCCGACCCGGCGCGGGTCTCGGCCGGGGTGGTGGCGGGGATGGTGTTCGTGCTGGCGGGGCTTGCCTTCAAGGTGGCGGCGGTGCCCTTCCACATGTGGACCCCCGATGTCTACGAGGGTGCGCCGACCTCGGTCACCGCCTTCTTCGCCGCGGCGCCCAAGGTGGCGGCCTTTGCCCTGCTCGCTAGGGTCTTGACCGGCCCCTTCGGTGGGCTTGAGGCGCAGTGGCAGCAGGTGCTGCACCTGGCGGCACTCGGCTCGATGGTGCTTGGTGCGCTGGCCGCTCTCGGCCAGCAGAACATCAAGCGGCTGATGGCCTATTCCTCGATCGGCCATGTCGGTTTCGCGCTGATCGGCCTGGCGGTGGGCGGAGAGGCCGGGCTGCGCGGCACGCTGCTCTACCTCGCGATCTACATGGTCATGACGCTCGGCGTCTTCGGCGTGCTGCTGTGCATGCGGCGCGGCGGGCGGGCGGTCGAGGGGATCGGGGATCTGGCCGGCCTCGGCCGCACCGATCCGGCGCTGGCGCTGGCGATGGCGGTGTTCATGTTCTCCATGGCCGGGGTGCCGCCGCTCGCCGGCTTCTTCGGCAAGCTCTATGCGCTGCTGCCCGCGGTGCAGGGCGGGTTCTGGACCCTGGCGGTGGTCGGCGTGCTCGCTTCGGTCGTCTCGGCCTACTACTACCTGCGCATCGTGAAGGTCATGTACTTCGATGCGCCCTTGCCTGCCTTTGATGCGCGACCGGTTGCGGTCTCGGTGGTGGTGGCCGGCGCCGGGCTGTTCACCACCTTCTTCTTCCTCTTCCCCGCACCGCTGATCGCCGCTGCCCAGGCGGCGGTGGCCGCGCTGATGGGATGAGGGTCCGGCTGTCGGTCTACGCCAGCCTGCCTTCCACCGCCACGCTGCTGCGTGCCGCCGCGGCTGCCGGGGCGCCTGCCGGGACGGCCATCCTGGCGCTGCGCCAGACGGCCGGGCGCGGCACCCATGGCCGGTCCTGGGCCTCTCCGCCGGGCAATCTCCATCTTTCGGTCCTGCTCCGCCCGCCGCTGCCGCTGCGCGCGGTGCCGCAGATCGGCCTGATGGCCGGCGTGGCGCTGCGCGAGGCGGCAGGGGCGCGCACCCGCCTCAAATGGCCCAATGACCTGATGCTGGAGGGCGCCAAGGCCGGCGGCATCCTGGTCGAGGCCGAGGGCGACGCGGCCGGGGGCATCGCCTGGGTCGGACTCGGATTCGGGGTGAATCTGGCGCATGCCCCCTCCCTGCCCGACCGGCCGACGGCCGCGCTCGGGGCCGAACCGCCGGAGGACTTCGCCGCCCGGCTGCTCTCCGCCCTCGCGCGCTGGCAGGCCGTGCTGGTGGGGCAGGGCTTTGCCTCGATCCGCAGCGCCTGGGAGGAAGCAGGGCCGCCTCGCGGGGCGCCCTTGTCCGTCGCCCGGGGTGCAAGCCGCATCAGCGGGCGCTATGAGGGCCTGTCGGAGGAGGGCGGGCTTCGGCTTGCCACCGATGCGGGCAGCCTCACGCTGCATGCGGGAGAGGTCTTCTGATGCTTCTCGCCATCGATGCGGGCAACACCAATGTCGTCTTCGCCGTCCATGACGGCAGCCGCTGGCGCGGGCGCTGGCGCATCGCCACCCAGGCCGAGCGCACCTCGGACGAGTATGCGGTCTGGCTGCTGCAGCTGATGCAGATGGCCGGGCTCAGGCCCGTGCAGATCACCCGCTGCGTGATCGGCACCGTGGTGCCGGCCGCCCTCTACAACCTGCGCCGGCTCTGCCGCGACTGGTTCGGGGCGGAACCGCTGGTGGCCCGCGCCACCCTCGACTGGGGCTTCGCCATCCGCGTCGACAGCCCGCAGGATGTCGGTGCCGACCGTCTGCTCAACGCCCTGGCTGCTCACACCCTCTATGGCGGCCCCTTGGTGGTGATCGATTTCGGCACCGCCACCACTTTCGATGTGGTGGACGGCGCCGGCGACTACCACGGGGGCGTGATTGCGCCCGGCATCAACCTCTCGATCGAGGCGCTGCACCGCGCGGCCGCCCGCCTGCCGCGCATCGGCATCGGCCGCCCGCAGGCTGCGATCGGCCGCAACACCGTGGCTGCCATGCAGTCGGGCATCTATTGGGGCTATGTCGGGCTGATCGAGGGCATCGTGGCCCGCATCCGGGCTGAGGTGGGCGAGCCGCTCAAGGTCATCGGCACCGGCGGGCTTGCCCCCCTCTTTGCCGAGGCGACGGCGGTGATCGAGCGCATCGACCAGGACATCACGCTCGAGGGGCTGCGGCTACTGGCCGGGCGCAATCCGGCGCCGCAACTGCCCTCGCGCAGCCGGGCCGAACTGGACTAGAGGGCGATTGCGCCCCATCTCGCGCCATGGAACGCGCATGACCGACGCACAGCACGATCTTGCCTTCATCCCCCTGGGCGGAACCGGGGTGATCGGCATGAACCTCAACGTCTACCGCTGCAACGGCGCGCTGCTCGCCGTCGATTGCGGCCTGGGCTTCGGCGGGGCCGAGAACCCCGAGGTCGAGGTGATGGTGCCCGATCCGGCCTGGCTGGCACAGCGGCGTGGACATCTGGTCGGCCTGGTCATCACCCACGCCCATGAGGACCATGTGGGGGCGGTGCCCTATCTCTGGCCCAGCTTGCGCTGCCCGGTCTATGGCACGCCCTTCGCGATCTCGGTGCTGCGGCGCAAGCTGGCCGAGGCAGGGCTGGCGCAGGAGGTGCCGCTGCACAGCATCCCGCCGGGCGGGGCCTTCTCGCTGCCGCCCTTCGAATGCCGCTTCCTCCGCGTCGCCCATTCGATTCCGGAGGCGCAGGCTTTGGTGCTGCGCACCCCGTACGGCATCGTGCTGCACACGGGGGATTGGAAGCTCGACCCCGAGCCTCTGATCGGCCCGCCGACCGATGAGGCCGCCTTCGCCGCCCTGGGCGAGGAGGGGGTGCTCGCCATGATCTGCGACAGCACCAATGCGCTGGAGGAGGGCCGCGCCGGCAGCGAGGCGCTGGCGCGCGAGACGCTGGCGCGGGTGATTGCCGAACAGAAGGGCAGGGTGGCGGTCACCCTCTTCGCCACCAATATCGCCCGGGTGGAGAGCGTGGCGCTGGCCGCCCGCGCCGCCGGGCGCAAGGTGGCGCTGTTTGGCCGGTCGCTGCGCAATGCCGTCGCCTCGGCGCGGGAATGCGGCTACCTCTCCGGCATCGAGGAGTTCCTGGCCGAGGAGGAGGCGAGCTACCTCGCCGACCACGAGCTCTGCCTGATCTGCACCGGCAGCCAGGGCGAGGAACGTTCGGCGATGTCGCGCATCGCCTTTGACGAGCATCCGCACATCTCGCTCGGCGAGGGTGATACGGTGATCTTCTCGGCCCGCATGATCCCGGGCAATGAGCGGGCGGTGCTGCGCATGCAGGATGAGCTGGTTCGCGCCGGCTGCAAGGTGATCACACCCGATGATGTGCCGGGCATTCACGTCTCGGGCCATCCGGCGAAGGAGGAGCTGCGCCGGCTCTACTCTCTGGTCCGGCCGCGGATTGCCATCCCGACGCATGGCGAATGGCGCCACCTGTCGGAGCATGCCGCCCTTGCTGAGGAGCTCGGCGCCGATACCGTGCTCTGCGAGGATGGGGATATCGTCCGCCTGGCTCCCGGCCATGCTGATGTGGTGGGCAGTGCGGTGGTCGGGCGGCTCGCGGTGGATGGGCCGCGGCTGCTGCCGCTTGAGGGCGATGTGCTCGGGGCGCGCAAGCGCATGCTCTACAATGGCGTGGTGGTGGCAAGCCTTGCGGTGGATCGCAGCGGGCGGGTGCTCGGCCAGCCGCAGGTGGCTGCCCCCGGGCTGTTCGACCCGGCGGGGGATGAGCCGGAACAGCTCGCCGGGGAGCTCGCGCGGGTGGTGCAGGCCCTGCCGCCGGCGCTCAAGCTCGAGGACGAGCCCTTGCGCGAGGCGGCGCGCGCCGCGCTGCGCAAGGCGGTGGGGCGGCGGCTCAAGAAGCGCCCCAATGTCGAGGTCCATCTGCTCAGGGTCTAGGGTGCGATGAACTGGTTCACCGGGCTTGTCGTCTTCGTCCTGGTGTGGTGGACGGCGCTCTTCATCGCGCTGCCGATCGGGGTGCGGCCGGATGCGACGGGCGAGTCGACCCCGGGCGGCTGGCGCGGCGCCCCTCTGCAGCCGCGGCTCGGCCAGAAGTTGGCGATCACCACGGTGATTGCCGTCGTGGTCTGGCTCGGCATCTGGTGGCTGACCGGGCAGGACTGGGCGTCCTTCCGCAGCGGCCTCTTCGCCATGCCCGAGTAGGCGGGTCGGGATTTGCCTAAAAAAGAGGCGGACCGGGCCGATTGAGGCACGATCCGCTGTCGTTTGATGCAGGTGCGGGCTTTTCGCCTTCTTTTTCCACCTGCCGCGCCGCCCTTTGGCGTTGAACGCCCCGGCTGCTTTTTGCCAATGTCGGCGGCGGAGAGAGGTTGGTCCTCTTTCTGCCGTGTGACTGGCGTTTCCTCCCTAAACTCGGCCGCCCCCTGGGCGGCCTTTTTTTAGCCCTCTGCCGCAGCGAGGCAAAGCGATTTTTGCGGCCAGCCCGTCTCTGCGCGAATATTTCTTGCCACTTGGCATGTTGCAGCGCAGTTATTTAGTGCCGACATCGCAACGATCGCCCCCTTGCGGAGGCAGAACCTGGCGGTAGCTTGCGCCGCGCCCGCAACCCCCGCGGCCAGACCGGAGGATCAGACCCTTGCGCCTGTCTCGTGCTTTCCTGCCCACCCTCAAGGAAACCCCGGCCGAGGCGCAGATCGTCTCCCACCGGCTGATGCTGCGCGCCGGCCTGATCCGCCAGACCGCCGCCGGCATCTATGCTTGGCTGCCCATGGGCTGGCGCGTGCTGCGCAATGTCATGCAGATCGTGCGCGAGGAACAGGACCGCGCCGGGGCGCAGGAGATCCTGATGCCCACCATCCAGCCGGCGGAGCTGTGGCGGCAGTCCGGCCGCTACGACGACTACGGCAAGGAGATGCTGCGCATCCGCGACCGGCACGACCGCGAGATGCTCTACGGCCCGACCAACGAGGAGATGGTGACCGACATCTTCCGCGCCTACGCCAAGTCCTACCGCGACCTGCCGCGCAACCTCTACCACATCCAGTGGAAGTTCCGCGACGAGGTGCGGCCCCGCTTCGGCGTGATGCGCGGGCGGGAGTTCCTGATGAAGGACGCCTACTCCTTCGACCTCACCAAGGAGGGGGCGCAGCATTCCTACCGCCAGATGTTCGTGGCCTATCTGCGCACCTTCGCCCGCATGGGCCTCAAGGCGATCCCGATGCAGGCCGACACGGGGCCGATCGGCGGCAGCATGAGCCACGAGTTCATCATCCTGGCCGAGACCGGCGAATCGCAGGTCTATCTGCACCGGGCTCTCCTCGACTACGACGCGCTGCGCGAAACGCCCGACTACGACTCCGACCTCAGCCACATCACCGATTTCTGGACCCGCCACTACGCCGCGACCGAGGAAAAGCACGACCCCGCCGCCTGGGAAGCGATCCCGGAGGCCGATCGGGTCTCCGCCCGCGGGATCGAGGTCGGCCACATCTTCTACTTCGGGACGAAGTACAGCGCGGCGATGGGGCTGTCCGTCCAGGGGCCCGATGGGCGGCCGATCGTGCCCGAGATGGGAAGCTATGGCATCGGCGTCTCGCGGCTGGTGGCCGCCCTGATCGAGGCCAACCACGATGCGGCGGGCATCATCTGGCCCGATACGGTGGCACCCTGGAAGGCGGCGATCCTCAACCTCAAGCAGGGGGATCCGGCCTGCGATCGCCTCTGCGAGGCGCTGCTTGCCGGCCTGCCTGACCAGGCGGTCTATGACGACCGCGAGGAGCGCGCGGGTGTGAAGTTCGCCGATGCCGATCTGCTCGGCTTCCCCTGGCAGGCGATCGTGGGGCCGCGCGCTGCCGCGGCCGGGCGCGTCGAGCTCAAGCGCCGCGCCAGCGGGGAACGGCACGAGGTCAGCCTCGAGGATGCGCTGGCGCGCATCCGCGGCAGCTGAGGCGAAGGTGGGCGCTCCCGCGCCGGGGCGGGCGCTGCCCGGCAACCTCGCCGCCTTCGCCCGGCTGCTGCGCCGCGCCGGGCTGCCCGTCGGCCCGGGGGAGACGCTCGCCGGCCTCGCTGCGCTCTCGCGCATCGACATCGGCGATCGCACCCAGGTCCAGGCCGCGCTGCGGGCCGTGATGGTGCATCGGCACGAGCATGCCGAGCTCTTCGACGCCGCCTTCGCCATCTTCTGGCGCGACCCGGCGGCCGGGCGCATGGCCGCGGCCGCTGCGCTGCTCGACGGCCTCTCCCCGCCGGAGAAGCCGCGCCCCGGCAGCCGCCGCCTGGCCGAGGCGCTCAAGGGCGATAGCCCGCCGCCGGGGCAGGAGATGCCCCCTGAGCCGCCGCGGATCGATGCCGCCCTCACGGCGAGCGAGCGTGAGCGGCTGATGGCCATGGACTTCGAGGCGATGAGCGCGGCCGAACTGGCGGCCGCGCGGGAGGAGATCCGTCGCCTGGTCCTGCCGCTCGACGAACGCCGCACCCGCCGCTGGCGGCCCGATCCGCGCGGGCGGCGGCTCGATGTGCGCGCCAGCCTGCGCCGCAGCCTCCGCACGGGCGGAGAGCTGCTGAGCCTGGTCCGCAGCAGGCCCCGCCTGCGCCCGCCGCCTTTGGTGGCGATCTGCGACATCTCCGGCTCGATGGCGCGCTACGCCCAGGTCCTGCTGCATTTCCTCCACGCGCTGAGCAACCATCGCGAGCGGGTCCACTGCTTCCTCTTCGGAACGCGGCTGACCAATGTCACGCGCCAGCTGCGCCATCGCGACGCCGAAGTGGCGCTCGAGATGGTCGGCCGCCTGGTGCCCGACTGGTCGGGCGGCACCCGCATCGGTGAGGCGATCGCCACCTTCAACCGGCGCTGGGCCCGGCGCGTGCTGGCCCAGGGGGCGATCGTGCTGCTGATCACCGATGGGCTGGACCGCGACGGGGCGGCCGGGCTGTCCGCCGCCATGGAGCGGCTGCACCGTTCCAGCCGCCGCCTGATCTGGCTCAACCCGCTCTTGCGCTACGCCGGATTCGAGCCGAAATCGCAAGGGATCCGGGCGATGCTGCCGCATGTGGACGAGTTCCGCCCGGTGCATAACCTCCACAGCCTGCGCGAGCTGGTGAGCGCGCTGGCCGCAGGCCGGCAGGAGAGAGGCGGGGGAGCAGGCGATGGGCGTATCCGCAGGCGGCGCTGAGGCGATGGCGGCCCAGGGCGGGGAGGATGTGCTGGCCCTGGCCGCACAATGGCGCGCCGCCGGGGAGGAGGTGGCGATCGCAACGGTGGTCGAGACCTGGGGCAGCTCGCCCCGCCCGGCGGGGTCGCGCTTTGCCGTCTCGGCCTCGGGCCGCATGGCCGGCAGCGTCTCGGGCGGCTGCATCGAAGGGGCCGTGGCCGAGGCCGCGCAGCAGACCATGCGCACGGGTGCGCCGCAGCTGCTCGAGTTCGGCATCTCCGACGAGCAGGCCTGGGCAGTCGGCCTCGCCTGCGGGGGGAAGGTGAAGGTCTTCGTGGAGAAGCTCGGATGACGCCGGTCATGCTCGAGCGGCTGCTGGCTGCCACCCGGGCCGGGCGGCCGGTGGTCCTGGCCACCCGGCTGGCCGACGGGGCGCAGTATCTGCTGCCCGAGGATGCGGCGGAAGCCGGCCCCGCCCTGGCCGAGGCCGCCGCCGCCGCACTGGCCGCCGATCAGCCGGCGCTGCAGGAGGGCTGGTTCCTTCATCCCCACAACCCGCCGCTGCGCCTGTTCATCGTGGGGGCGGTCCATATCGCGCAAGCGATGCTTCCGATGGCAGCCGCCCTCGGCTATGCCGTGACCGTGATCGATCCTCGCCGCGCCTTTGCCACCGCCGAACGCCTGCCCGGGGTGGCGATCCGCCACGACTGGCCGGATGAGGCGCTGGCCGAACTGGCGCCGGATGCGCGCAGCGCCGTCGTCACCCTGACGCATGATCCCAAGATCGACGATCCTGCGCTGGTGGCGGCGCTCAACAGCCCGGCCTTCTATGTCGGCGCGCTCGGCTCCACCCGCACCCATGCCAAGCGCCTGGCCCGTCTGCGCGAGGCTGGCCTCTCCGAGGCGGCGCTGGCGCGCATCCACGCCCCCGTGGGGCTCGACATCAAGGCGGTGACCGCGCCCGAGATCGCGCTCTCCATCATGGCCGAGATCGTGGCCACCCGCCGCGGCTCTGGCTTGGCGAGGCGCGGGTGAAGTTCGGGCCCACCCCGCTGGCGCAGGCCGAGGGCGCGGTGCTCGCCCACACGCTGCGCCTGCCGGGCCGCGTCCTGAAGAAGGGGACGGTGCTGACCGCCGAGGAACTCTCCGCCCTCGCCGCCGCCGGGGTGCAGGAGGTGGTGGCGGCGGTGATGGAGGCGGGCGACGTGCCGGAGGATGAGGCCGCCGAACGCATCGGCCGCCTGCTGGCCGGCCCGCTGATGGCCCGCTCCCGTGCCGCGACCGGCCGGGTCAATCTGACGGCCGAGGCAGCAGGCCTGCTGGTGGTCGATGCGCCGCTGATCGATCGGCTCAACGCGCTGGATGAGAGCCTGACGGTGGCCACGCTGCCCTCTTACAGCCTGGTCGCCGGGCGGGAGATGCTCGCCACCATCAAGATCATCCCCTTCGCCGTGCCGGGGCGGGTGATGGCGCTGGCCGAGGCGATGCTGCGCGGCGCCCGCCGCCCGCCGCTCGCGCTGCATCCGCTGCGCCCGCTGAAGGTCGGGTTGGTGGTGACCGAACTGCCCGGCCTCAAGGAGAGCGCGATGGAAGGCGCGGCGGAGGTGACGCGCGCGCGCATCGAGGCGCTGCATGGCAGCCTCTTGCCGCCCGAACGCGTCCGGCACGAGAGCGCATCCATCGCCGAGGCGCTGCAGCGCCTGCGCCGCCATGGCGCGGAACTCCTGCTGATCGCCGGCGCCTCGGCGGTGGTGGACCGCCGCGATGTCGCCCCGGCGGCGATCGAACGCGCCGGCGGGGAAATCCTGCACTTCGGCATGCCGGTCGATCCCGGCAATCTCCTCTGCCTCGGCCGCATCGGGTCGGTGCCGGTGATCATCCTGCCCGGCTGTGCGCGCTCGCCCAAGCTCAACGGCTTTGATTGGGTGCTGCAGCGCCTCTTCGCCGGGCTGCCGGTGACGCCGCGCGACATCATGGGCATGGGGGTGGGCGGCCTGCTCAAGGAGATCGAACTCCGCCCCCTGCCGCGGGAGAAGGCGCCGTCCACGCCGCCGCAGCCGGTCGCACCGCGGCGCGCGCCCCAGGTCGCGGCGGTGGTGCTGGCGGCGGGCCGGTCGCGCCGTATGGCGCCCCTCAACAAACTCCTGGTCAAGGACCGGGAGGGCAAGCCGATGGTGGCCCGCGTCGTCGACCAGGTGCTGGCCAGCCGGGCCCGGCCGGTGATCGTGGTGACCGGCCATGAGCGGGAGAAGATCGAGGAGGCATTGGTCGGCCGACCCGTCCTGTTCGCCCATGCCGAGGACTATGCGGAGGGGCTCTCGGCCAGCCTGCGCGCCGGCCTGGCCGCCCTGCCGCCAGAGGCTGATGGCGTGCTGGTCTGCCTCGGCGACATGCCGCTGGTGACGGGGGCGATGATGGATCGGCTGATCGACGCCTTCGACCCGGCCGCCGGCCGCTGCATCGTCCAGCCCACCTATCGCGGCAAGCAGGGCAATCCGGTGCTGTGGGACCGCTCTCTGGTGCCCGAGATGATGGCGGTCAGCGGCGATGTCGGGGCCCGGCATCTGGTCGGCAAGCACGCCTCCCGCGTGGCCGAGGTCGAGATGCCAGACGATTCCGTGCTGCGCGATTTCGACACCACCGATGCGCTGGAGCAGGCCCCCGGCTTTCCGGGGCAGAAGCGCTAAGGGCCGGCTGCCCGCCGGGCGGCCGCAGGCCGAGGGAGACAGGCTGAAGGAGAGAGGCTTCAGCGGGCTGGAGCGGGGACCTGGCCGGGGGGCGGGCGGGCTGGCTCAGCGCAGGCCGGGGGCAGGTGGCTCAGCGCGGGCCGGCGGCCCACATCCCGCGCCCTTCGGCGCGCGCCAGGGCCTCCATGGCGGCCAGCGCAGGGATGGCGTTGCCATCGGCATGCGCCCAGCCGGCACCGACCAGGGCGGCGTTCACCTCCACCCCGCCTGCGCGGCAGACGCCGAGCCCGCGGCCGAAGCCGTCGCGGCCGTAGATGCGGCATTCCACCGCCCGGTCGCGCACCAGCCGGGCCAGTTCGGCGGTGGCGGCACCGCCGCAATCGGGCACCGGCCCGCAGGCCGCCCCGCGCGGCGGGGCCGAGACGCCATGCAGCCGCAGGATCCGATCACCGAGCCGCAGGGTCTCTCCGTCCAGAACGGCCACCTCCGACGGCAGGGCGCGCCATTCCTGGGTGCGTGGGGCTGAGCCCATCAGATCGCCGGGAGAGAGGACGCCGGCCAGCACCCCGGCGATCACCAGACCGCCCAGCAGGGCGAGGGTGCGACCTGGGCGGGCGGCGCTGCGGGCGGGTTTGAAGATGCGGCGGCGGCGCATAGCGGCAGCCGGTTAGACCAGGGCAGCGGCCGGCGCAACCCGCTTGTTACGCCATATTTCAATGACTTTTCGGCTCAAGGCCTTGCCGGCGCCCCTTCACTCCGCATGCCAAAAGCGCTTGGCCTTGCGCCAGCGCGCCCAGGCATGCAGCGCCATCTCTCGGCTGTCGACGGCGCGGGCCAGGGCGAAGCCTTCGACCAGGCCGCGCGCCCAGCCCTCCACCGCAAGGCCCGCCACCAGCCCGCGCGCCACCGCCGCGTCATTGGCAAGCCCCAGCGCATCCTGCAGCCGCGCCAGCCGCTTGAGGTAGCGCTTGGCCCCGCTGTTCGGCCAGAGCGGGGCAAGAAGTTCGGCCGCATAGCGCAGCTTCTTGGCGTCGATGCGCAGCTGATGCAGCCCCTCGGGCGGCAGGGTCTCGATCTCCTCCCCGTCGCGGCGCAGGCGGCGGTGGCGCTTCTCCAGCACGGCCGCGGCGAAATCGGGCAGCGGGGTGGGGTCGGCCGCTGCCTCCAGCGCCTCGATCAGCGCGACGCCACGCCAGATCAGCGCGCGAAAGCCCGGCGCCGCGAGCAGCGGGGCCAGCGCGGCATAGGCGCTGCGCCGCGCCCCTTCCGCCGCCTCGAGCAGGGCGGACAGCCGCGGCTCTCCGGGCAGGGCGGCGGCGAGCAGCGCCCCGATCCCGTCGCGAAAGACGTCCCAATCCCGGGCAGGGCCCAGCACGGCCGCGAGCTCCTTCAGACCGGCGGCGAAGGCGTCCAACTCCTCCGCGGCGACCAGCCCGGCCAGGGCCGGGCGGAAGAGGCGGAGCTGCGAGCGCATGCGCCGGATCGCCACACGGGATTGGTGCACGGCGAGCGGCGGGCCGTCGGCGCGGCAGGCGGGGGCGTGATGCAGCAGCAGGGCGAGCCCGGCCCGCAGGCCGATGGCCAGCGCCGCCGCCGGCCCGGGCGCGTCGCTCACCCTCTCGGGCGGCAGGGCGGGGCGGCCTTCGGCCAGGGCGGCGGCGCTCTCCTCCAGCGTGGTGAAGGCCGGCAGGGCCGGCAGACGCGCCGCGAGCAGGGCGCCGAGCGCCGCCCCGCCCGGGCCTTCCACAACCAGGCGGAGATGCGGCTCGGCCACGCCGTTGGCCGTCAACTGGCCCTCGAGCAGGGTCAGCACCGGCCGCGCCCCAGGCGGGGAGAGGCGGCGGCAGCGCCCGATGAAGCCGGGCAGGGAGACGGGCTGCCAGGCTCCGCGGGCGCCGCGGGGCACGCGCAGGGCAGGATGGCGCAGCAGCGCGGGCAGCGAGGCGGGCGGCAGCACGATGCCGAGGGGGGGCAGCACCGTCAGGCCCCCTCCTCGGCTCCCGTCACGGCATCGGCCCCGGGCAGGTCGCGCGGGGCCAGGAAATGCAGCAGCCGCGCCCCGCCCTCGCGCAGGGTGCGCCAGGGGCCGATGACGGCAAACTCGCACAGGGCGGCGGTCGGATAGCCCTGGCGCAGCCGCGCCGCGGCGGGGCGCATGCGCTCCTCGGCCGGGATCAGGTTGAGCGCCAGTTCGTGCAGGCCGGGATTGTGCCCGATCAGCAGCACCGACCGCACGGTATCCGGCACCCGTTGCAGCACCGCGAGGATGGTCTGCCAGGGCGCGAGGTAGAGCTCATCGCTGACGGTGACGATCGGCGTCTCCTCGAAGGGCTGCAGGGCCTCGAGCGTCTGCAGGGTCCGCCGGGCGGAGCTCACCAGCACCAGATCGGGGCAGAGGCCGCGGCGCGCCATCTCCTCGGCCATCAGCCGCGCTGCCCGGCGCCCCCGCGCATTCAGCGGCCGCGCATGGTCGGCAAGGCTGGGATCGTCCCAGGAGGATTTGGCGTGCCGAAGGAGCAGCAGCTGATGCATGGGGAGGCGATGATGGCATGGGCGCTGCGCGCTTGCCATCGCCGCCGCCGGGCCCATCTGGCCTGCCGGTTGCGATCCACGGCGCGGGAGGGGGCATGGCCGAACGCATCGCCATCATCGGCGCGGGGGGCGGAATCGGCTCGGCGATCGCGCGGCGAGCGGCGGCGCGCGGGGCGCGGCTCCTGCTGATCGGGCGCGATGCGGCGCGGCTGTCGGCGCTTCTGGCTTCGCTGCCGGGGGCGGAGGTGGCCATCGCCGATGCCACCGATGCGGCGGCGCTGCGCGCCGTGCTCCGCCCGCCGCTGACGGGCCTTGCGGTCGCGGTGGGGTCGATCCTGCTCAAGCCCCTCGCGCGGCTGAGCGAGGCGGAGGTGATGGAGTGCTTCCGTGTCAATGCGCTCTCTGCCCTGCTGGCCGCGCAGGCGGCTGCACCGGCCCTGGCCGAGGCCGCGGCGGCGGGCGGGACGCCGGGGAGCATCCTCTTCTTCAGCAGCGTGGCCGCGCGCACCGGCTTTCCGCAGCATGCCGCGATCGCCGCGGCCAAGGCGGCGGTGGAGGGCCTGACCCTGGCGCTCGCGGCGGAGCTGGCCCCGGCGGTGCGCGTCAACTGCATTGCCCCGAGCCTGACCCGCACCCGCATGGCCGAGCCTCTGACGCGCCATCCGCAGCTCGCGGAGGCGATCGCCAAGCTCCATCCGATCCCGCGCCTGGGTGAGGCCGAGGACGTCGCCGCCCTGGCCGATCTGTTGCTCTCGCCCGCCGCGGGCTGGATTACCGGGCAGATCATCGCGGTCGATGGCGGTCGGGGCAGCCTGCGCAGCCGCGGGGGCTGAGGGCCGCGCCGGCATGGAGAGGCGGGGCCAGGCGCAGGGGCCGGGCCCTCGCTCCGCCCGCCGGGGCGCCGGGCAGGCCGGGCCGGCTTGTGCCGGCCGGACTGGCGGCTATCTCCTCGGCCGGCCATGCCCCATCCCCTGACCCGTCGTGATCTCGCGCTGCTGATGCCAGCCCTGGCCACCCGCCCGGCCGTGGCCGAACTGCCGACGCCTGCGCCCTATCGCTGGCGCATCTTGCGCGAGGGCAGCGAGATCGGCAGCCACGTCGTCACCTTCACCCGCCGGGGGGAGGATGTGGTGGCGCATTCCGACCTTTCGGTCACGCCGCGGGTGCTCGGTGTCGTCGTCTACCGCTATGAGCACCGCTACCGCGAGGTCACACGCGGCGGGCGCTTCGTCTCGGTGGAGTCCTGGCACAACCGCAACGGCCGCATCGTCGAGGCGCGCGCGCAAGCCCAGCCTGATGCGGTGCTGCTGGAAGGCCCAGGGGGAAGCCAACGCCTGCCGGCCGATGCGGCACCCATGTCCTGGTGGGAGGGGGGGCGCTTCGGCCGGGTGCCGCTCTTTGGCACCACCGAACCGCGGCTGCTTAACCTGCGCATGCGGCGCGAGCCCCGGCCGGGCGGCGGGCTGATCCTGCAGCTGGCCGGCGATGTCGAGGCACGGGTCGAATATGACGCGCTCGGACGCTGGGTCGGCTATGCCGTCCGCGGTGATGACGGCAGCCTCGTGACCTACGCGCCGGCATGAGCGGCATCGGCGCCCTGCGCCTCATCCTCGGCGATCAGCTCTCGGCGGGGCTGTCGGCGCTGGCGGACCTCGACCCCGTGCGGGATGTGGTGCTGCTGGCCGAGGTGGCGGCCGAATGCCGCTATGTGCCGCACCATCCGCAGAAGATCGTGCTGGTGCTCTCGGCCATGCGGCATTTCTCGGCCGAACTGGCCGCGCGCGGCATCCGGGTCAGGCATGTGCGCCTGGATGATCCGGCCAATACCGGCAGTTTGGGCGGAGAGCTGGCGCGGGCGGTGCGCGAGCTCTCTCCCGCCCGGGTGGTGGTGACCGAGCCCGGGGAATGGCGCCTCGCCCAGGAGATGGCGGGCTGGCAGGCCGCTCTCGGCTTGCCGGTCGAGATCCGGCCCGATGACCGGTTCCTCTGCAGCCTCGCCTTCTTCCGCCGCTGGGCCGCGGGGCGGCGGCAGCTGCGCATGGAGTTCTTCTACCGCGAGATGCGCCGGCGCACCGGCTTGCTGATGGAGGGCGCCGACCCCGCGGGCGGGCGCTGGAACTTCGACGCCGAGAACCGCAAGCCCCTCCCCCCAGGCCTTGTGCCGCCGCGGCCGCTTCGCTTTCCGCCGGATGCCGTGGTGCGCGAGGTGATGGCCCTGGTCGCGGCGCGTTTCCCCGACCATTTCGGCAGCCTCGATGGCTTCGGCTGGCCGGTCACGCGCGCCCAGGCGCTGGCCGCGCTCGAGGATTTCATCCGCCACCGCCTGCCCTTCTTCGGGGACTATCAGGACGCGATGGCCCAAGGGGAGGAGACGCTGTTTCACTCCCTGCTCTCGACCAGCCTCAATATCGGGCTGCTGCTGCCGCGGGAGGTCTGCGCGGCGGCCGAGGCCGCCTGGCGGGCGGGCCATGCGCCGCTGCCCGCGGTCGAGGGCTTCATCCGCCAGATCCTGGGCTGGCGCGAATATGTGCGCGGCATCTACTGGCTGCACATGCCGCGCTATGCCGAGCTCAATGCGCTGGGGGCGGACCGGCCCCTGCCTGGCTTCTACTGGGGCGCGCCCACCTCCATGGCCTGCCTGCGCGCCGTGGTGCGCCAGACGCGGGATATGGCCTATGCCCATCACATCCAGCGCCTGATGGTGACGGGCAATTTCGCGCTGCTGGCAGGCATCGCCCCGCGCGAGATCAACGCCTGGTATCTCGCGGTCTATGCCGATGCCATCGAATGGGTGGAACTGCCCAACACCCACGGCATGGCGATCTTCGCCGACGGCGGGATCATGGCCTCGAAACCCTATGCCGCCTCCGGCGCCTACATCCATCGCATGAGCGACTATTGCCGCGGCTGCGCGCATGACGTGAAGGCGGCGGTGGGCCCGCGCGCCTGCCCCTTCAACTTCCTCTACTGGGATTTCATCGCCCGCCACCGCGACCAGCTGGCGGCCAATCCGCGCATGGCGATGCCGCTCAGGACGCTCGCGCGGATGGATCCGGCCCGCGTGGCGGCGATGCGCGCACAGGCGGCGCGCTTCCTGGACAGCCTGCGCTGAGCGAGCAGGGCCGTCATCAGCGCTTCACGGAGGCTTCTTGCGGCTGTCATTGCATCGCAGCCGGTCAGCGGCTACCGCAAAGGAGCTGTGACTTGAGCCTCCGCCGTCGCATGGCCGATACCGCCCGCAGCACCGAGGACACCCGCCGCCCGCGGCGCCTGATGCGCCGCAAGCCGCTGCGCTTCCGGCCGCGCCTGCCCCTGGCCGCGCTGCGCGACGTGATGGAGGAACGCCCGCTCGGCGGGCGGTTGCGCGCCGTGCGCCGCATCATCTCGGCGCTGATCTGGACGCTGCTCTGCATGCCCATCCAGGCGGTGCTGCTGCTGCTGCCCGGGCGGGGCAAGAGCGCCTTCCCGCGCCTTTACTGGCGCATTCTCTGCTGGCTGATCGGCCTCAGGCTGCAGGTGGTGGGCCAGCCGGCGCCCGGGGGGCGGGTGCTCTTCGTCTCCAACCACTCCTCCTGGCTGGACATCCCCGCCCTGGGCGGCGTGCTCGATGCGCGCTTCATCTCCAAGGCCGAGGTCGGGGAATGGCCGCTGATCGGCTGGGTTGCGCAGCTCGGGCGGACCGTCTTCGTCAGCCGCAGCCGGGCGCGCACCGGAGAGGAGGCGGGCGAGATCGCCGCCCGCCTCTCTGCCGGGGAGAGCCTGATCCTCTTCCCCGAGGGCACGACGAGCGACGGGGCGCGGGTGCTGCCCTTCCGTTCGGCCTTCTTTGCGGTGGCCGGGGCGGCGCGCCTCGTCCAGCCGGTGACCATCGTCTATGACCGCATGGGCGGGCTGCCGGCCTGCCGGCGCGATCGGCCGATCTTCGCCTGGTATGGGGATATGGGCACGGCCAGCCATGCCTGGCGGCTGTTGCGGCGGGCCGGCACGCGCTGCACCATCGTCCTGCACGAACCCTTCCCGCCCGAGGCGATCCCGAACCGCAAGCTGATGGCGCAAGAGGTCGGGCGGATCGTTGCGCTGAGCGCGGCCGCCCTGCGCCAGAGCCGCCCCGCCCAGCCGCTGCCTCCCCCGGTGCGGCCGATGCGCGATGCTTGACCCGACCGGGCGCTTTCTGGAAGCTTTACCCACGGAACGATGAGGGAATCGCGCCGGTTGCCCCGTCCCAGCTGCAGGCCTGCCCTTCGCCGGGCAGGAAGCGCTTGACCCTCCAGCCTGCCATCCGCATGTGCAGCCCCGCCGCCAATTCGCGGCAGCATGGGTTTGCCGGCCGATGAAGAAGCTCCTGATCCGCACCTGGGGCTGCCAGATGAATGTCTATGACAGCGCCCGCATGGCCGAGGTGCTGGCGCCGCTCGGCTTCGCTCCGACTGAGCGGGCGGAGGAGGCGGATATGGTCATCCTCAACACCTGCCATATCCGCGAGAAGGCGACCGAGAAGCTCTTCTCCGAACTCGGGCGCCTGCGCGCGGTCAAAGAGGCGCGCGCCGCGGCCGGGCAGGGCATGGTGCTGGCGGTGGCCGGCTGCGTCGCCCAGGCCGAGGGCGAGGAGATCGCCGCCCGCGCCCCCTATGTCGACATCGTCTTCGGCCCGCAGACCATCCACCGCCTGCCCGAGATGGTCGCGCGCGCCTCGCGTGCCGCAGGCCTGGTGCTGGAGACCGATTTTCCCGAGGAATCGAAGTTCGACCATCTGCCCGAGGCGCGGGCGCCGCAGGGCGTCACCGCCTTCCTGACGGTGCAGGAGGGCTGCGACAAATTCTGCGCCTTCTGCGTGGTGCCCTATACGCGGGGGGCCGAGACCTCCCGCCCCGCGGCCGCCGTGCTGGCCGAGGCGCGCGCGCTGGTCGCCGCCGGGGCGCGAGAGATTGCGCTGCTCGGCCAGAACGTGAACGCCTATCACGGCGAGGGGGCAGGCAGCCTGGCGCGGCTGATCGCCATGCTCGCCGAGATCCCGGGCCTCGCGCGGATCCGCTACACCACCTCCCACCCGCGCGACATGTCCGATGACCTGATCGCTGCCCATCGCGACATTCCGCAGCTGATGCCGGTCTTGCACCTGCCGGTGCAGTCGGGGTCGGATCGGGTGCTGGCCGCGATGAACCGCGGGCACAGCGCGGCCGATTACTTGCGCCTTGTCGAGAAGCTGCGGGCCGCCCGGCCCGATATCGCGATCACCAGCGACTTCATCGTGGGCCATCCCGGCGAGGAGGAGGCCGACCATGAAGCGACGCTGCGCCTGGTGCGGGAGGTGGGCTTCGCCGGCGCCTATAGCTTCAAATACTCCCCTCGCCCCGGAACACCTGCCGCACGGCTGCCGCGCCAGGTGCCCGAGGAGGTGAAGGAGGCCCGCCTGGCCGAACTGCAGGCGCTCCTCTCGGCCCAGCAGCTCGCCTTCAATCGTGCGCGCATCGGCCAGAGCTTCCCGGTGCTGGTCACCGGCCCCGGGCGGCATCCGGGCCAGATCGCGGGCCGTTCGCCCTGGCTGCAGGCGGTCCATGCCAGGGCCGATGCGCCGCCCGGCGCCATCCTGACCATGACCGCCATCGCCGCCACCGCCAACTCCCTGACCTGCATCCTGCAGGACGCATCGACCCGCCCGCCGGAGAGAGACGCCGCTTGAACCGGATGCTGACCAGCCGCCCCGCCCCCGCCAACGCCACTGGCTGCCGTTCCGTCATCCTGCCCTTCGAGGACAACCGGCTGCTCCAGCAGCTCTTCGGCGCCCATGACGAGCACATGGCCAGGGTGGAACGCGCGGCTGGGGTGCGGGTCGATCGCAGCCGCCGCGGCCTGTGCATCTCTGGCCCTGTGGAGGCGACGGTGGTCGCCGAATCGGCGCTGCGCACCCTCTGGCGCGGGCTGGAGCGCGGGGAGGGCTGCTCGCTGCCCCAGGTGGAGGCGGCGCTGCGCCTGGCCGAGGGCGAGCGCGACCGCGAACCGCGCCTGCCCCTGCGCGACCTGCCGCAGATCCGCACCCGCAAGGGCGTGGTGGCCCCGCGCAGCCCGGCGCAGGCGCGCTACATGGACCTGCTCGGCCGTCACGAGATCACCTTCGGCATCGGGCCGGCGGGGACGGGCAAGACCTATCTCGCCGTCGCCCAGGGCGTGGCGATGCTGCTCGCCGGGCGGGTCGAGCGCATCCTGCTCTCCCGCCCCGCGGTGGAGGCGGGGGAACGCTTGGGCTTCCTGCCCGGCGACATGAAGGAGAAGGTCGATCCCTATCTGCGCCCGCTCTACGATGCGCTGCACGACATGCTGCCCGCCGATCAGCTGGCCCGGCGCATGAGCCAGGGGGAGATCGAGATCGCCCCGCTCGCCTTCATGCGCGGGCGCACGCTGGCCCATTGCTATGCCATCCTCGATGAGGCGCAGAACACCACCCCCGCCCAGATGAAGATGTTTCTCACCCGCCTCGGAGAGGGCAGCCGGATGGTGGTGACCGGCGATCCGACCCAGGTCGATCTGCCGGCCGGCACGCCTTCCGGGCTTGAGCATGCCGCGCGCATCCTGGCCGATCTGCCGGGGGTGGCGATCATGCGCTTCGCCGAGGGCGATGTGGTGCGCCATCCGCTGGTCGGGCGCATCGTCCAGGCCTATGCCGAAGCTGGGGAACCCGCCCCCCAGGCGCAGACCCGCCGTTCCCGCGGCTGGGCAGCCGACCATGCCGGATCGAAGTAGCCGCGCGCCGGCCCCGCCGCCGGTCACGATCGAAGTAGTGACGGAATGCCGCCGCTGGCGGCAGCTGCTGCCGCGGATCGAGCGGCTGGTGCGGCGGGCCGCGGCCAGCGCCTGCCGGGTGGCGGGGCGGCCGGTGCAGGCGAGCGTCCTGCTCGCCGATGATCGGCGGCTGCGCCTGCTCAACCACGCCCATCGCGGCCGCGCCAAGCCGACCAATGTGCTGAGCTTCCCGGCCGCCGAGGGGGTCGGCGATGTCGCGCTCGCCCTTGGCACCATCCGGCGCGAGGCCGCCGCGGCCGGCAAGCCGCTCGCCGCCCATGCCGCGCATCTCGTGGTGCATGGGCTGCTGCATCTGCTGGGGCATGACCATCTCTCGGCCGGCGAGGCACGGCGGATGGAGCGGGCCGAGACGCGGGCCTTGCGCGCGATCGGCCTGCCCGATCCCTGGCGGCGCGCATGAACGACGCCCCCGCGCGGCCGGCCCGCCTCTGGCTGGAGCGCCTAGCCCGGCGCCTGCGCCGCCGCCCGCCCGAGACGGTGCGCGGCCGGATGGAGGAGCTGATCGAGGGCGCGCCGGGCAAGGGCACGGCCGCCGCACCGCCCGAACTCTCGGCGCATGAGCGTCTGCTGCTCGCCAATGTCCTGGCGCTGCGCGACCGCACCGCGGCCGATGTGATGATCCCGCGCGCCGATATCGTCGCCCTGCCGGCCCATCTCTCGCTCGAGGAGACCATCGCCGCCGTCCAGCGCGAGGGGCATTCGCGCTACCCCGTCTATCAGGGCCAGCTCGATGACATTCTGGGCATGGTCCACATTCGCGACATCTTCGCCCGGATCGGCCGGCCCGGTCCCTTCTCCCTCAAGGAGATCCTGCGCAAACCGCTTCTCGTCGTGCCCTCGGTGCCGGTGCTCGATCTCCTGCTGCGCATGCGCGAACAGCGCACCCACATGGCGTTGGTGGTCGACGAGTATGGCGGCATCGACGGGCTCGTCACCATCGAGGATCTGGTCGAGACCATCGTCGGCGATATTGCCGACGAGCACGACGAGGTGCAGGGGCCCCAGCTGATCGAACGCCCGGACGGCACGGTGGAGATCGACGCCCGCCTGCCGATCGCCGCCTTCGAGGCCCGCTTCGGCCCGGTGCTGACCGAGGAGGAGCGGGCGGCGCACATCGATACGGTGGGCGGCCTGGTCTTCACCCTGGCCGGACGGGTGCCGGCGAAGGGGGAGCTGATCAGCCACCCCTCCTCGGGGCTCGAGTTCCTGGTGCTCGAGGCCGATGCGCGGCGGATCCGCCGCCTGCGCCTGCGCCGCCCCGGCACGCCGGCCGCCCGCGCCGCCGCCGAGTAGGCAAGGCCCCTTCGCGCGAGGCAGAGGGCTCTGCCGGGAAGCCGCGGTTGCCTGCCTGCTCCGCCCGGGATAGCCCGGCGGCCGATGACTGCCCCCGCCACCCCCTCATCGCTGCGGCGTGAGGTCCTGCTCGCCCTCGGCGCCGGGGCGCTCGCCGCGCTCGCCCTGCCGCCGCTCCATCTGCTGCCGGCGCTCGCGATCGCTCTGCCGCTGCTGCTGCGCCTCGCGGGGCGGGCGGCCGGCTGGCGGCAGGCGCTGCTTCTCGGCCTCGCCTTCGGCTGGGGGCATCACGCGCTTGGCCTCTATTGGCTGACCCACGCGCTGTTCACCGACATCACGCGCTGGTGGTGGCTCGTGCCCTTCGCCGCCCCCGGGATTGCGCTGCCTCTCGCGGTCTTCGCCGCCCTGCCGGTGCTCGCGGCCTTCGCCACGCGCCCGGGCTGGCGGCGGGTGCTGGTCTTCGCTGGGGCCTGGGTGCTGGCCGAGATGCTGCGCGGCGTCGCCTTCACTGGGTTTCCGTGGAACCTGCTCGGCACCGTCTGGGCCTTCCATCCGCTGCCGCTGCAGCCGGCGGCGGTGGTCGGCGTGCATGGTCTCTCTTTCCTGACCGTGCTGGTCGCTGCCCTGCCCCATCTCGGCATGCGGCGGGCGCTGGCCGGCGGGGCGGCGATGCTTGCGGCCTGGGTCGGCTTTGGCGCCTGGCGGCTGGCTCAGCCGGCGCCGCCCGACCAGGGGGTTGGCCTTGCCCTGGTGCAGGCCAATGTGCCGCAGGACGTGAAATGGCAGCCCGACCAGCGCTGGCCGATCTTCCGCCGCTATCTGGAGGCGAGCGCCGAGGCGGCCGAGGCGGCGCGGGCTGCTCTGCCGGGCCGGCCGGTCGTGGTGATCTGGCCGGAGACGGCAAGCCCCTTCCTGCTGGCCGAGGATGCCGAGGCGCGACGGCTCGCTGCGGCGGCGATCGGCCCCGGGGCGATGCTGCTGGCCGGCAGCATGCGCGCCGAGTGGCGGCCCGACGGCCGCCTTGCCCGGGTCTTCAACAGCCTCGTCGGCGTCGATGCCGAGGGGGGGGTGAGTGCGGTCTATGACAAGTTCCACCTCGTTCCGTTCGGGGAATATATGCCGCTCGCTGGGCTGCTGCCGATCCGGATGGTGGTGGGGGGGATGGATTTCTCGCCCGGGCCCGGCTTGGTCACCCTGGCACCGGGGGGCATACCGCCCTTTTCTCCGCTGATTTGCTACGAGGTCATCTTCACCGGCCGGGTCAGCGGCCCGGACCGGCCGGCATGGCTGCTCAACCTCACCAATGATGCCTGGTTCGGCGTCTCGGCCGGGCCCTATCAGCATCTGGCGGCGGCGCGGCTGCGGGCGGTGGAGGAGGGTCTGCCCATGGTGCGGGTGGCGCAGACCGGCATCTCGGCGGTCTATGACTCGGCGGGGCGGGAGGTGGTGCGGCTTCCCCTCGGGGCGAGGGGGTGGCAGGTCGTGGCCCTTCCCGGGCCCGGCGAGGCGACCCCTTTCGCCCGCTTCGGCCTGTGGCTGCCGGGGCTCCTCGCTTGCCTCTCGCTGTTGGCCTTTCGTCGTGATA
>JANWYF010000066.1 GCA_025057055.1 Rhodovarius sp. | reverse complement strand
GCCGCCTATGAGAGGGCGATGGCCGATCTGCGCGAGGTGGCCGAACTCATCCAGAAGGCCAATGCCGAGGCGCTGGGCGTGCTGCAGGCGCGGCTGGCGCAGGCGCTCGAGGAGCTGCAGCGGCTGGTCAAGTAGCCGCGGCCGGGCCGGCCGGAAAGCCTTCGGCGGCGCCCCCGGGCCATCCGGCATTCCGCCCGGCAGCCTCGGCCAACGGGGCGGCAGTTTCCGGCCACGCCCCGGGGCCGGCGCGAAAAATCTTCGGCGGCGGGTGCGAATCCCCTTGCGTCCCCGGGCGCAGGGGGGTAATGCGCCGCGCAGACGCAGTACGCACGTGCCTCTGGCCCCAGGCCCACGGAGCAGGCGGCTTCGGTCCCTCTGCCACCGCGGCGCAAGGTTTACGCAACGACGTCAAGCGTTCTGGCAACCCCGTCAGGCTTCGGTCTGGCGGTTTTCTTCTGGTCGCTGGTTCGTTCGACCGTTCGTCAACTGGGGGCCTGCCCGCGGCAGTGGGCGGTTCCATAGGAGTGGAAAAGGGGGCCGGTGCGATGACCGACAAGATCGCCCGCTTCATCGCCGAGAATGCGCTCGCCACGCCCTGCCTCGTCCTCGACGTGGACCGGGTGGAGGGCAACTACCGCCGGCTCAAGGCGGCGCTGCCGCTCGCGCGGATCTACTACGCGGTGAAGGCCAATCCGGCCGCCCCGATCCTCGAGCGGCTGGTCCGCCTCGGCTCCTTCTTCGATGCCGCCTCCTGGCAGGAGGTGCAGATGTGCCTGGCCGCCGGAGCGGACGGGTCGCGCATCAGCTACGGCAACACGATCAAGAAGGAGCGCGACATCGCCGCGGCCTACGCCGCCGGGGTGCGCATGTTCGCCTTCGACAGCGAGGCCGAGCTGCGCAAGATTGCCCGCGCCGCGCCGGGGGCGCAGGTTTATTGCCGCCTGCTCGTCGCCAACGAGGGGGCGGAGTGGCCGCTGTCGCGCAAATTCGGCTGCGAGGCGGCGATGGCCGTCAAGCTGATGACGCTGGCCGGGAAGCTCGGGCTGGATCCCTACGGCATCTCCTTCCACGTCGGCAGCCAGCAGACCTCGCCCGCCCCCTACAAGGCGGCGATCGCGCAGGTGGCCACCGTCTTCACCGACCTGGCGGCGGCCGGCATCCGGCTGCGGATGGTCAATCTCGGCGGCGGCTATCCCGTCCGCTACCGCACCGAGGTGCCGGAGATCGAGACCTTCGGCGATGCGATCATGGGCGCGCTGGCCGAGCATTTCGGCAATGCCCTGCCCGAGATCGTGATCGAGCCCGGTCGCTACCTGGTGGCCGATGCCGGCACGGTGGTGAGCGAGGTGGTGCTCGTCTCCCGCAAGGCCGAGGACGACCCGGTGCGCTGGGTCTATCTCGACATCGGCCGCTTCGGCGGCCTGGCCGAGACCGAGGGCGAGGCGATCCGCTACACCTTCAGCACCCCGCATGACGGGACGCCGGAGGGGCCGGTGACCATCGCAGGGCCCACCTGCGATAGCGTCGACACCCTCTACGAGAAGGCGAACTACCGCCTGCCGCTCGCCCTCGCCGAGGGGGATCGGGTGACCATCCGGGCCACCGGCGCCTATGTCACCACCTATGCGAGCCAGGGCTTCAACGGCTTCGCGCCGCTGACCGAACACTATATCTGACCGGGGCCGGCCGGCCGCACGCCCGGCCGGATCGGCTGGCCGCGGAGGCCTGTCGGTGCCAAGCCGGGGGGAATGGCGCGTCCTCGCCATTCCTTCCTTTCAAGCGCGCCCGGAACCGGATATCCTCTGCCCATGGACGAGATCGACCGGAAGATCGCCATCGCCGTCCAGGCCGATGGCGCGGCGGGTCTTGCCGATCTCGCCAAGATCGCGGGCCTGTCGGTCTCCGCCACGGCCGAACGGCAGAAACGCCTGGAGGAGCGAGGGGTCATCCGCGGCTGGCATGCCCTGCTCGATCCGGTCCAGGTCGGCTGCCCGCTGCTGGCCTTCGTGCGCCTTGCGATCCGGCCCGGCCGGCAGGAGGGTGCCTTCCGCAACGCGATGGCGGCCCATCCCAATGTGCTGGAATGCCACCGGATGAGCGGCGAGTGGCCCTATCTGCTCAAGCTGCGCCTTGCCGATCTGGCGGCGCTGGAGGAGTTCCTCGCCGCCCATGTGCGCAACCTGCCGGGGCTCGAGAGGCTCGCTGTCGATGTCGCGCTGGCCTCGGTCAAGGAGACGCATCTGCTGCCTGTCGCCCCGCTCTCCGCGGAGGAGGAGGACGAATAGACCGAACCGGCCCGCCCCTCGACAGGCGCGGTGGGGCGGGCGAGCCTCGCTTGGGGGAGGATGGCGCGATGATCCCGGCAGCGGCGGAGCGGGTCGAGGTCCTGGTCCTGGTCGACAATGCGGTCGACATGCTCTCGCGCCTGCCGCCCTTCGTGCAGGGCGAACGCCAGCTGCTGCGCCGCTTCGGCATGCAGCGGATGTCGGGGGCGGCGATCTGCTGCGCGGCGCATGGCCTTGCGCTGCTGATCACCGCCCACGGGCCGGGCGGGCCGCGGCGGCTGCTCTTTGACGGCGGGCCGGCGGAGTGGGCCATCGCGCGCAATATCGCGCGCCTTGGCATCGAGGTGGCGGGGATCGAGGCCATGGTCCTCTCGCACGGGCATTGGGACCATGCCGGCGGCCTGCCGGAGGTGTTGCGGCAGCGCCGGGCTGCGGGTTGCGGCCCGCTGCCGCTCTATCTGCACCCGGGGATGTTTCGCGAACGCGGCTCGCGCCAGCCCGATGGCGGCGTGCTGCCGATGGAGCGCGTGCCCGAACCCGCGGCCTGGGCGGGGATGGGCGCGATCCCGGTGGTGACGCGAGAGGCCGCGCTGCTGCTCGATGACCTGTTCTATGTGAGCGGCGAGATACCGCGCCGAAGCGGCTTCGAGCGCGGCCTGCCCGGCCAGGTCGCGCGCGCGGGCGAGGATGCGCCCTGGGAGCCGGATGAGCTGCTGATGGATGAGCGCTTCCTCGCCGTCCGCCTCGCCGGGCGCGGGATCGTCGTCTTCTCGGCCTGCTCCCATGCCGGGATCGTCAATGTGCTGCAGGCGGCGCGGGAGGCCTTTCCCGGTGAGCCGCTGCATGCCGTGATCGGCGGCCTGCACCTCTCGGGCGAGAATGAGGCGATCATCCCGGAGACCGTGGCGGCGATGGGGCCATACGCCCCGCGGCTGATCATCCCCGCCCATTGCACCGGCTGGCGGGCGGTGCAGGCGCTGACCGCCGCCTATGGCGAGAGGGTGGTGCCGGCGGCGGTGGGGCGGCTGTTCACGCTCTGACCCGGCTGCCCTCCTGCGGATGCGGAGCTGGAGGCAGGGGAGGGGATCAGCCGCCCTTCATCCCCCACAGCGCCGCCACCGCGAGTAGGATCGAGAGCGTGAGCCGGCCGCTTAGGCGCATCGCCACGGCGGCGGCGACCGCCGCGGCCAGCCCGGGCAGCCCATGCGCCGCCGCACCGGGCAGGATGAAGGCGATGAAGATCGACCCCGGCAGGTGCAGCAGCATCCGTTCGACGAAACGCGGCGGGCGGAAGCTGCGCAGGGCCGCGAAGCCGCCGGCACGGACGGCGTAGGTGACCAGCGCCATGCAGAGGATGCCGACCAGCACATCGGCCCGCAGCGTCATCGCCGCCCGTCGCGCCAAGCACCCGCGGCGCTGCCCGCCAGTGCCCCAGCCAGCACCGGCCAGGGCTGAGGCAGGCTGAGCGCATGGATGGCAAGGCCGACCGCACCGGCCACCCCCCAGGGCAGCACATCGCCCGGGCCGCGCCAGAGCGTCGCGACCAGCGCGGCCATGCTGGCCAGGCCTGCAAACAGCAGCGGATGCTGGGGCGAGAGCGCGACCGCGCCGGAGAGCACATGGCCCGCCGTGACGCAGAGAGTCCAGAACAGCCAGGTGGGCAGCCCGATGCCGAGGAGGAAGGCGCCGTCGCGCCCGCCGGCCCGCAGCTCCCGCACGCCCAGGGCGAAGGAATGGTCGGTCACGGTGAACAGCGTGGCCCACACCCGAAGGCCGCGCTGTCCATGGAACAGCGGGGCGAGGGCCGCCGTCATCGGCGCCATGCGCAGATTGACCACCAGGGCGGCCAGGGTGACGGCGAGAAGGGGCACCGGATCTGCCCAGGCGCCGAGCGCGACGAGCTGTGCCGTGCCGGCGAAGACGAGGAGCGACATGAGCCCCGCCTCGGCCAGGGAGAGGCCGCGCGCCGCCGATTCGAGCCCGACCACCAGGCCGAAGGGGATCAGGCTCGGCAGGATCGGCAGCGCAGCGAGGAGGCCGCGGCGGAAGCCCTGGGCGGAAAAGCGCGCCTCGCTCACGCCCTGAGCCGGGCCAGGCGAAGCTCCGCCTCCTCGCGCGGGGTGGCGAGCGCCGCTTCGGCCACCTCACGGCCGAAGCCCGCGCGCGCGAGGATGGCGAGCGCCCGCCGCCGCTCCTCCGGCCCCGGCGGCGCAGGGGCGAAGGGGCCGATGCGGCGACGGCGGCAGAGGGCGAGGGCCGCGTCGGTTTCCGACGGCGCCTCGGCCAAGGCGCGGGCTGCTGTCTCGGCATCCACGCCGCGCGCCGCGAGATGGGCTGCCGCTGCGCGCCGGGACCGGCCGGCCCGGGCCAGGCGCCGGGCGCGTGCCGCGGCGAAGGCCGCGTCATCGACCGCCCCGGCGGCGACCAGCCGGGCGGCGATGCGCCGGGCGAGCGCCAGGGCCGCGGCGGTCTCCTGTTCGACCTCGCGCCCCTCGGCCTCTGCCCGGCGGGCCCAGCGCCGGATGCGGTTGGCGAGCACGCGAATCAGCCCTGCCTCGGTGGCGGCGAAGCGGGCGAGATGGGCGAGGGCTGCGGCGTGCAGCGCGGCCTCATCGGGCGGGGGACCAGCGGGGCGGGGCTGTGCTTTGCGCATCTTGGGCGTCGGGGCGGGGCGGGGCTGGCCTGGAATGCGGCCCGGACCGCCGCGGGGCGCTACCCCTCATCCCAGGATCCGCGCCACCTCCTGCGGCGGCTGGCGCACCAGGGCGCTGTAGTCCTCCATCAGGGTGCGGGTGATCTGGCCGGGAGTGTAGCGGTACTCGCCGATGCAGGCGACCGGAGTCACCTCGGCCGCGGTGCCGGCGAGGAAGACTTCGCTTGCGCGCGCGAGGTCGGAGGCGGGCATGACGCGCTCGATCACCGTCATCTGGCGCCGCCGGGCGAGTGCCATCACGCTGCGGCGGGTGATGCCGTCGAGGAAGCAGGTCGGGGTCGGCGTGTGGATCGCTCCATCGATGACGAAAAAGGCATTGGCCCCGGTCGCCTCGGCGATGTCGCCCTTGTAGTCGAGCATGAAGGCGTCGTCGAAGCCGGCATCGAGGGCGGCGTGCTTGGCGAGGGTGCCGATCATGTAAAGCCCGGCCGCCTTGGCCGCTGTCGGGGCGGTATCGGGGGCGGGGCGGCGCCAGGTGGAGAGGGCAAGGCGCACCCCCTTCATCCGCTGTTCGATGCCGAAATAGGCGCCCCAGTCCCAGGCCGCGATCGCGACATGGATCTTGGTCGCCTTGGCGCCGACTCCCATCTCCTCCGCCCCGCGCCAGGCGATCGGCCGGACATAGGCCTCGGTCAGGCCATTGGCCTTGAGGGTGGCGATGCAGGCAGCATCGATCTCCTCCATCGTGTAGGGGATCGAGAAGCCCATGATCCGCGCCGAGTCGAACAGACGCTGGGTGTGGTCGCGCAGGCGGAAGATATGGCCGCCATAGCAGCGTTCGCCTTCGAAGACCGCGCTGGCATAATGGAGCGCGTGGGTGAGGACATGCAGCTTCGCCTCGCGCCAGGGGACCATGGCACCATCCATCCAGATGAAGCCGTCGCGGTCGTCGAAGGGGAGAAGAGCCATGGTGTTTCTCCGGACCGGCCGAATGCGCAATGATGTTGCGTTCTGGCTGATAGGTGTAGAACATCGCTGGGAGAAACGCCAACCATGCTGACCAAACCGCCGGGCATGGCAGCCATGAGCGATCCCCCGCGCAGCGCGCCGGCCGCGCGCGATCTGCTCTTCCTGCGCGAATCCGAACTGCGGCTGGCGCAGGATTTGCTCTTTTTCGGCTATCGCGGCTTCACCACTCCGCCCGATCGGCTGCTGGCCGAACTCGGCATGGGGCGGGCGCACCATCGGGTGCTGCATTTCGTCGGCCGTCGCCCGGGCATCACGGTGGGGGATCTGCTCGGCATCCTCGGCATCACCAAGCAGTCGCTGGGGCGGGTGCTGCAGCCGCTGATCGCCCAGGGTTATATCCACCAGCAGCCCGGACGTCTCGACAAGCGCCAGCGCCTGCTCTTCCTGACCGAGAAGGGGGCGGCGCTGGAACGCCGCCTGTTCGAATCGCAGAAGGAGGTGCTGCTGCGCGCCTACCGCGAGGCGGGCCCCACCGCCGTTGAGGGCTTCCGCCGCGTGATGCGCGGGCTGATGGACGAGGCCGGGCGGGCCGAGGTCGAGCGGATGGAGAGGGCGCTCAGGTCATGAGCGGTGAGCCGCATCTGCTGGTGGTCGATGACGATGCGAGGCTGCGCGCCCTGCTGCAGCGCTTCCTGACCGAGCAGGGCTTCCGCGTGGCGGTCGCCGCCGATGCGGCCGAGGCCCGCGCGGCGCTGGCCGCCTTCGCCTTCGACCTGATCGTGCTGGATGTCATGATGCCGGGCGAAAGCGGCCTGGATCTGGTCGGATCCCTTCGCCGGGCGGGGCAGCAGGTGCCGATCCTCATGCTCACTGCCCGCGGGGACCCCGACGACCGGGTGGCGGGTTTCGAGGCGGGGGCGGACGACTATCTGGCCAAGCCCTTCGACCCGCGGGAACTTGCGCATCGCATCCGCACCATCCTCCGCCGCGCCGCGCCGGCAGCACCGCGCGCCGCGCAGGCGCCGATCCAGCTCGGCAACCGCTGGTTTGAGCCGGACCGGCAGGAGCTGCGCGGCCCCGACGGCACGGTGCGGCTGACCGGGGGCGAGGCGGCGTTGCTGCTCGTGCTGGCCCGCCGCGCCGGGGAGGTGCTGAGCCGGGAGGAGATCGCCGCCGCCCTCGGGACGCCCGAGGCGGGGGAGCGGGCGGTCGATGTCCAGGTGACGCGGCTGCGTCGCAAGATCGAACCTGACCCGCGCGAGCCGCGCTTCCTGCATACGATCCGCCATCGCGGCTATGTGCTGCGGCCGGGGCCCTAGGCCTTGAGCACCCTGTTGCGCGCGCTGCAGCGCCTGATGCCGCGCGGGCTGATGGGGCGGCTGCTGCTGATCCTGCTGGCACCGCTCCTGGTCATCCAGGCGGTCGCGCTGATCTCCTTCTACGACGGGCATATGGGCATCATCTCGCGCCGGCTGACCTATGCGCTGGCGGGGGAGGTCGCACTCCTCGCCCACAGCCTGCCGGCGGTGGAGGAGGAGGGGCGCGCCGCGCTGCTCGATCAGGCCCGGCTGCGCCTTGGCCTGCGGGCGGATTGGCAGCCCGGGGCGGTGCTCGGCTTCGTGCCGCGGCGTCCGCCCTGGTCGCCCTTCCTGCCGCTCGAGGAGGATCTGATCATCGCGCTGCAGCGCCAGCTCGGCCTGCCCTTCGACGCCGATTGGGTGGGCACGCCCGGCACCATCGTCATCCGCGTCCAGCTGCCCGAGGGCGTGCTGGAGGTGGCAGCCCCCAGGCAGCGGCTTTTCACCACCACCTTCGTGGTCTTTGTCGTCTGGCTGGTGGGCTTTGCCCTGATCGTCGCGGTGATTGCGGTGCTGTTCATGCGCATCCAGGTGCGCGCCATCCGCCGGCTGGCCGATGCGGCGCAGGCCTTCGGCCAGGGGCGGGATGTCGGGCCGATCCGGCCCGAGGGGGCGGCCGAGGTGCGACAGGCCGCCATCGCCTTCAACCGGATGCAGGAGAACATCCGCCGCTTCATCGCCCAGCGGACCGAGATGCTCGCCGGCATCAGCCATGACCTGCGCACGCCGATCACGCGCATGCGCCTCACCCTGGCGATGCTGCCGCGCAGCCCCGAGACGGCCGAGGATATCGCTGCGCTTGAGCAGGATGTGCAGGAGATGGAGCGGCTGGTGGAGACCTACCTCGCCTTCGCCCGCGGCGAGGGCACCGAGAAGCCGCGCCAGTGCGATCTGGTGCCTATCCTGCGCGAGCTGGCGGCGGCGGCGCGGCGCAGCGGGGCCGAGGTGACGGAAAACCT
>JANWYF010000011.1 GCA_025057055.1 Rhodovarius sp. | reverse complement strand
AAACAAGTTCGACCGCAACTGGGATCACAAAGTGGAGGCCGATCTGGGGGAGGGCTGGTCGCTGCTCTATCTCGACCGGCTGCTGCTGAATGACCTCTCAGTCGGGCGGGCGTTGCGCGAGCTGGCCGCTGCGGGGCGCGGGGTGGCCGAACCCGACAAGGTCTTCGCGGTGGCCGATCATGCCCTCTCCTCCGCCCCCGGCCGCAGCGCCGAGACGCATCCGGCAGGCGAGGCGCTGGAGCGTTCCCTGCGCGAGAACGCGGCCAGGGCCGGGCTGCGCTATTTCCCGCCCGGTGCCCGCGGCCATGGCATCGTGCATGTGATGGCACCGGAACTCGGCCTCGTGCTGCCCGGGCTCACCCTGGTCTGCGGCGACAGCCACACCTGCACCAATGGCGGGCTGGGCGCGCTAGCCTTCGGCATCGGGGCGAGCGAGCTGGCCCATGCCCTGGCCACCCAGACCCTGCCGCAACGCAAGCCGCGGCGCATGCGCATCCGCTTCGAGGGGCAGGCGGCCCCCGGCGTGGGTGCGAAGGACATGATCCTGCATGCCATCGGCCGGCTGGGGGCGGGCGCCGGCACCGGTTTTGCCATCGAATATGCCGGCAGCGCGGTCAGGGCTCTCGCCATCGAACAGCGCCTGACGCTCTGTAACCTCTCGATCGAGATGGGGGCGAAGATCGGCATGATCGCCCCCGATGATGCGACCTTCGCCTGGCTCGAGGGACGGGATTACGCCCCGCGCGGCCGCGCATGGGAAAGGGCGCTGGCCGATTGGCAGCGCCTGCCCTCCGATCCCGATGCCCGCTTCGATGCCGATCACCTGATCGCGATGGAGGAGGTGGCACCGCAGATCACCTGGGGCACCAGCCCTGCCCATGTCGCCCCCGTCAGCGGCCGGGTGCCCGAGGATGCCGACCCGGCGGTGCTCGATTATATGGGCCTCTCGCCCGGGCAGCGGCTGGAGGGCACGCCGATCGACTGGGTCTTCATCGGCTCCTGCACCAATGCGCGCCTGTCTGACCTGCGCGAGGCGGCAGCCATCCTGCGCGGCCGGCGCATCGCCCCGCAGGTGACGGCCTGGGTGGTGCCGGGCAGCGAGATGGTGAAGCAGGCGGCAGAGGCTGAAGGGCTGGACCGCCTCTTCCGCGACGCCGGCTTCTCCTGGCGCGAGCCGGGCTGCGCGCTCTGCGTCGCCGCCAACGGAGAGGCAGTGCCGCCCGGTGCGCGCTGCGTCTCGACCAGCAACCGCAACTTCGTCGGCCGGCAGGGTGCCGGCGCGCGCACCCACCTCGCGAGCCCTGCCACCGCGGCGGCGTCGGCTCTCGCCGGCGCGATCGTCGATCCGAGGAGCTTCCCATGCAGCCCTTCCGCAGCCTGACCGCGATTGCTGCCCCGCTCTTGCGGCCCAACATCGACACGGACGTGATCATCCCGATCCAGCGCCTGCTCGGCCTGGGGCGCGAGGGGCTCGGCGCCTATGCCTTCGAGAGGCTGCGCGCCGATCCGCACTTCGTGCTCAACCGGCCGGAATATGCACACAGCGCCATCCTGCTCGCGGGGGAGAATTTCGGCTGCGGCTCCTCGCGCGAGGGGGCGGTCTGGGCGCTGATGGAGATGGGCGTGCGCTGCGTCATCGCGCCCTCCTTCGGCGACATCTTCTTCGCCAACTGCTTCCAGAACGGGCTGCTGCCGGTGCGCCTGCCGATCGAGGCGATCCGGCGCATCGCCGAAGAGACCGAGGCGGCCCCCGGCAATGCGCGCACCACGGTCGACCTGGAGAGGCAGCTCGTGATCACCCCGCGGGGGGAGGAGATCCCCTTCTCCATCGACCCCCGCCGGCGGGAGGCGCTGCTGCACGGGCTGGATGAGATCGCACTGACCCTGCGCCAGTCGCAGGCGATCGCGGCCTGGCGGGAGCGCGACCGGCTGGCCCGCCCCTGGGCCTGGGAGAGTGTGGCCCGCCCGACGGGCGCGGAGGGTTGCAGGGAAGGCCGACCCGCATGATGAAGATCCTGGTCCTGCCGGGCGATGGCATCGGCCCCGAGGTGACCGAACAGGCGGTGCGCGTGCTGCGCTGGTTCATCGCGCATCGCGGCCTGGAAGCGAGCGTCGAGGAGCGCAGCTTCGGCCTGATCAACTGGCAGCGCTACGGCACCATGATGCCGGAGGAGACCTGGGCGCGCATCGAGGAGGCCGATGCCATTCTCTTCGGTGCGACCGGCACGCTCGACCAAGGCATGGTCCCGCCGGAGGAGCGACGCAAGGGCAGCCTGCTGCGCATCCGCAAGGCGCTCGACCTCTTCGCCAATCTCCGTCCCGTCCGGATGTCCAATGCGCTGCTGGAAGCCAGCCCCTACAAGCCGCGGGTGGTGCAGGGCGTGGACCTTGTGATCCTGCGCGAACTGACGGGGGGCATGTATTTCGGCACGCCGCGCGGGGTGGAGGGGGCGGCGCCCGACCGCGTCGGGATCAACACCCACCGCTACAGCGAGGCCGAGATCGCCCGCGCCGCCCGCTTCGCCTTCCAGCTTGCGCGCAGCCGGCGCAACCATGTGACCAGCGTGGACAAGGCCAATGTGATGGAGGCCGGCGCGCTCTGGCGAGAGGTGGTAAGCGCGATCCACGCCGCCGAATTCCCCGATGTCGTGCTCGAGCACATGCTGGTCGACAACGCGGCGATGCAGCTGGCGCGGATGCCGCGCCGCTTCGACGTGATTCTGACCGACAATCTCTTCGGCGATGTGCTCTCCGATGCGGCGGGGGCGATCTTAGGCAGCCTCGGCATGCTGCCCTCGGCTTCGCTCAATGCCGATGGCAGCCGCGCCCTCTACGAACCGGTGCATGGTTCGGCACCCGACATCGCGGGCCGCGGCATCGCCAATCCGCTGGGTGCCATCCTGTCGGTGGCCCTGCTGCTGCGCTGGAGCGCGAAGCGGGCGGAGGACGCGGCGCTGCTCGAGGCCGCGGTGGAGGCCGCCTTGCGCGCCGGGGCACGCACCGCCGACATCGCCGCCCCGGGAGAGGAGGCGATCGGCACCCGGGCCATGGGGGATGCGGTGCTGGCTCAGCTCACCGGCCGGCCGAACCGTTCCTGAAAGCGGGCGCGCCAGCGCGGCAGCACCTCGGGGTTGACGACGCGCGGCGGCATCCGGCCGGCCGCCACTTCGCTGAAGGCCTGGGCGGCGATGCGGCTGATCTCGGCGCGGGACTGTTCGGTCACGCCGGCGGTGTGCTGGCTGGCGATCACCTTGGGGTGATGCAGCAGGGGATGATCGGGCGGGGGTGGCTCGACGCTCCAGACATCGATCCCCGCCGCCGCGACCTGGCCGGAGTTCAGCGCCTCGAGAAGGGCGGCCTCGTCGTGGATCCCGCCGCGCGCGGTGGTGACGAACACCACCCCGGGCTTCATGGCGTGAAAGGCGTCGGCACCGATCATGCCGCGGGTCTCGGCAGTGAGCGGGCAGTGCAGGCTCACCACATCCGCCTCCAGCAGCAGCTGCGTCAGTGAGACCTTCTCGATCCCCAAGGCGGCGAGGGTCTGCGCCTCCACGTACGGGTCGGCAGCCAGGATGCGGCAGTAGAAGGCGGTGCGCAGGATCTCGGCCACCCGCCGCCCGACATGGCCGCAGCCGACCAAGCCCACCGTCATGCCGCGGATGTCGCGGCCCATCAGCGCGGCGCGATTGAAGGCCTGGCCCGCCTTCATCGCCGCATGCGCTTCCGGGATGCGCTTGAGGCAGGCCAGCATCATCGCGATGGTGTGCTCGGCCACCGCTTCGGCATTGCCGCCGGCCTGGTTGATCAGCAGCACCCCCGCTTCGGTGCAGGCGCGCGGATCACAGGTGTCATAGCCCGCGCCGTAGCTGGCGGCCACCAGCAGCCCGGGCAGCCGGGCGAGCAGCCCCTCCGTCACGTGCAGCGGCGCGGGCAGCTCGTCGCGCGCCGCCATCACGTAATAGCCATGGCAGGTGGCAAGCTGCGCGATCGCCTCCTCGATCGGCGCCTCGATCGGGATCGCCACCACCTCGAGCCGCGGATCGCGCGCGACAGTCTCGAGAAAGGCGCGGTGCGGAACCCACCCGACATAGCCGATGCGGAAACGCTCCATCGCCGCGCCTTCCTCCTTTGCTTGCCTCGTGATGGTTTCGCGCGCAACCGGCGGGGTCAAGCCCGGATGGCCACCGCCCCCTTCATCAGGGTGCGCGCGGTGCGGAACACCGCAGCGGATTCGGCGTGCCAGCCGCTATCCTCTTGCCTCACCTGGGCTGCCACCGTCAGCGTGCCGGAGGGATGCCCGATCCGGATCTCCTCTCCGGCCGCATGGCAGAAGGCATGGGGCAGGCTGCCCGTGATGCGGCAGGCGGTGGCGAGCGCCAGCGCGCCGGTCAGCGGAACGGCGCGGTGCACGCGCTCCATCGAGAGCATGCGCACCATGATGTCCTGCGCCTCGGCGGGCAGCAGCGAAGCATCGAGCAACCGTGCCGGCTGCGGGGGGGCGATCAAGGCGATGCGCGGGGCCGCAAGCCCCACCTCCTCCGGCGTTGCGCCCAGGCCCATCCGCAGGCCAGCCAGCCGGCGCAGCCGGTCCAGGCGGGCCATCAGCCCCGGTGTGGCTTCGATGGCATCGGGGGATTCCGCCCCGCTCAGGCCGAGATCGGCGGCGGCGAAGAAGGCGACCGGATGGCCGGAATCGATCAGGGTGCAGGGCAGGCCCTCGATCTCCTCCGCAACCGCACCGGTGGGCAACAGAGCCCCGGTGATCCCCCCGCCCGGCGAGAGGAAATCGAGCCGGATCGGCGCCCCGCTGCCCGGCACGCCAGCGACCGTCGCTGCCCCGCGCACCTCGGCCCGGCCGCCGCGGACCGGAAAGCGGGCATGGATCATGCGCTGCGTATTGACCTGGTGGATGCGCACCAGCGCCTCGCCGTCCGCGGCGGGCACCAGGCCTTCATCCACCGCGAAGGGCCCGACGGCGGAGGAGAGGTTGCCGCAATTGCCCTTCCAGTCCACCACCGGCCGGTCCACCGCGACCTGGGCGAAGAGATAGTCGACATCGGCATCAGGCCGGGTCGGCGGCCCGATGATCACCGCCTTGGAGAGCGAGGAGATGCCGCCCCCCATGCCGTCGAGCTGCCGCCCGTAGGGATCGGGGCTGCCCAGCACCTCGAGCAGGATGGGCTCGATGGCCGAGCGTTCGGCCGGCAGGTCCCGGGCGTGGAAGAAGACCCCCTTGGAGGACCCGCCGCGCATGAACAGCGCCGGGATGAAACGCTGCGTCATGCTGCAGCCCGTCTGGCCGCAAGCACCTGCCAGACCTTTTCAGGGGTGATCGGCATGTCGATATGCGGCACGCCGAGCGCATCGCAGACGGCAGAGACGATGGCAGGCGGCGCACCGCAGGCACCGCCCTCGCCCGCGCCCTTGACGCCGAGCTCGTTGGACGGGTTGGGCACGATGTGGAGATCGACCGCAAAGGAGGGCGCATCCGCAGCGCGCGGCATGCAATAGTCCTGGAAGGTCGCGGTCAGGAACTGCCCGGTCTCGGCATCGTAGCGGGCATGTTCGAGCAGCGCCTGCCCGAGCCCCTGCATGATGCCGCCGTGGCACTGGCCGTGCACCAGCATCGGGTTGATCACCACCCCCACGTCATCCACCGCGGCGTAGCGCACCAGCTCGACCTGCCCGGTCTCGGGGTCGATCTCGACCTCGGCCACATGGCAACCGTTGGGGAAATTGCACTCGGTCTCGCGCTTGTAGGTGAGCTGCTCATCGAGGCCCGGGCTCTCTCCGGGAGGCAGGCGCGCGGGGTCGGAGGCGGCGGCGATCACCTCCTCCCAGCTCTTCGAGAGATCGGTGCCCGCGACGTAAAAGCGCCCCTCGCGCAGCTCGATGTCGGCCTCGCCCACCTCGAGCAGATGGGCGGCGATGCGCTTGGCCTTCTGCAGCACACGCTCGCCCGCGCGCAGCGTCGCCACCCCGCCCATCTGCGAGGAGCGCGATCCCCCGGTCCCTCCGCCCTGCGGTATCAGGTCGGAATCACCCTGCAGGAGGCGGATCTTCTCGAAGGGGATGCCGAGCTTCTGATGCAGGATCTGGGCGTAGGCGGTCTCATGCCCCTGGCCGTGGCTGAAGGTGCCGACATAGAGGTCCGCGCCGCCATCCGGGCGCATCACGACGCGCGCCCATTCCATCGGCTGGCCGCCCGAGGCCTCGATGAAATAGCCAAGCCCGCGCCCGCGCAGCCGGCCGCGCCTTGCGCTCTCCGCCCGCCGGGCCGGGAAACCCTCCCAGTCGGCGAGCTTGAGCGCAAGCGCCTGGGTCTCGGCGAAGCGGCCGGAGTCGATCACATTGCCCACGCAGTTCGTGTAGGGGATCTGGTCGGGACGGATGTAGTTGCGGTTGCGGATCTCCTCCCGCCCGATGCCGAACTCGGCCGCGCCGAGGTCGAGCAGGCGCTCCATCACATAGGCCACCTCCGGCCGCCCGGCGCCGCGATAGGCATCGGTCGGGGCGGTGTTGGTGAAGACGCAGCGCACCTCGACATCGACCGCCTGCACGTCATAGACGCTGCCGAGGATGCGCCCGCCCGCAATCGTCGGGATCCGCGGGCCGAAATCGAGCAGATAGGCGCCCATGGCGGCGATGGTGCGCACCCGCACGCCCAGGATGCGCGCATCCTGATCGAAGGCCATCTCCGCCTCGGTGACATGGTCGCGCCCATGCGGGTCGCACATCATCGTCTCGGTGCGGTCGGCCCGCCACTTGACCGGCCGGCCGAGGCGCCGGGCGGCCCAGAGCACCATCGCGCTCTCGGGGAAGAGCTTGCCGCGCAGGCCGAAGCCGCCGCCCACATCGGGGGAGATGACGCGCAGCCTCTCCTTCGGGATGCGCAGCACATGCTGGGCCAGCAGCTCGCGCACGCGCACCACGCCCTGGGTCGGGCTGGTCAGGGTGTAGCGACCGGTGGCGGCATCGTACTCGCCGATCGCCACGCGCGGCTCCAGCGGGTTGCCCACCACCCGGTTCTGCACCAGGCGGATGCGGCTGATCTTGTGCGCGCGGGCGAAGGCCTCGGCCGTCATCTCCTCCCGCCCGTTGGACCAGACGACGCAGGTGTTGCCCGGCGCCTCCGGCCAGATCTGGGGCGCATCGGGGCGGGCGGCGGCCTCGGTGTCGGTCACCGCGGGCAGGATCTCGTATTCGACCTGGATCAGCTCGGCCGCATCCTGGGCGGCGGCCCGGGTTTCGGCGACGACCAGCGCCACCGGGTCACCGACATAGCGCACGCGTTCACCCTGCAGGATCCTGCGCGGGGGGGCGATCTGCCTCGTGCCGTTCTTGCCCGGCACCTCGACCACCACGGGAAAGAGGCCAAGGCCATCGGCCTCCGCATCGGCCGCGGTCAGCACCAGCAGCACGCCTCGGGCCGCGCGCGCTGCCGAGGTGTCGATCGAGACGATGCGCGCATGCGCATGCGGGGAGCGCAGGATGACCATATGCGCCTGCCCGGGCTTGTCGATGTCATCGGTATAGGTGCCGCGGCCGGTCACGAGGCGGACATCCTCGCGCCGGCGGACCGGCTGGCCCATGCCGAATTTTTCCATGATCATGCCCTCCCACTGGCGCTGCCAAACTATGGGCGGGCGCCGCAAAGGAAAGGGGGGGAGCGATGCGTTTCCCGCCGGTTGCCCTGCCCGCAGGGGCGGAGGCGCTACGGGCCGAAGTGCGGGCCTTCCTGGCCGAGGCCGGCGCCCATTGGGGGCCGGAGGTGGCGGCGCGTTCCTGGATGGGATTCGACCGTGACTTCTCCCGCGCGGTGGGCGCGCGCGGCTGGATCGGCATGGTCTGGCCGCGCGCCTATGGCGGGCATGAGCGCAGCGCGCTCGAGCGCGCGATCGTCATCGAGGAGATGCTGGCCGCCGGCGCACCGGTCGCGGCGCATTGGATCGGCGATCGGCAATCGGGCCCGCTGCTGCTGCGCCTTGGCACCGAGGCGCAGAAGAGACGGCTTCTGCCCGGCATCGCGCGCGGAGAGATCGCCTTCTGCATCGGCCTCTCCGAACCCGATGCGGGCAGCGACTTGGCCGCGCTGCGCACCCGGGCCGAGCGCGTGCCCGGCGGCTGGCGCCTCAACGGGCGCAAGATCTGGACCAGCTTCGCCCATCTCTCGGACTGGATGATCGCGCTCGTGCGCACCTCTCCCGCGCCGGAGGGCGGGCCGCGCCATGCCGGCCTGTCGCAGTTCCTGATCGATCTGCGCCTCTCGGGCATCGGCATCCGCCCGATTGCGGATCTGCTGGGGGAGGAGGGTTTCAACGAAGTGACCTTCGATAACGTCCTGCTGCCCGAGGATGCGCTGCTCGGCGCCGAGGGGCAGGGCTGGGCGCAGGCCACGGCCGAGCTCGCCTTCGAGCGCAGCGGCCCGGATCGCATCCTCTCCTCCTTCCCCGCCCTGGCGCTCGCCATGGACAGCCTGGCCCGGGTGCCGGGAGCGGAGGCGCCGGTCGGGCGGCTGATCGCGCGGCTTGCCACGCTGCGGCGGATGTCCTTCGCGGTGGCGGCGATGCTGGAGCGGGGCCAGGCGCCAGCGCAGGAGGCCGCCCTCATCAAGGAGGCAGGCAATGCCTTCGAACAGGCGCTGCCGGAGGCGATCCGCGACCTGCTCGAGCCTGAGGCGATGCCCCCGCCGCTGCGGCGGCTGATGACCGACCTCTCCCTGCTCGCGCCGAGCTTCAGCCTGCGCGGGGGCACGCGGGAGATCCTGCGCGGCATCATCGCGCGGGAGCTTGGCCTCCGATGAGCGATCTCCTGGTCGAACCGCTGGCCCGGCTGCTGGCGGCGGAGGCCGGCCCGGGCGTGCTCGCCGGCATCGGGCGCGGCGACTGGCCGGCGGGGCTGTGGCGGCAGGTGCAGGCGCTCGGCCTGCCGCTCGCCCTGGTGGCGGAGGAGGCGGGCGGGGCGGGGCTGAGTTGGGCCGAGGTGGTGGCGCTGTGGCAGGAGCTGGGCCGGCACGGCGCGCCCGTGCCGCTGGGCGAGGCGATGCTGGCGCAGGCGCTGCTGGCCGCCGCCGGCCTTCCCGCGCCGGAGGGGATGCTGGCCCTGGGCCAGTGCGCAGCTGCCTGGGGGCGCATGGCGAGCCACCTGCTGCGCTGGGAGAACGGACGCCTTGCGCTGCATGCCGCCGGCGGCTGGGAGGCGGGCGCCAATGCCGCCGGGGAGCCGCGGGATGACCTGACCCCGGCTGCGCTGCTGGCCGAGGGGCCGCTGCCGGAGGCCTGGGCCGGAGAGGCGCCGGAGCTTGCCCTGGCGCTGCTGCGCGCCGCGCAGCTGACGGGGGCGGCGGAGGCCGCGCTCGCCCTGGCGGTGGACTGGGCCAACACGCGCCATCAGTTCGGCCGACCCATCGGGCGCTTCCAGGCGGTGCAGCATATGCTCGCGCAGCTTGCGGCAGAGGTGGCGCTGGCCCAGGCGGCGGTGGCGGGGGCGGCGCAGGCGGCGGATGCACGCGGCCTGGCCGGGGCGGCGTTCGAGATCGCCTGCGCCAAGGTGATGGCGGGAGAGGCGGGGCGCGAGGCGGCGGCGCGCAGCCATCAGGTCCTCGGCGCGATCGGCATGACCGCCGAGCATGGTCTGCACCACCTGACCCGCCGGCTTCTCGCCTGGCGGGAGGAGGGGGGCAGCGAGCGGCTCTGGGCAGCAAGGATCGGGCGGGCGGCGCTGGAGCGCGGCGGGGCGCGGCTGTGGGCGGATCTCACCGCCCGCGACGTGACCTAGCGCCCATCGCGGGGCCGGAAGCGGCCGGGAACGCGAGCTCCCCCTCCGGACAGACGGCCGCAGCCGTGGCGGCGGGCAGCGGCGGGCCGAGCCGGCGGCAGCGCCTGGGGCGCGGCGGCCGGAAGGGGCAGCGGCGGATGCGCTCCGGCCTCCTGCCGGCTGCTGGCAAGAAGGGAGCGGACGGGGGCAGAGGCGGCCGCTGCCCCGCTGACGCGGCCTGCCGAGCGGGCTGCGCGCGAAGCCTGGGCCCGGCGGGAGCGGCAGAAAGGCGCGGCAGCCCGCCAGCCATGGCCGGGGTGGCGTTGCCCTAAATCGGGTTGTGGGGCAAGAGGAGCAGACAACCAGGAGATGCACCCATGGCAGGCCCCCTCGTGGTGATCGCGCTGCTGGTCGGCGCCCTCGCCCCCGCCTTGGCGCAGAACCCGCCGCCGCCCCGCCAGCCGACCGAGGCGCAAGCCCGCCAGCAGGAACGCATGCGCGCCTGCCATGCCGAGGCCGCACAGCGCAACCTGGCCGGCGAGGCGCGCCGCGCCTTCATGAGCGCCTGCCTCGCCGGGCGCTGAGGGCGGGGCTTCCCCCCGCCGGGGGCGTTGCGCCGGGTGGCGGCCGGAGCAGGGCGCGGCAGCCGGCCATCGCCGCCGCGGCAGCCAGGCTTGAAGCCGGGTGGCACGCCCCCGCGGACGTCGCGACAGCACCCCTGCCTCGCGCCTGCCGAAGGGCCGGCACAGCGGCCGGTCATGCACGCCGGCTGGCCGATCGCGCCAAACCCGGCGGAAGCGGGAGGGATAGGCCTGCCCCGTATGCGACTCGGCGGAGGGAAGCGGAGGGAAGGCGCTCCGGCACGGGTTGGGGCGCCAGGATTCGAACCTGGGAATGGCGGAACCAAAATCCGCTGCCTTACCGCTTGGCTACGCCCCAGCCGCGCCGCGCCATGCCATCACAGCGCCGGCGGGGCAAGGGGGCCGGCGGCGCACCACCAGCTGCGCGGCATGGCGAGCATCGCGGCATGCGCCTCCTCGGCCCGGGCGAAGAGGCCGAAACATGTCGCGCCCGAACCGCTCATCCGGGCGAGCAGGCAGCCCGGCTGGGCGGCGATGGCGGCGAGCACGTCCCGGATCGCCGGGCAGAGGGCGATCGCGGCCGGCTCGAGATCGTTGCGGCAGCGCCGCAGATCCTCGGCCATGGCGGCCGCGCTGATCCAACCCGCAGGCAGCTCGGCCGGGGCCGAGAATCCGCCCTGCCGTTGCGCGAAGACCGCCGCGGTGGGGACCGGCAGGCGCGGGTTGACGACCAGCAAGGCCAGCCCCTTGGGCAGGCGCGGTGCGGGGCCGATCGCTTCCCCGATGCCCTGCATGCGGGCCGGGCGGCTGCGGATGCACACCGGCACATCCGCACCCAGCCGCTGCGCGATCTCCTCCAGCACCGCGGGCCCCAGGCCGAGCCCCCACAGCCGGTTGAGCAGGCGCAGGGTGGCCGCGGCATCGGCCGAACCTCCGCCCATGCCGGAAGCGAGCGGCAGGTTCTTGATCAGATGCAGCCGCGCCCCCGGGTTTTCCCGCCCCTCATGCCGCGCCAGCGCGACCGCGGCCCGCAGCACCAGGTTGTCCGCCCCTTCCTCCAGGCCCTCGCGGAACGGCCCCGAGATGTGCAGCGACAGTACCGGCGCGGGCTCGACCTCCAGCGCATCGGCCGCCGGGCCGAAGACCGCGAGGCTGTCAAGCAGGTGATAGCCATCGGCCCTGCGGCCAGTGACGTGGAGGAAGAGGTTGATCTTGGCCGGGGCCGGCTCATGCAAGGTCATGGCCGCAGGCTGGCGGGCCAGGCCGCCGCTGGCAAGCCATGGCGCAGGCGTTCCTGGATGCGCTCGGCCTCCCCGGGCTCGAGCTCCATGGTCAGCGCGCGGCGCCACTGGAACTCCGCCTCCCAGCGCCGCCCGGCCACCCAATAGGCATCGCCCAGATGATGGTTGATCGTGCCGTTCAGCGGCTCGAGCTCCACGGCCTTCTCGAGCCACTGGATCGCACCGGCGATATCGCCCAGGCGAAAGAGGACCCAGCCCAGGCTGTCGGCGATGTGGCCATCCTGCGGCCGCAGCGCCACCGCGCGCTCGAGCATGGCGCGCGCCTCCTCGAGCCGGATGCCCTTATCCGCCCAGGTGTAGGCGAGGTAGTTGAGCACATAGGGCTGGTCCGGCGAGAGGGCGAGCGCCTGCTGGAAATCGGCCTCTGCTCCCGGCCAATCGCCCGAGCGTTCGCGCGCGATGCCGCGGGCGTAGAAGAGGGGCCAATCCTCCTCCCGCAGGGTGGAGAGGCGCGCGATCGCCCGGTCATAGGCGGCGGCTGCCCCGGCAAAATCGCTGCGCCGGCGGAGGATGTCGCCCAGGCGGATCAAGGGCTGCGGGCGATCGGGCAGGGCCTGTGCCATCTGCTCGAGCAGCGCCTTCGCCTCCTCGAGCCGGTCCAGCCGATCGAGCAGGGCGGCCCGCCGCAGCTGCGCCACCGGATAGAGCGGATCATCCGGACGCATCTGGTCCAGCACCGCGAGCGCCTGGGCATGATGGTCGTGATCGGCGAGCTCATCGGCCACGAGCAGGAGGGCCGGACCGAACTGCGGCCGCAGCCGCAGCGCAAGCCGCGCCATCACCATCCCCTGCTCGCCGGCGCCCTGGGCGCGCAAGGCCCCGCCGAGGGCGACATAGGCCTCGGCGATCCCTTCGACATGCGAGGCGACGGGCCGGGTCGAGAGGATGACGCGGCGCGGGCCCTCGGTGGCGGCCAGCGCCACTTCATCCAGGCTCGCCGCCACCTGGTCGAGCAGCCGCTGCGCCTCCTGCTGCCGGCCGGCCCGCGCCAGGATCGAACCCGCGAGCAGCGCCATGCGCAGGGTGGGCTCCGGCTGGTCGGCCAGGGCGATGCGCGCCAGCCGCTCGGCCTCCCGCGGGCGGCCGGCGAGATCGGCGATCAGCGCGGCATGCAGCGCATTGAGCGCGCGGAAGCGGCCCTGTTCGATCAGCGGTCGCAGCGTGGCCAGCGCCTGGTCGGTGTTGCCGCGCCCGGCCTGGGTCCAGGCGAGCAGGACGGGCAGGATGGGCGCGGAGCTGCCGCCGCGGGGCAGGGCACGGGCGCGCGCCTCCGCCCGGTCCCAGCGGCCGGCCAGGGCTTCGCTGCCCATGATGAGCAGCGCGGCGACGCCATTATCCGGCACCCGCCGAGCCAGGCGCAGCGCATCCGGCCGCCCATCCAGCACCGCCGCCATGAAGGCGCGCTGCAGGAGTTCTGGGTTGTCGGGGTCCTGCCGCAGCGCCGCCAGGAAGGCATCGGCCGCCGCGGCGGTGTCGAGCTCGGCTGCGGCGAAGCGCCCGGCGAGGAAGAGGCCGGCGGTGCTGGTCGGCGCGGCGGCCGGCTGCTGTGCCTGGGGCTGCGCGGCCGAGGGCATGACCCGGGCCGCCCCGCCCAGCAGCAGCAGGGCGGAGAGCGCGGCAAAGCTCACGATGGCGGGACGGAACATTCACCCGCAGTATAAGGACTGTACGGCCCCCCGCCAGTTGCCGTGGCCGCGGCAGCACGCCCCTGCCGGCTCTTGTGGCGCGAGGGCCACGCGCGCGGGCTCAGGCCGGCCGGCCATAGCCGCGGAACTGCTCCGCCACCGCCGCGAGTTCCGCCTCGGACAGCAGCGCCGGAGCCAAGCCGGCGGCGAGCAGCAACAGGTATTGGCGCGCCAGGTTCTCCACCTCCCGCGCCAGCGCCTCGGCTGCCGCCAGGCTCTCGCCCAGCGCCACCACGCCGTGATTGGCGAGCAGGCAGGCGCGCCCCCCGCCCAGCGCGGCAACCGCCGCCGTGGCGAGCTCGGCGGTGCCGAAGGTGGCATAGGCGCTGCAGGGGATCCGCCTCGCCCCGGCCAGGGCGATCATGTAATGCAGGGGCGGGATCTCGCGCCGCGCGCAAGAGAGGGCGGTGGCATGCGGGCTGTGGGTGTGCACCACCGCCGCCGCATCGGGCCGCGCCGCATAGATCGCGGCATGCAGCCGCCATTCCGAGGAGGGACGCCGCCGTCCCGCCAGCACCCGCCCGTCGGGGGAGAGTTCGACCAGATCTTCCGCCGTCATCTCGGCGTAGGGCAGGCCAGCCGGCGTGATCAGAAACCCCCGATCGGTCCGCAGCGAGAGATTGCCCGACTTGCCGGGCATGAAGCCTGCCGCGTCGAGGGCGCGGGCGGCGGCGATGAGGGCAGCGCCGCTCATCCCTCGCGCAGGGCGCGAGCGCGCAGTGCTGCCGGCCGGGTCAGGCAGCGGTCGAGCCAGGCGGCCAGGCGCGGATGGGGCGAGAGGTCAAAGCCGTTGCGCCAAGCCCCGTACCAGACCGAGGCGAGATTGAGATCGGCCACGGTGAATGGCTGCCCGAGCAGGAAATCGCGGCCGGCCAGATGCTCATCGACCAGGGCCATGCGCGGCCTGCTCTCGGCCATCCCGAGGCGGGCCTCCTCCGGGTTCCGCTCCTCGGGCGGGCGGATGTAGCTGTTGTAGGCCCAGCGCATGATGGCGGGTTCGGCCTCGGTCGCGGCGAAGAGCGTCCATTGCCAGCAGCGCGAGAGGTCATCGCCCTCGGGCAGCAGCGGCGGTCCGGCCTTGCGGGCGATATGCAGGTTGATGGCCAAGCTCTCCTGCAGGATCAGCGATCCATCCTCCAGCGCGGGGACCTTGCCGGCCGGGTGGAGGTGGCGCCGCGCGGGGCTTTTGGCTTCCTCGAAGCTGGTCGGTATCAGCTCATAGGGCAGGCCGGCCTCTTCGGCCGCCCAGATGTTGCGAAAGGCGCGCGAACGCGGCGTGCCGTGGATGCGCAGCATGGTCAGCTCTCCCTCCTCTCTTGGGCCGCCTCCCCGCGGCCAGCGCCTGGCCGGCTGCCCGCATCGCTCGCCGGGGCGCGGGCGGCGGCCTTGTCGGCCAGTTCCCGCGCATGGGCCAGGACCGATTGCTGGAACAGCCTGAGCAGCACGGCCCAGAGGATGACGGCGGCCAGGGCCCAGAGGAAACCGTGATGCTGCCAGAGCAGGGCGGCCAGGGCGAGCCAGCCGCAGGAGGCGAGCACGCCCGTGCGCAGGATGCGGATCAGGGGCAAGGGCCCCTCACATGCCCCCGATATAGTTGGGGCCGCCGCCACCCTCCGGCGTGACCCAGTCGATGTTCTGGGTCGGGTCCTTGATGTCGCAGGTCTTGCAGTGGACGCAGTTCTGCGCGTTGATGACGAGGCGCGGCCGTCCCTCCTCCGCCCCCAACGCCTCATAGACCGCGGCCGGGCAGTAGCGGCTTTCGGGGCTGCGGTATTTCTCCCAGTTCTCGGGCAGCCAGCGGGCCGGGTCGCGCAGCACCAGATGGATCGGCTGATCCTCCTCATGATTGGTGTTGGAGAGATAGACCGAGGAGAGCCGGTCGAAGGTCAGCACCCCGTCGGGCTTCGGATAGTCGATGCGCGGCGCCTGATCGGCAGGCAGCAGCATCGCGTGGTCCTCGTGGTGCGAGAGGGTCCAGGGCGACTTGCCGCGCAGCAGATAGGTCTCGATCGCGGCATTGAGCATGCCGCCCCAGAAGCCCCATTTGGCGAAGCCAGGGCGGATGTTGCGCACCGCGCGCAGCTCCTCCCACACCCAGCTCTGCTGCAGCCGGGCCGGATAGCCCTCGAGCAGCGGCGGGCGGTCGGGGCCGGCCAGGGCTTCGGCCAGGGCTTCGGCCGCCAGCATGCCCGATTTCATGGCGGTGTGGGTGCCCTTGATCTTGGGCACATTGAGGAAGCCCGCCGCATCGCCGATGATCGCACCGCCCGGGAAGATCAGGCGCGGGATCGACTGGAAGCCGCCCTCGTTGAGGGCGCGTGCGCCATAGGCGATGCGCTTGCCCCCTTCAAGCATGGGGCGCACCGCGGGGTGGGTCTTGAAGCGCTGGAACTCCTCAAAGGGGGAGAGCCAGGGATTGCGGTAGTCGAGCCCGACGACGAAACCGACCGAGACCAGATCCTCCCCCAGCATGTAGAGCCAGGACCCGCCATAGGTGTCGGCCTGCAGCGGCCAGCCCACGCTGTGCCAGATCAGCCCCGGGCGGTGCCTCTCCTTGGGGATCTGCCAGAGCTCCTTGATGCCGAGCCCGTAGGTCTGCGGTTGGCAATCGCGCCGCAGGTCGAAGCGCTCGAACAGCTTCTTGGTCAGGCTGCCGCGGCAGCCCTCGGCGAAGAGGGTATAAGCCGCACGCAGCTCCATCCCCGGCTGGTAGTTGGGCCCCCTCTCTCCGCTGCGGGTGATGCCGGCCACCCCAGCGACGACGCCGCGCACCACCCCCTCCTCGATGATCGTCTCGGAGGCGGCAAAGCCCGGATAGATCTCGACCCCCAGCGCCTCGGCCCGCGCCGCCAGCCAGCGGCAGACATTGCCGAGGCTGACCACATAGTTGCCCGCATTGTGCATCTGCGGCGGCGTGGGCAGCCGAAAGGCGCGGCGGGCGGTGAGGAACATGAAGCGGTCCTCGGCCGCCGGCGTGGCCAGCGCCGGCGGATCCTGCCGCCAGTCGGGGATCAGCTCATCCAGCGCGCGCGGCTCCAGCACCGCCCCCGAGAGGATATGCGCGCCCACCTCGCTGCCCTTCTCGACGATGCAGACCGAGACCTCCGGCGCGAGCTGCTTGAGACGGATCGCGGCGGCCAGTCCGGAGGGACCTGCGCCCACGATCAGCACGTCGAACTCCATCGCCTCGCGCTCGGACATGCGCCTCTCCCCTCTTGCCGGCCTGTCCCATATAGCCGAGGCGGAGGGCTTCGGAACCCGTGCGGAAGGCGCCATGGCGGATCGGGCAGCGTGGCTTGCGGCTTTGAAGCTGCAGCTCGACTGGGGCGTCGATGAGGCGCTGGTCGAGCATCCCCCGGGGCTGGCGGCGCCGGAGCGGCGGGCGGATGCCCCGCGCCCTGCCCGGCCGCAGGCGGCTGCGGCCGGGGTCGGGGCCGGGCCTGCGCAGCCTGCCGCAGCGCGCCCCATCCCCCCCGCGCTGCAGGAGGCCGCCACGCTCGCCGCAGCCTGCCGCAGCCTGGAGGAGCTGCGCCAGGCGATGGCCGAGTTCGCCGCCACCCCCCTGCGCGAGACCGCAACCCAGCTCGTCTTCGCCGATGGGGTGCCAGGGGCGCCAGTGA
>JANWYF010000203.1 GCA_025057055.1 Rhodovarius sp. | reverse complement strand
GGCCGGTGGTGAGGGCGCGGGCGGGATTGCACGTCCTGCTTGCATCCCCCCAAGCGCCGGCGCAAGAACCGCGCATGGCACACGCCGGGGTTGCAACTGTGGCGGCGTTGCGCTCCGCCTGGGCCGCGCTCCGGCTGCGCGGTGTCGGCTCCGCCTTTGCCTGCCGCCTCGCCGCCCTGGCCGAGGAACAGCAGGGCCGGTTCGTCCTGTGGCTGCCGGTCGCCCTGGGCAGCGGCATTCTCTTCTATTTCTCGCTGACCGAGGAGCCGCACCCGGCTTGGCGCTTGGCCTTCCTCCCGCCGCTCTGTGCGGCCCTCATGCTCGCCCGGCGCGCACCGGGCTGGGCGTGGCTGATCGCCCTGCCTGCCGTGGGCGCGGCGGGCTTCGCGCTGGCCGCCCTGCAGGCGGCCCGCCAGCCGCCGATGCCCGATCTGCCGCGGGGCGCCGCCATCTATCGCGGCACCATCGCGGATGCGGCCCGCCTGCCCGAGGGCTGGCGCATCACCCTGCGCGGTGCGACCTGGGAGGGGGGGCCGGCCAAGCCAGCCGAGCGCGACCTCAGCATCCGCTTGCAGGCGGCCGATCCGCTGCAGCCCGAACCCGGCCAGCGCATCGCCGTGCGCGCGCTGCTGCGGCCGCCCTCTCCGCCCACCCATCCCGGTGCGTGGGATTTTCAGCGCGCCGCCTTCTTCTCGGGCCTGGGCGGGGTGGGCTTTGCGCTGGCGCCGGCCAGCCTCCTGCCGGGCGAGGGGGCGGCACCGCCGCTTGCCGCCATCCGCGCGGCGGTCGAGGCGCGGGTGCAGGCGGCCATCCCGGGCGCGGCGGGGGCGATCGCGGCGGCGCTGCTGACCGGACGGCAAAGCGCGATCCCGCCTCCCGATCTGGCCGCGATGCGCGATTCCGGCCTGGCCCATCTGCTCTCGGTCTCGGGGATGCATGTCGGGATGGTGATGGGCCTCGCCTTCCTCATCCTGCGGCCGGCGATCGCACTGATCCCCTGGCTGGCCCTGAGGCTGGATTCGCGCCTCCTGGCCGCGCTGGCCGCGCTCGGTCTCGGCGCCGGCTACATGGTGCTGACCGGGGCCGAGGTGCCGATGCAGCGCGCCCTGGCCATGGCGGCGCTGGCGGTCTTCGCGCTCGTGCTCGGGCGGCGGGCGATATCGATGCGCAACCTGGCGCTGGCCGCCAGCCTCGTGCTGCTGGTCGACCCGGCGGCGCTGCTCGGCCCCTCCTTCCAGTTGAGCTTCGCGGCGGTGATGGCGCTGATTGCAGCCTATGAGGTGCTGCGCGCCCGCCGGCCGGCGCGATCCGCCCCGCCCCCCTCCTGGCAGGCGCCGCTGCGGCTGCTCGCAGGGGTCGCCTTCACCTCGCTGGTCGCGGGGCTGGCCACCCTGCCGATCGGGCTGGCGCATTTCGGGCGGGTGCAGTGGCTCGGCGTGATCGCCAATGCCGCCGCGGTGCCGCTCACCGGCTTTCTGGTCATGCCGGCGGGGCTCCTCGCCCTGATCGCCATGCCGGTGGGGCTCGAGGCCTGGCCGCTCAGCGTGATGGGCGCAGGGGTGGAGGCGCTGCTTCGGATTGCCCATGCGGTGGCCGCCCTGCCGGGGGCGGTATCCTCCTGGCCGCAGCCGCCGCCCTCGGCTTTCGCCTGGATGGCTCTCGGCATGCTCTGGCTCTGCCTGTGGCGCGGCGCCCTTCGGCTGGGCGGGCTGCCGCTGCTCGCGGCCGGGGCCATCGCCTGGGCCATGGCGCCGGCGCCGGCGGCGCTCGTGTCGGGCGATGGGCGGCTGATCTGGCTCAGCCTGCCCGACGGGCGGGTGCTGGAGCAGCGCCTGCCCGGCGCCTCGCGCTTCGTGGCCGAGGCATGGTCGCGCGCGCTCGGCGCGCCGCAGCGCATCGCCCTGGCCGAAGGGGCGGTTGACGGCCTCTCCTGCCGCGGCGGCTGGTGCATCTGGCGGCCGGAGGAGGCCGCGCGCGCCATAGCGGTCTGGCGCCCGCCCAGCCCGCCGCGCGGCCGCCTGCGCCAGAGCTTCCAGCCCGAGACGCCGGCCGAGGCCGCGCCCTGCGGGCAGGTGGCGGTCATCCTCT
>JANWYF010000202.1 GCA_025057055.1 Rhodovarius sp. | reverse complement strand
GCCGTTGGTGTCATAGCCGAAACCGAGAATGGCCCCCGCAGAGCGGCCGGGGCGGATCACGTCGTCGGCTTCGATCGTGCGAAGGGACAACACGCCGCCGAGTGCGCCCGAGCCGTAGAGCATGGATGCCGGTCCACGGAGCACCGTCACCTCGCGCAGCAGCTCCGGATCGAGGAAGAGGCGCCCGCGATGGCCGGAATTGAAGTTCTGCCGCACCCCGTCCAGGCGCACGATCACCCGCTCGTCTCCCAGACCGCGGATCTGCGGCTGCATGACCGTATTCCGCGGCAGTCCGTCGGCCTCGGCACTCGGGATGTCCGACAGCAAGTCATTGATGTTGGCGGGCTGACGGCGCAGCAGTTCCTCCCGCCGCAGTACGGTGACCGGCGCAGCGACATCGCCGGCCGCTTGGGGTGTACGGGTGGCCTCCGTCTGGATGGCATCGAGTGGCGTCTCGCGCGGCGCGGATTGCGCCGCGGCGAGCCCGGGTAGAAGGGCTGCGGATAACAAAAGGGCGGTGCGAAAGGTCATCCCGGATCCGGTCTCGGTTGGGCGAGCTGGCTTGCCGGCATGAAATGCGGCTGGCTGGCGGGCCCATGGCGCCGTGGGCACGGCGTCATTTTGTCAACAGAAGCTTGCCCCCCTTCGTGAGGCGAAGCCGGTAGACGGTGCCTGCGTGCAGGATCTCCACCTCGTGGTGACTGCGGAACAGCACAGCGGCGTCCAGCCGGACCGGTCGGTCGGCTGGCCGCGTCCGGGCGCCTTCCCGGGGTGGATGGTCTTGATTCTTCTGCACGCCATTTCCATACCGCGATTGCGAGTCATTCGCAAGTAGGCTAGGCGTCTGCCGATCGACCGGATCCGCCGTCCATGACCGACCCCCTGCAGTCCCCGTCGCCCGACCTGTCCATCATCGGGCTCTTCCTGATGGCCGATTGGGTGGTGCGCAGCGTGATGCTCCTCCTGCTGGCGGCCTCCCTCGCCGTATGGGCCGTGATACTGGATCGCAGCGTGCGCATCGCCGCGCTGCGGCGCGATGTCGAGGCTCTGCTGCGACACGCAACAGCCGGCCAGGCCCTGCCAGCTCGCCATGGCTGGGCCGCGCTTCTCGCCGAAATGGACCGAGCTTGGCGTGCTGCCGCCGACGCGCCGGCGGGAGAGAGACGCGAGCGCGCCGAGCGGGCTGCGCGACTCGCGCTTGACGACCGGCTTCGTTCTCTGCGCCGCGGGCTGCCCTTGTTGGCCTCCGTTGCCTCTGCCGCACCTTTTGTCGGGCTGTTCGGCACGGTGTGGGGCGTGATGAACGCCTTCAGCGGTATCGCCCGAAGCGGGAATACGAGCCTTGTCGCCGTCGCCCCCGGCATCGCCGAGGCTCTGCTCGCCACCGCCCTCGGCCTCCTCGCCGCGATCCCGGCGGCGCTCTCCTACAACAGGCTGGCGGCTTCGCTCGCTGAGGCCCGCGGCGTGGCTGTCTCGGCTGCGGCGCGTCTCGCGTTCGCTGACAGACCACCGCTCGAGCCGCGGTTGGCGGCGGAGTGACCCATGGCAGGCGCCGTGTTCGACCCGGGGGACCGGGAAGAGGAGCCAGGGCTGCTCGCCGAGATCAACGTCACACCTTTCGTGGATGTGATGCTTGTCCTGCTCATCGTTTTGATGGTGGCCGCGCCGCTGATGACGGTCGGCGTGCCGGTGGATGTGCCACGGCAGGTCGCCGGCGCCCAGACGCCACCCGCCTCCGCGATCGTGCTGTCGCTGGACGCGGAGGGAAGGCTCTGGATCGGCGACGAGGCGCTGGAGCCCGCCGAACTGGCAGCACGGCTGACGGCCGTGGCGGCAGAGGCGCCCGACAGGCCCGTGCAGATCCGGGCGGATCGTTCCCTGCCGTACGGTACGGTGATGGCCCTGCTCGGCCAGGTCGCGGCCAGCGGGCTCGCCCGCGTCTCCTTGATCGGGCGTGAGGCGCCATGAGGACGATTGCACGTGTGCATCCCTGCGCCTGGGCGGCGGCGCTTCTCCTGCACGGGATCGCCGGGACCGCACTGCTCCACGCCCAGCGGGTCGAGGGCTCGGACAGGGCCCGAGAGGTGTTCGTGGTCAGGCTGGATCGCGACGGCGGGGCCGGCGAGCCGGCGGCGGGACAGGGCGATCCGGGGGACCCCGGCGAGAGCATCCCGCAGCCGGCGGAGCTTGAGCAGCCGGCGGGGACGGTGGCGGATGATCCGCCCGTGCCCTCCGACGGCCGGATGGCGGGCGAGACGGCCTCCTCGGATCCTGGGCCGGCTGTCGCCTCCGTCGCAGCGGAAAACCCCGGTGATCTTCCGCCTCCCCCGCCGCCGAACGGGAGGCAGGATCCGGCCGGCGACCGGACCGAGCCGGCGACGGCCGCGCCCGGCCCGGCTCCGCCGCCGTCGGCCCGACCGCGCATGACGCCACCTTCCGCACCGCAGCCCGCACCGCAGCGGACCGCACAGCCGAGGGCGGCGTCACAAGCCGCGCCGGGGGGCGGGGGCCCAGCCTCCTCCGCAGGCTCCGGCAGCACGGGCGCCGCGGGCCAGGCCATGGCAGCCGGTGGCGAGCCGGCCTCTGCTCTTCCCCTTCCCGAGAACTACCTCGGGCTCGTGCGGGCCCGGCTTCAGCAGGAGTTGCGCTTTCCGATGGCGGCGAGGGAACGGGGCCTGTCCGGCACGGCCCATATTCGGTTCGAGATAGCCGCCGACGGTCGGGTGGGAGCAGTCACCCTGGTCCGGAGCAGCGGGGAGCCGAGCCTCGACCGCGAAGCCTTGGCCTTGCCACGCCGCGTCTCGCCCTTGCCACCGCCGCCGCACGGGACCGCGCAACAGGGAGGGGCGGTCCTGGCGGTGCCGATCGTGTTCGTGTTGCGCTGATGCCGGTGGCGGACCGACCGAGGGCAAGTCGCGGAAATGGGGTCTTGGCCACCAGGGGTCGGCGGCGGAAGCGCCCGCAGCAGCTCTGAGAGTGGGTCCGGAAACACCTTCGACCTGAGGTGGTGCGGCTGGATGGCGGGGCGGCCTTCAGGTGCGACCGCTGCGCGGGACCTCGGACGAAGGACGCCATGCGGACCCCGGCCGCCCGACGGCAGCATGGGGGCGCGGGCCCCGTGCTCGGCGAGGGACTTCGCCGACGTCGGATGGCGGATCCTGTAGGAGCTGCTGGCCGGCGCGCCGCGACGCGGGCGGCCTGCCCGGCCCCTGCGCGAGATCGCCCGGGCCATCTTCCCGCTGCTGCGCGCTGCCTGCACCCGGCGCCTGCGGCCCGATCGCGGCCCCCGCAGCGCCGGTGCTTCCGGCTGCGCGATGGCGGCCTGTGCGGGGCCATCGACCCTCGCCTGCCGATCCTCGACCGCGACCGCGCGGGCCGCGCGCCGCGCCGCGGGCTGACGCCCGGCAACCATCCCGCCGAATTCCGGGACCGCGACGGCGTGCCGCCGCGGGCCTGTCGCACCGACCACCTTCCCCAGCGCTCCGCGGGAAGCCCTGAGGCGCGGCTGGTTTCCGCGCGCCGACGGGCAGCAGCCCGAGGTCGCCTCACTGCGGCTCGATGCCGGCGGCGCGGATCACCTCCGCCCAGCGGGCCACCTCGCTGCGGACCAGGGCACGCAGCGCCTCCGGCCCCTGGCGGTCGGGCGGGGCCGGGATCGCACCGAGCTCTCGGATCCGGCGCTGCACCGCGGGGTCGTTGATCGCGGCGCGCATCGCCTGGTCGAGGCGCTCCACCACCGCCTGGGGCGTGCCGCGCGGGGCGAAGACGGCATTCCAGCCCTGGAAGAGGAAGTCGGGCACGCCGGCCTCGGGGGCGGAGGGCACCTCGGGCGTGCTCGGGCTGCGCTCGCTGGCCGCGATCAGCAGCCCGCGCATGGTACCGGCCTGGATCTGCGGCACCGCGGCCGGGGCCAGCACACAGGCGCTGTCCACTTGGCCGGCCACCACGTCGTTCACCGCCGGCCCCTCGCCGCGATAGGGGATCTCGTTCATCCGCACGCCGGTCACGTAGGAGAAGAGCGAACAGGCGAGGTGGTTGGTGGATCCGATCCCGGCATGGGCGTTGGAGATGCGCCCCGGATTCTCCCGCGCCATGGCCAGGAACTCCTGCATGCTGCGCGCCGGGTGGTTGTTGCGCACCACGAAATAGAGCGGCGTGCCGGCGATCAGCCCGATCGGCTGCAGCTCGCGCGGGTCATAGCCGGGCTGGCGGTAGATCGAGATGGCGGCGGAATGGCTGCCCAGGCTGCCCACGGTCAGCGTATAGCCGTCCGGTGCGGCCTGGGCCCCGCGCGCCCCGCCGATGGTGCCGCCCGCTCCCGAGACATTCTCCACCACCACCCGCTGGCCCAGGGTGCGCGACATGTGGTCGGCCATGATGCGGGCCAGCACATCGGTGGCCCCGCCGGGGGCGAAGACCACGATCATGGTGATGGTGCGGTTGGGGAACTCCTGCGCCGGGGCGGGCAGGGCCATCCCGAGCCAGAGCGCCGCGGCGGCGGCAAGCACGCGCTTGATCATCCGAACTCCTCCCGAACGGGCTCGGTGGCCCGCTTTCTTGGACGCTGGGCGAAGTCTGGGCTGGGATGCCGACCCCGTCCACCTGTTTCTCTCATCGGAACGCTTTTCGCGGAGCGAGGTCAAGCGTATCGTGCTGGCGAGAGGCGTTTTGCCAGCGGGAGGGAAGATGTCGCCGGGCGCCAAGGACCCCTATCACCTCGCCTCGCTCCATCGGGGCCTCGAGGTGCTCGGCTGCTTCGCCCGCCGCCCCTCCTGGAGCCTGGCTGAGCTCGCGGCCGAGCTCGGGCAGAGCAAAGCCACCCTGTTTCGCGTGCTGCATACGCTGGAGGCCGCCGGCTACCTCGCCAAGGATGCAGCCGGCCGCTACGCGCCGGGGCTCGCGCTGCATGCGCTGGGCAACAGCGCGGTGCGGCACGAGCAGCTGCGCTGGCAGGCCCTGCCGCCCCTGCAGGCGCTCGCCGAGGAGACGGGGGAGACGGTCCATGTCGGCATCCTGCATGAGGGCGAGGTCGTCACCGTGCAGGTGGTGGAGGGGACCCATGCCGTGCGCATGCACGCCCGCATCGGCCGGCGCAGCCCGGCGCATGCCAGCGCGCTCGGCAAGGCGCTACTCGCCTATCTGCCGGATCCCGAGCTCGAGGCGATCATCGCCCGCCACGGGCTGCCCCGCTTCACGCCCCGCACCCTGACCACGCCCGAGGCGCTGCGCGAGGCCCTGCACCAGATCCGCCAGCAGGGCTGGGCCCCGGATGACGAGGAGCTCGAGCCTGGGCTGCGCTGCCTTGCCGCTCCCATCACCGACCACACCGGCCGGCCGAGCGCCGCCCTGGCCCTCTCCGCACCCGCCGCGCGGATGGATGAGGCCCGTCGCGCGGCGCTGATCCCGCGCGTCAAGGCCGCGGCGCTGCAGGTCTCGCGCATGCTGGGCAGCCCCGGCGCTGCCGCCGCCTGAAGAAACGGAACCAGCGGAGGAAACCCATGGACGGCTCGAGCCGCACGGTGCTGATGAACGGCGCCGACATCATCGTGGACCACCTGACGAAGCAGGGCGTGCCCTACCTCTTCGGCCTCTGCGGCCATGGCATCACCGGCTTCATGGACGCGGCCTTCAAGGCGCAGAACCGCATCAAGACCATCTCCACCCACCATGAGCAGACGGCCGGCCATATGGCCGACGCCTACTTCAAGGTGCGCGGCGAGCCGGTGGCGACCTTCACCTCCTGCGGCCCGGGTTCGGCCAATCTCGTCGTGGCGCTGGCGGCGGCGATGATGGACAGCTCCGCCTTCCTCGCCATCACCGGCAATGTGCCGACCGGCCAGTTCAACCGCGGCCCCTTCCAGGAGACCGGGCGCTTCTTCCAGGCCGATTTCCCGAGCGTGATCCGGCCCTACGTCAAGCGCAGCTACCAGCCGACGCGGGCGGACATGGTGCAGCTCGCCATCACCCAGGCTTGGGATCAGCTGCTGGCCGGGCGGCCGGGGCCGGTCAATCTCGACGTGCCGCTCAATGTCTTCGTCGAGGAGGCGGCGGTCCTCCCCGCCTCGCCCGGCAGGCGGGTGATCAACGGCGCGCCCGGCAATCCCAAGGCGCTCTCCGCCGCGCTCGACCTGCTGCTGCGGGCGGAGCGGCCGGTCATCGTCGCCGGCCAGGGCGTGCTGATCGGCCGCGCTTCGGAGGCGCTGGTCGCTTTTGCTGAACAGACGGGCATTCCGGTGGTGACCAGCCCGAACGGCAAGGGCGCGATCCCGGAACGCCACCGCCTGGCCTTCGGCGCGATCGGGCGCAACGGCACCTATGCCGCGAACGATGCGACGCGCCACGCCGATGTCATCCTCGCCATCGGTTTCTCCTTCGACGACCGCGCGACCTCGGCCTGGCTTGACGGCTATACGTTTTCGATCCCGCCCGCGAAGCTGATCCAGATCGACATCGACCCGGCCGAGATCGGCCGCAACTACCCGACCGAATACGGCATCCTGGGCGATGCCAAGGCAAGCCTCGAGCTCCTGCTCGAGATGGCGCAAGCACGCATGGGCGCCCCGCGCCAGAATGGCGCCTGGTTCGACCGGCTGGCGCGGGGGCGAGAGGTCTGGCGCGCCTATCAGGCGGGGCTTGCCGCCTCCGACCAGGTGCCGCTGCGGCCCGAACGCTTGCTCGCTGCCCTCTCCCGCGCCGTGCCGGAGGAGGCGGTGGTGGCCTCGGATGTCGGCGTTCACCACAACTGGATCATCCAGCTGATGGAGGTGATGCGCCCGCGCCAGCTGATCCATTCCTGGGGCTTCGCGGCGATGGGTTTTGCCACCAGCGGCATCCTCGGCGCCAAGCTCGCAGCACCCGAGAGGCCCTGCGTGGCGGTGGTGGGTGACGGTTCCTTCCTGATGACCCCGCACGCGCTGGCGACCGCGGTGGAATACGACATCCCCGCGGTCTGGGTGGTGTGGAACAACCGCGGCTTCTGCTCGATCCGCGACATCCAGCACGGCATGTTCGGCGGCCGCGAACTCGCCACCGCCTTCGAGATCCAGGGCACCGGCGAGAGCTACAGCCCCGACTTCGCGATGATGGCGAGAAGCATGGGTGTTGCCTCGCACCGGATCACCCACGCCGGCGAGGTCGAGGATGCGATCGCCACCGCGATCCGCGCCAACCGCCCCTATCTGATCGAGGTGCCGGTGGACCGCGAGATCCGTCCCGTCGGCACCGGCAGCTGGGCGCTGCCGCCGCTGCCCCATCCCGAGCCGAACTTCCTCCAGGCGCTGGCGGCGCGCGGCCTGTCGCTCTGAAGGGGGACGCGGCGCCGCGCTGCCGGGGCCGGTCGGCGGCGATCGCCACCGCAGCTGCGCAGGCGGCAGCGGCCAGGACGCGGCCGCCTGGTGGATGCGCCGCCCGATCCGGGGCGGCCGGCCAGCACGGGCTTCGCCCGATGCTGCGGCCAGGGCGCATCGCCCCGGCTTCGCGCGCAGGCAAGCCCCGGCCGCAGGCGGCCGGCAGTGGCCAGCCGCTCCGCACGCCAAGCCTTGCGGACCCGGCAGCTGGCGGGGGCGAGGGCGGGCGGCCCTAGACCCCGAGCGCCCGTGCCGCCCCGGCCAGGAAGCCGCCAAGGGCGCGGTGGAACTCCGGCTCGTCCAGCAGGAAGGCGTCGTGGCCCTTGTCGGAGCGGATCTCGATGAAGGAGACGCGCGCGGCGGCCGCGTTCATCGCCTGCACGAGGCGGCGGCTTTCGCTGGTCGGAAACAGCCAGTCCGAGCTGAAGGAGCAGACGAAATAGCGCACGTCCCGCCCGGCGAAGGCGTTGCGCAGATCCCCCCCGTATTCCGCCGCCAGGTCGAAATAGTCCATGGCGCGGGTGATGGTGAGGTAGCTGTTGGCGTCGAAGCGGCGAACGAAGCTCGAGCCCTGATGGCGGAGGTAGCTCTCCACCTCGAAGACGTCCTCGAGGAAGGTGATGGCGTTGGCCCCGCGCAGCCGGCGGCCGAATTTCCGGGTCAGCGCCGCCTCGCTCAGATAGGTGATGTGCGCCACCATGCGCGCGACCGACAGCCCGCGGGCGGGGATGACGCCATGCTCCCAGTAGCGCCCGCCGTGATAGTCCGGATCGGCGTGGATCGCCGCGCGCCCGACTTCGTGGAAGGCGATGTTCTGCGCCGAGTGGTGGCTGGCGCAGGCGATGGGTGCGGCGGCGAAGACGCTCTCGGGGTAGGTGGCTGCCCATTCCAGCACCTGCATCCCGCCCATCGAGCCGCCGACGACGGCGAGCAGGCGCGAGATGCCGAGATGGTCGATCAGCAGCTTCTGCGCCCGCACCATGTCGCGGATCGTGATGGTGGGGAAATCGGTGCCCCAGGGCGTGCCGTCCGGGCGGCGTTCCCGCGGGCCGGAGGAGCCCATGCAGCCGCCCAGCACATTGGCGCAGATGACGAAGAAGCGGTCGGTATCCACCGGCAGCCCGGGGCCCACCATATGCGCCCACCAGCCCTTCCGGCCGGTCACCGGATGGGTCTCGGCCACATATTGATCCCCGGTGAGGGCGTGGCAGATCAGGACGGCGTTGCTGCGCGCCGCGTTGAGCCGCCCGTAGGTGCGATAGGCGACGGCCAGCGGCGCGAAATGCACGCCGCAATCGAGCATCAGCCCCTCGGGGAAGAGGGCGCGCTGGTGTTCTACCTCCGGAAAGGGTTGGACGGACGCCATGAGCGGCCGAAATAGGCTGCACCGGGCGGGGCTTCAACCAGGGGCGGCGGGGGAGTATTGCTCCGCGGCCTATGTCGAGCCTGCTTGCCGTCCGCGCCGAACTCGATGCCATCGACGATGCGCTGCATGATCTGCTCATGCGCCGCGCGGAGGTGGTGGCCGGGCTCGCCGCCAGCCGGGCCAAGGCAGGCACGCCGATCCTGCGCCCGGGGCGGGAGGCCGCGATCCTCCGCCGCCTTCTCGCCCGGCATCGCGGCCCGCTGCCGGCAGCCGTCCTGGTGCGTCTCTGGCGCGAGCTGCTGGCCAGTTCCCTGCGCCAACAAGGTAGTTTCCGGCTGGTGCTCGGCGGCGGGGCGGCGCCGTTGCGCGCCCTGGCCGCGGAGCATTTCGGCCTGCTCACCGCCACCGATCCGCTGCCGGATCCCGCTGCCGCGCTGGCGGAACTGGCTGCGGGGCAGGCTCAGGCCGCGCTCCTGCCCCTTCCCGACGGGCAGGGCGAAGCCCCTGCGCCCTGGTGGGAAGAGCTGCCCGGCAGCGGGCTGGCCGTCATCGCCCGGCTGCCTTTCCTGACGCCTGCCGCCGTGGCCGGCGCTGCGGCCCTGCTGGTCGCCCCGGGTGGGGGGCCGGACCCCTCGGGCGATGATCGGTCCCTGCTGCTGGTCGCGGCCGCGCCCAGCCTGAGCGGCGAGCGGCTGATCGAGGCCCTGGCGCAGGCCGGCCTCTCCGGGCGCGTGCTCGCATGGCGTGCGGCGCCGCAGGCGAGCCGCTGGCTGGTCGAGACCGACTGGCTGGCCGATGCCGCCGATCCTCGCCTGGCATCCCTTTCCGCGCCGCCCTGCAGCCTCCAGGCTGCCCAGCTGATCGGCGGCTATGCCACCCCGGTTGGAGATTGCCCATGAGCTGGCCCGAGCCCCGTCCCTCCATCCTCTCGATCGAGGCCTATACGCCCGGCGAGTCGAAGCTCGAGGGCGCCAATCGCATCGTCAAGCTCTCCTCCAACGAGGGGGCCTTCGGCCCGCCGCCAGCGGCCATGCAGGCCTTCGCCGCCGCCGCCGCGCAGCTGCATCGCTACCCGGATGGCGACAGCACGGCGCTGCGCGAGGCGATCGGCGCCCGTTTCGGCCTGGATCCGGCGCGCATCGTCTGCGGCGCGGGCTCGGATGAGCTGCTGCTGCATCTGATCATGGCCTATGGCGGCGAGGGCACGGAGCTCGTGATGTCCGCCCACGGCTTCGTCATGTACGATATCGCCGGTCGCTATGCCGGCTGCCGCGTGATCAAGGTGCCGGAGCGCAACCTGACCGCCGATGTCGATGCGCTGCTCGCCGCGGTCGGGCCGCGCACCAAGCTGCTCTGCCTGGCCAATCCCAATAATCCGACGGGCTCCCTCCTGCCGCGGGCCGAGGTCGAACGGCTGCGCGCCGGGCTGCGGGAGGATATCCTGCTCATCCTCGACGGCGCCTATGCCGAATACGTCACGGCGGAGGACTACGACGCCGGCGCTGCGCTGGTCGATGCCGGTTCGAACACGGTGATGACCCGCACCTTCAGCAAGATCTTCGGCCTGGCGGGGATGCGGGTGGGCTGGGCCTATATGCCCGCACGGATCGCCGACATCATCCACCGCGTCCGCAGCCCCTTCAACGTCAATATCGCCGCGCAGGCCGCAGCGGTGGCCGCGCTGGCGGAACCGGGCTGGGTCGAGAGGTCGGTGGCCCACAACACCGAATGGCGGGCCAGGCTCTCCGCCCGGCTGGAGGCGGCCGGCGTCAAGGTCTGGCCGAGCCACGGCAACTTCATCCTGGCCGATTTCGGCACCGCCGCGCGGGCCGGCCGGGCCGATGCGGCGCTGCGGGCCCGCGGCATCATCGTGCGCGGCATGACCGCCTACGACCTGCCGCATTGCTTGCGCATCACCATCGGCACGGCGGAGGAGTGCGGGATGGTGGCCGATGCCATCGCCGCCTTCATGGCCGATGCTGTTTGAGCGCCTGTGCATCATCGGGCCCGGGCTGATCGGCGGGTCCATCGCCCGCATGGCCAAGGCGCGCGGGGATATCGCACGGCATATCGTGGCCACCGCGCAGTCGGAGGCCACGCGCGCCCGGGTGCGCGAACTCGGCTTCGTCGACGAGGTGGCAGAGACTCCGGAGGAGGCGGTGCAGGGGGCTGACTGTGTCATCCTCTGCATCCCGGTCGGCGCCTATGCGGAGGTGATGCGCCGCATCGCCCCTCATCTCGCGCCGGGTTCGATCTTGACCGATGTCGGAAGCACCAAGGGCAGCGTGGTGCGCGATGTGCTGCCCCTGCTGCCCAAGGGTGTCCATTTCATCCCGGGCCATCCCATGGCCGGCACCGAGTTCAGCGGCCCCGATGCCGGCTTCGCCACCCTCTTCGAGGGCCGCTACTGCATCCTGACGCCGCTCGAGGGCACGGACCCGGCGGCGCTCGAGAAGGTGCGCACCCTGTGGGAACGCGCCGGCAGCATGGTCGAGACCATGGACGTTGCGACCCACGACAAGGTGGTGGCCATGGTCTCGCACCTGCCGCACCTGATCGCCTTCACGATTTGCGGCACGGCCGACGATCTGGCCGAGGAGACGCGCGAGGCGGTGCTGAAATACGCCGCCTCCGGCTTTCGCGACTTCACGCGGATCGCGGCCTCGGATGTTGCGATGTGGCGCGACATCTTCCTCAACAACCGCGAGGCTCTGCTCGAGATGCTCGCCCGCTTCACCGAGGATGCGCAGGCGCTGGGCCGGGCCGTCCGCTGGGGACAGGCGGAGTTCATCGAGGACCGCATCCGCCGCGGCCGGCGCATCCGCCGCGGCCTGATCGAGAGGAACCAGGCATGACCCTTCCCCCTCTGCTGCTGGTTGGCTGCGGCAAGATGGGCAGCGCGATGCTCGCAGGCTGGCTCGAGCGGGGGCTGGCGAGGGAGAGCGTGGTGGTCGAGCCCAACCCCGCCGCCGCGGCGCCCTTCGCCGGGCGCCTGCGCTGCGTCCCGACCCTGGCCGACCTGCCGCAGGGCTTCGCGCCGGAGGCGATCGTGCTGGCCGTCAAGCCGCAGGAGGCGGCGCATGTCCTGCCCGCGCTCGCGCGCTTCGCCGCGGGCGGGCCGCTGTTCCTCTCGATCATGGCGGGGCGGAGGGTTGCGGGCATGCGGGCACTGCTCGGCGATGCCGCGCGCATCGTGCGCGCCATGCCGAACACGCCGGCTGCGGTGCGCCAGGGCTTCACCGTGGCCTTCGCCGGCCCCGGCGTGGCCGCGGCGCAGAAGGCGCTGGCCGATGCGCTGCTCTCGGCGATCGGCGAATGCGCCTGGGTCGAGGAGGAGTCGCTGCTCGATCCGGTCACCGCGGTCTCGGGCGGCGGCCCGGCCTATGTCTTCCTGCTCGCCGAACTGCTCGAGGAGGCGGCGGTGGCGGAGGGCGTGCCCGCCGAGCTGGCGCGGCGCATGGCGCGCGCCACCGTGGCCGGCTCCGGCGCCCTGCTCGCCGCCAGCAGCGAGGATGCCGCCACCTTGCGCCGCCATGTCACGAGCCCCAAGGGCACGACGGAACAGGCGCTTGCGGTCCTGATGGCCCCCGAGGCCTGGCCGGCGCTGATGCGGCGGGCGATCGCCGCGGCCACCGCGCGCGCGCGGGAACTCGCCGGGTGATCGCCTTGCCGCCGGCCGAGGCGCCGCCATATCCTGGCCATGTTCCGGGGTGAGCCTGCCAGTCGCCCGCTGTGCGCTGAAGTTCGGCGGCGGGCCCGGCCGCGCCGGCCGGTCTCATGAAGGGGTGAACATGCCCATGATGCGACCTGCTCTTGCTGCCTTGCTCGTGCTGCCGGTTCTGGCTTGCGCGCCGGGCGGCCCCTCGCTGCCGGTGCAGACCGCGGTCCTTCCGGCCGAGGCCTCGCCCGGCGCCGGTGATCCGACCCGCGCGGCGATCCTGAGTGCGGCCTATGTCCTCAATGACCGGCGGGCCATGTCGGACCCCGCGGTGGCGGCCCGCGCCGCGGCGAATGTCGAGTATCTGGCCGTGACCCTGCCCGGCAACCCGCATTTCACGGCGGGCGCCCTCACCCAGCTCCAGTTCGAGGCGGCGCGGGAGGAGGTGCGGCGCACCCTTGGCATCGCGGCGGATGCTCCGGCCCAGCTGGTGGTCGACAGCCTCTATGCCGCCGCCCGTGCGCTGTCGGTGCAGGACCGGGCGGGGGCTGCGGCGGCGCTTGCTCCGCGCGCCTTCCCGGACCGGGAAGCGACCTTGGCGCGCCTCTCCGCCATGCCGGCCCTGCCGCTCAGCGCACGCGCCGCCGCCTCGGCCGAGGAGCTGATCCGCCGCCAGGATATCGAGCGCAGCCGCCAGATGGACGGCGGCAACGACCGCCCGACCATCTAGCCCGCGCGTGGCGGATGCGGCCGGCCCGCCTGGCGCTGCTGCTCGGCCTGGCGGCCTGCGCCGAACTGGCCGAGCGCCCGCAGCCGCTGCCAGCGGGGCTGGTCGGCACCGGCGATCCGCTGCGCGCGGCGGCGTTTGGCCTGCATCAGGGGCTGCAGGATGGCGGACGGTCCCTGTCCGGACGGCCGGAGGACTTGGCGCTGGCCCTCGCCCGCCTCGAATATCTGGCGGAGGCGGCAGCCCTGGACGAAGGGGGGGCGCCGATGCCCTCCGCCTTGCGCGCCGCCCTGGCCGAGGCGCGGGCGGAAGCCCGCAGCGCCCTCGGGATTGCGGAAGCGCTGCCGCCCCGGCAGGTCATGCGCGCGCTGCTGGCCACCCGGCGGGCGCTGCAAGCGGGCGACCGGCCCGGGGCCGAGGCAGCGCTGGCCGCCATCGCCCGGCCCGGCATCGACCCGCCGCTCCGGCGCCTCTCCGACCCCGGCGGGCTGCCGCTGGCGGCGCTGGCGGCGCAGCGGCTGATGGATGAGCTCCGCATGGCCGATGCCGTCCGCACCTGGCGCGGCGACAGCCTGGCCGATGCTCCGCGCCAGGGGATCAGCACCCAGGGGCTCGGCGGCAACACCGACCGTTGAGCAAAGGACCGGGGGTCCGGACGGTGGCGGGCGCAGCCCGATCAGAGCAGCAGCAGCGGCCCCCGCCCGTGGCGGAGGCTGCGCCAGGCCGCGGTCTCGGTGCGCGGTGCCGCCGGGATGGCAGGCAGGCTCTGCGGCGGCAGCTCGGGGATGGGGCGCGCAGCCGGCAGGAGCGGACCGGCGGCGGCCTGCCGCCCTGCCGCCTCGGCCATCATGAGGGCCCGGCGCCGGGCGAAGACGGCCCCGGGCCCCTCGACCACGGCGACCGTCACGGGCAGCCCGGCGAAGAGGCGCAGGCCGAGCAGCCGTTCCAGCGCGGCATCGCTCAGCGCATCGTCCGCGTGCAGGAACCACAGCCCGGAAGGTGCGGGCCATGCCGGCGGCTCCAGCAGGAGGGCGGGCAGACCCGCCCCCTCGATTGCGGCGGAACCGTCGCGCCCGCTGCCCGCCGCGCCCGGCCCCTGCCGGCTGGCGCGCGGCAGCACCAGCAGTTCATGACCGGCCGCCATCGCCGCGATCAGTTCCTCGGCGCGGCCCTCCTCGATCCGGATGGCACAAGGCAGGCCGAGCTCCTCGCAGCAGCGCTCGAGCCCGGCCGCGCGGGCCTTGAGATCGGCGCGGGCGGCCAGGAGGCGCTGCGCGCCTGACCGCGCGGCGGCCTCCGCCTTGCCGCCGGCCCGCACCCCTGAGAGCTCGCGGCTCGCCGGAGGGATCGGGGCGAGCAGCGTGACTTCGGAGGCGCGGGGGCCGAGCACGCGGAGGGCGGAGGCCAGCGCGGCCTCGGCCTCCTGCTCCTCGGCGAGCACGACCAGCAGGCGCGGCGGCAGAGCTTGGGCGGCCGACGCCACCTCGGCGGGGGAGGTGTCGATGTCACCGCGCGGCAGCACGCCGCGCAGATCGTCGCGCGTGCCGCGCCACATGGGCGCTCCCCCGATATAGGCGGCGCGCCCCAGCGCGTGCGAGGCGATCGGCAGGGTCACGAGCAGGAAGAGCAGGATGAGCCCCACGCGCAGCCAAGCCCCGCTGCTGGCGAAGGCGATGCCGGTGCCGATCAGGACCAGCCCAGCCCCGGCCAGCCCGGCTTTGGTGGCGGCGTGCATCCGCAGAAAGGCATCGGGCAGGCGTGCTACGCCGATCGCGGCGATCAGCGCGATGCCGGCCCCCGCCACGAGCAGCAGCGCGGCGATCGGCTCAGCCATCGCTCCGGCTCTCCGCTGCGGTGGACGATCGGCAACCGCCGCGGCCAGCCCCATGCGAGCGCGCGGCGCGCTCGACGAAGCTTGCGATGCCGACTGCGCCGATGAAGCCGACCAGGCCGAGACCCATGGCGATGTCGAGCAGCGCGACATGCCCGCTGCCGAGCGCGAGCAGGGCCGTGGCCGCCACCGCCAGCAGGCCGAGAAGGTCGAGCCCCACTGCGCGGTCGACAATGCCTGGCCCGCGCAGCATGCGCCAGCCGGTCAGCACCACCGCGGCCGCGAGCAGGAGGCCGGAGAGCGTGATCGCCGCAGCCAGCATCACGGCAGCACCCGCATGGTCGGCCGCTCCAGCCGCTCGGCGATCGACTGCTGCACCTCTTCGGGCGAGGCGGCATCGATCGCATGCACGTAGAGGGTGCGCCGATCCTCCGACACGTGCAGAGAGGTGGTGCCGGGGGTGAGCGTGACCATATCGGCGAGCAGCACGATCCCCGCCGTCGAGCGCAGCCGCAGCGGCACGGCGACCACCTTGGGCCGCGGCACCCGTTGCGGGAAGAGGACGAAGCCGATCACGGTCCAGGCCGAGAGGGCGAGTTCGCGCAGGAAAATCAGCAGCAGCACCAGCCAGCCCAGGATGTTCCAGGGGCGCGCGGCGGTCATGGCGTGGTCCCTCCCCCTCCCAGCACGGCGCGGATGTACTCCTGACGGGTGGAGAGCTGTTCCCCCGCCGCCAGCGCGAAGGCCGCGAGCGGTTCGGCCCAGAGGCCGATCGCCAGCGTGATTAGGCCGAGGCTGACCACGGGCCCGAACAGCAGCAGACGCTCGCGCCTGGACAGCGGCGCGGCCTCGGGCGCATCCTCGGGCGGTTCCTTCCAGAAGGCCTCGAGCCAGATCTTGAGCATGGAGTAGAGGGTGAGCAGGCCGGTGGCCAGGGCAATCCCGGCCAGCCACCAGTAGCTGGCGGCGAAGCCGGATTGCACCACCAGGAGCTTGGCCCAGAAGCCCGAGAGCGGCGGAAGCCCGGCGAGCGAGAGCGCGGGCACGGCAAACAGCAGGCCAAGCCATGGGTCGCGCCGCCACAGCCCGCCGAGCCGCGCGAGCGAGAAGCTGCCCCCGATCCGCTGCATCGCGCCGGCGATCAGGAACAGGTTCGCCTTCACGATGATGTGATGCAGGATGTAGAAGACCGAACCGGCGATCGCGAGCGGCGTGGCGATCGCAAGCCCCACGATCATGTAGCCGATCTGGCTGATGATGTGGAAGGAGAGGATGCGCCGCACTTCCCAGTGGGCAGCGGCGCCCAGCACCCCGACCAGCATGGTGCCGGCGGCGATGAACCACATCAGCGGCCCGACCCAGCCTTGGCTCGCGGGAAAGACGAGGGTGAAGAGGCGGATCAGGGCGTACACGCCGACCTTGGTCAGCAGCGCGGCAAAGATCGCCGCCACCGGCGCGATCGCCGTATGGTAGGAGGCAGGCAGCCAGAAGAAGAGGGGAAAGACCGCGGCCTTGGCGGCGAATGCGGCCATCAGCAGGAAGGCCACCGCCGCCACCGCGCCCTGGTTGGGCACGCCCGGCACCCGCAGCGCCATGTCCGCCAGATTGAGCGTGCCGGTCAGGCCATAGAGCATCCCGACCGCGATCAGGAAGACGGTGGTCGCCACCAGATTGAGCAGCCCATAGGTGAGCGCCGCATCCAGCTGCTCGCGCCCCCCGCCCAGCACCAGCAGCCCGAAGGAGGAGATCAGCATCACCTCGAACCAGACGTAGAGGTTGAACAGATCCCCAGCCAGGAAGGCCGACGCGACGCCGAAGACGAGCGCGGCCAGGAGCGGGTGCCAGAGCGCCTCCTCGGCCATCGCTCCCCGGTCGGCGAAGGCGTAGACGGCGGTGGCCGCATACATGATGGCGGTGATCAACACCATCGCGGCGGCCAGACGATCGGCGACCAGCGTGATGCCGAAGGGCGCGGGCCAGTCCCCCATCTGAGAGGCGAGCACGGTGCCATCGGCCACCGCCGCGAGGAGGAGCAGGGCGGCAGCGAGCAGCAGGGCGGCCGAGAACAGCGTCAACAGGCGCTGTGCGCGCGGCCGTCCGTGCAGTGCGGCGCCGAACGCCGCGGCCAGCGCGGGGATCAGCACCGGCAAGGCGACCAGCCAATCCGTCCGGTTCGGCATCACGCCCCCTCCCGTTCAGGCAGCGCGCTGCCCCTGCCCTGGGCTGCGGGTTCGGCTTGGGCCGCCAGCGCCGGATCGGTGCTGGGCAGCAGCGGCGGTTCGGCCAGGCGCAGCGCCTCGCCATCCAGCGTCGCCTCCGACCGCCAGATCGCATAGGCCAGCACCAGGAAGAAGGCGGTCAGCCCGAAGGAGATCACGATCGCCGTCAACACCAGCGCTTGCGGCAGGGGGTTGGAGGCAGAGGCGGCCAGCGCCTCGGCCCCCGGGGCGACCAGCGGCGGGGCCGTGCCGAGCACGCGGCCTGCGCCGATGATCGCGATGTTGGCGGCATTGCTGAGCAGCAGCAGCCCGATGATGATGCGCAGCACCGAACGGGCGAGCAGCAGGTAGACAGCAGCCGCCAGCAGAACGCCGAAGAGCAGGGCGAGCAGGATCTCCATCAGCGCAGGCCCTTGAGGCTTGGCGAGCGTGGCCGCTGCATGCTCACTCCTCCAGAAAGGGCAGGACGAAGGTCAGCCCGAAGCCGAGCACCACCAGATAGACGCCGAGGTCGAAGACGAGGGTGGTGCCGAGGGGAGTGCCGGAGAGCCATTGGTGGGTGAGGAAGGCCTCGCCATGCCAGAGCAGCGCGGGCAGGCCTGATGCGGCCGCCAGCGCCAGCCCGATGCCCGCCCAGGCGATGGGCGCGAGGCGCAAGGCCCGGCGGGTGGCCGCGGCGCCGCGCGCAAGCCCATAGGAGACGAAGCCAAGCGCGCCGATCAGACCGCCGATGAAGCCGCCGCCCGGCTCGTTGTGCCCGCGCAGCAGAACGAACAGCGAGAAGACGACCGCCGCGACCAGGACATAACCCGCCGAGGCGCGGAGGATCAGGCTGTCCTTCATCGCCTGCCCTCCAGGCTGCGCAGGCGGCGGAACAGCACTGCCCCGGCCATGGCGGCGATCATCAGCACGGCGATTTCACCCATGGTATCGAGGGCGCGGAAATCGACCAGGATGACGTTGACCACATTGCGCCCCTTGGCCTGCGGCACCGAGGCCTCGGCCATCCAGGCGGCGATCGCGTTGTTGAAGGGCACCGACTGCACGGCCAGCAGCGTGAGCATCCCGACCATGCCCGCGGCGAGGGCGATCGCCGCATCGCGCCGGCGCTCCCGCGGCAGGCGGGCATCCAGGCTCCGGAAGGGCAGACGCGCGAGGATTGCCACCAGCAGGACGAGGGTGATCACCTCGACCGTGAACTGGGTGAAGGCAAGGTCGGCCGCACCCAGCGTGAGGAAGAGAATGCCGACGCCGAAGCCGACCAGGCCTGCTGCCATCAGCTGCGCGAGCAGAAGGCGGGCGAGGCAGGCGCCCACCGCCCCCGCCACGATCAGCAGCACGAGCAGAAGCTGCGGCACGGCAGGCCCGGCGACCTCCGCCGGCAGCGCGAGGCCGCCCTGCAGCAGGAGCAGCGCCCCCGCCCCGCCGAAGGTCAGCACCGTCGAGAGGGCGAGATAGCGGCGCAGGCTGCCGCCCTGGACCAGCCGGGTCAGTGCCACCGCCAGCCCCGCCACCCCGCGCAGCAGCCGGCCATAGGCGGCATCGGGCCCATAGGCGTCGAGCCAGGCCTGCTGCGCAAGCCGCGGCTGCAGCCGGTGCCAGGCGAGATAGGTCACGACGCCGGCGCCGATCGCGGCCTGGGAGAGGTAGTAGATGGTCTGGCTCGCCTGCTTCTCCCCCAGGGAGATACCGGTCGGTCGGCCGAAGATGGCTGCCGCCGCCGGCTCGATCAGCCAGCCTGAAATCAGCCAGGGCGCGAGCCCGAAGCCGAGGCCGAGCAGCGCGAGCAGCATCGGCGCGGCGAGCATGGCAAGCGGGGGATCCTTGACCGGCGCGGGGCTTGGCATGCGTCGGCCGAGGAAGGGCCGCGCCGCGACCACCCCGGCCACTACCACCATCGCCGCATTGACCACAAGCGCGACCACCGGCAGCAGGCCGGGTACGCCGAGCTGCACCGTGAAGAGGAGGTCCTTGGCCATATAGCCGATGAAGCCGGGCGCCCCGGCCATGGAGAGGCCGGCCAGGGCGGCGGCCAGAGCGGTCAGCGGCATGGCGCGCAACAGGCCGCGCAGCACCATCGCATCGCGGGTGCCGGCCTTCTTGTCGAGGATGCCCGAGACCAGGAACAGCGGCGCCTTGTAGAGCGCATGCACCAGCAGGAACACCACCGCGGCGGTGGCGGCCAGCGGCCCCTCAAGCCCGATCAGCGTCACCAGCGTGCCGAGCGCGACCACGGTCGACCAGGCAAGCTTGCGCTTGAGGTCACGCTCGCGCAGCGCCAGCAGCGCGCCGGTGACCATCGTCGCTCCGCCGAAGCCGGTGAGCAGCCCCTGCCACAGCGCCACCTCCTGGAAGGCGGGGTGAAGCCGCGCCAGCAGATAGACGCCGAGCTTCACCATGGTGGCCGAATGCAGATAGGCCGAGACCGGCGCCGGTGCCGTCATCGCATTGGGCAGCCAGGAATGCAGCGGCCACTGTGCGCTCTTGGCAAAGCAGCCGATCGCCACCAGCACGATGATCCAGGACAGGGCCGGGTGGGCGAGCAGAGCCTCCGGCGCGGCCAGCAGCGCCGAGATGCGGAAGCTGCCCCCTGCCGTTCCCATCACCAGCAGACCGGCCAGCATGGCGAGGCCTCCGCCCACCGTGATCAACAGCCCCTGCTGGGCGGATTTGCGCGCCTCTGCCCGGTGGGCGTCGAAGCCGATCAGCATGAAGGAGGCAAGGCCGGTCAGCTCCCAGAACACGACGAGCAGGATCAGATCATCGGCGAGCACGGCCCCGAGCATCGCGGCCATGAAGAGCATCAGCACCGCCATGAAGCGATGCAGCAGCGGATGCCCCTTGAGATAGGCCGAGGCGTAGAGGAACACGCCGGCGCCGATGCCGGTGATGAGCAGCGCCATCAGCCGCGACAGGCCGTCGATGCGCAGCGCCAGAGCGATGCCGAGGCTCGGCAGCCAATCCAGCTCGACGGTGGTGCCGAGCGGCAGTCGGGCGACCAGCACGCACAGCATGGCCGGCAGCAGCGCCACCCACGGCGCGGCCGCCGGCCGGGCGCGCAGCAGCAGCGCCGTGGCCGGCACGGCAAGCAGCGGCAGCAGAGGAACTAGCCAGAGGCTGTGGCTCATGCAGGGCCCTGCCATCGGGGCGCCCCTCGCCTTGCCACGGCGAGGACGGGCGCCATGGGGGAGACGGGCGCGGCCGGGCGGGCCCCGGCCCCCTCGGCCGCGCTGGGGGGCGGCACGGCGCCGCCCGGCGGCTCAGGCGCTCTGGCCGGAGACGAGGCCGCCCTTCTCCATCAGCTCTTCCACCACGTCCCAGGCGACGAGCTTGTTGAGGAAGTTGTCGAGGTAGTTGGCGCGCAGGTTGCGGAAGTCGAGGTAGTAGGCGTGCTCCCACACATCGCAGCCGAGGATGGGAGTGCCCTCTCCGGTCGAGATCGGGTTGGCCCCGTTCGGCGTCTTGGTCACGGCCAGCCGGCCATCGGGGCGGATGATCAGCCAGCACCAGCCGGAGCCGAACTGGGTCAGGCCGGCCTGCTTGAACGCCTCCTTGAACTGGGCCAGACCGCCGAAATCCGCGTCGATCTTGGCCGCAAGCTTGGCCGGCAGCTTATCGCCGCCGCCCTGCGGCGACATCACCTGCCAGAACAGGATGTGGTTCCAGTGCTGGCCCGCCTGGTTGAGCACCGGCAGCCCGTCAGCGCCCTGCCGCCCGGCCTCGGCCACGATCTGCTCGAGCGTCTTGCCGGCGAGGCCCTTGCTCTCGATCAGGCCGTTGAGGGCGGTGACATAGGCGTTGTGGTGCTTGCCGTGATGGAGTTCGAGAGTCTCCTGGCACATGCCATTGGCGGCGAGAGCGGAAGTGGCATAAGGCAGCGGGGGCAGCGAGAAGGCCATGGCGTCTCTCCGGACCAAATGGGATGACAGGCTGGTAATCCCCCCCTGCGCGGGCGTCAACCAAGCACGGCGGGTACCGCCGGCGCCTGCGCCGGCGCGGGTGGCGCCCTGATGCCGGCCGGCCTGTCCGAGATCGGCGCCTTCGTCCGTCGTCATGATCCCGATCGCTTCTTCTGCGCCCTCTTCGCCCCGCCGGAACAGCGCGAGGCGCTGTTTGCCCTGATCGCCCTGCACCACGAGCTCGGCCGCGTTCGCGCGGCGGCGAGCCATCCGCTGGCCGCCGCCATCCGCCTGCAGTGGTGGCGCGATGCGATCGCCGCATCGACCCCGCCGCGGCATGAGGTGGCCACGCCGCTGCATGCGGCGATCCGGGCCGGTCTGCTCGATCGGGAAGCGCTCCTCGCCATGGCCGATGCGCGCGAGGTGGAGCTCGCCGAGGAGGGGATCGCGACCCGGACCGAGTTCACGGCCTATCTGCGGCGCACCCATGGCGCCCTGGCCGTGGCGGCGGGGCGGTTGCTCGGCGCAGCCGCGCAGGAGCTGGCGGCGTTGGAGGCGATCGGCACCCTCCAGGGCCTGGCCGGGCTGCTGCGCGCCGCACCCCTCTGGGCGGCGCGGGGGCGCTGCCTGCTGCCGCGCGATGCCCTGGCAGAGGCCGGGCTTGATCCGCAGGCTGCCCTGGCCGAACCGGAGCGCCTGACCCCCGTCATCCGCGCCCTGGCGCGCGAGGCAGCGCCGCCTCTGCCGCGGCCCTGGCCGCCGAGGCTGCTGGCGGCCGCGCTGCCTGCGGTCTTCGCCCGGCGCGATGTGCGGCGGCTGGCTGCCGGCAGAGCGGCTCAACGCGGAACGGCCGATCGGCTGGCCGTGCTCTGGGCGGCCCTGCGCCGGTGTGCCTGACGCGGTGCTGCCATGATCTGCCCCCCTGCGCGCCACGATCTTTGCGTGTAGTGCAGGGGCGGAGCGCAGAGCAGACCGCGCCGCTTGAGGAGGACCGCGCTTGGCCCGTCATCTCGTCACCGGTGGTGCCGGCTATGTCGGCAGCCACCTCGTCTTGGCCCTGCTCGATGCCGGGGAGGAGGTCGTCGTACTGGACGATTTCTCGACCGGGCATCGGGCTGCCGTGCCCGCGGGGGCCGTGCTGGTCGAGGCCGACCTAGCCGACCGGCGCGCGGTGGAGGAGGTGTTCGCCGCTTGGCGCTTTGATGCGGTCTTCCATCTGGCTGCCCTCTCCCTCGTCGGGGAGTCGATGCGCGAGCCCCTGCGTTACATCCGCAGCAATGTCCACAACGCCCTCACCCTGGCGGAGGTGGCTCTGCGCGCCGGGGTCCTGCGCTTCGTCTTCAGCTCGACCGCCGCGATCTTCGGCATGCCCGAAGAGGTGCCGATCCCGGAGACCGCGCCGGAACGGCCGGTCAATCCCTATGGGGAGAGCAAGCTCATGGTCGAGCGGGCCTTGCGCTGGGCGGCATCGGCCCATGGTCTGCGCCCGGCCTTCCTGCGCTACTTCAACGCGGCGGGTGCCGACCCGCAGGGCCGTGCCGGCGAAGACCATTCGCCCGAGACGCATCTGATCCCGCGGGCGATCCAGGCGGTGCTCGGCGTGGCCGAACCGCTGACCGTCTTCGGCACCGATTATGACACCCCCGACGGCACCGCGGTGCGCGATTACGTGCATGTGACCGACCTGGCGGCGGCTCATCTGGCGGTGCTGCCCAAGCTGGAGTCAGGTCCGGTCGCCTACAACATCGGCAACGGCAACGGCCATTCCGTGCGCACCGTCATCCGCACCATCGAGCGCGTCACCGGCCGGCCCGTGCCGCATGTTCTGGGCCCGCGCCGGCCTGGGGATCCGCCGGTGCTGGTCGCAAGCAGCGAGAGGCTGCAGGCCGAGACCGGCTGGCGGCCACGCTACGGAGCGCTCGAGGAGATCGTGCGCACCGCCTGGAACTGGCATACGGCGCATCCGCTGGGCTATGCCGGGCAGGCGGCGGCGGCCTGAGCCTGGCGCAGGAGCCTCGGGAGAGGCACTGCCGCAGCGAT
>JANWYF010000214.1 GCA_025057055.1 Rhodovarius sp. | reverse complement strand
CAGCAGCTGGCGCTGCGGCCATGATCCGCGGCCGGCTGCGCGGCGGGGCCGGGGCGGGGGCGGGCTATCAGGCCTGGCCCGGCTATGTCGATGCGCTCTCCTCCCTGCTGATGCTGATCACCTTCGTGCTGCTCGCCTTCGTCCTGGCGCAGGGCTTCCTCTCGGCCGCGCTCGCCTCGCGCGATCAGGCGCTGGCTCAGCTGCGGCGGGAGGTGGCCGCACTCTCGGCCAGCCTCGCCCTCGAACGGCAAAGCCGGGCGGAGGCGCTGGCCGCGCTCGGCACCGCCGAGGGGCGCGCGGTGCGGGCGGAGGAGGAGGCGGCCGCCCTCGCCGCCGCGGTGGCCGGGCTGCGGGCCGATCTTGCCCGCCTCAACGCCGCGCTCGGCCAGGCCGAGGCCGCGCGCAGCGCCGGCGAGCGCGAGATCGTGGCGCTGCGCGAGCGGCTGACTGCTGCCCTGGCCGCCCGCATCGAGGAGCTGCAGGCCTACCGCAGCGACTTCTTCGGCCGGCTGCGGCAGGTGCTGGGCGACCGGCCGGAGATCCGGGTGGTGGGTGATCGCTTCGTGCTGCAGTCCGAAGTGCTCTTCCCCCCCGGCTCGGCCGAACCGACCCCGGCCGGGGAGCGGCAGGTGCGCGAACTGGCCCGCGTCCTGCTCGACATCGCCGCGCGCATCCCGCCCGATGTGCCCTGGGTGCTCAGGATCGACGGCCACGCCGATCGCACGCCGATCCGCACCCCGCGCTTTGCGAGCAACTGGGAGCTCTCGGCGGCGCGTGCGATTGCGGTGGCGCAGCGCCTGATCGAGGCCGGGCTGCCGCCGGAGAGGATTGCCGCCGCCGCCTTCGGCGAATACCAGCCGATCGACCCCGGCGATTCGCCCGAGGCCCGGGCCCGCAACCGCCGCATCGAGCTGCGCCTGACCGACCGCTGAACCGCGCCCACCGATCCGCAAGGCCCGATCATGCCCTTCTCCGTCGTCGACCACGCCCTGCTGCGCCACAAGCTGACCCAGCTGCGCCGGCGCGAGACCGAAAGCGCCACCTTCCGCCGCCTACTCGGCGAGGTCGGCGCGCTGCTGACCATGGCTGCGCTGGCCGACCTGCCGGAGCGGCAGATCCCGATCGAGACGCCGCTGGCCGCCATGCAGGCGCCGGTGCTGGCCCAGCCCGAACCCTGCCTGGTCGCGATCCTGCGCGCGGGGCTTGGCCTGCTCGAGGGGGCGATGAGCATCCTGCCCGAGGCCCCGGTCGGCCATGTCGGGCTGGTCCGTGACGAGACGACGCTGACCGCATCCCGCTACATGCTGCGCCTGCCGCCCGAGCTCCCGGCGCGCGGGGCCCTGCTGCTGGATCCCATGCTGGCCACGGGTGGTTCGGCGGTGCAGGCGGTGCGCGCCCTGCGCGAGGCCGGCGCCCGGGACATCCGCTTCGCCTGCGTCGTCGCCGGGCCCGAGGGTGTTGCGCGGATGCAGAGGGAATGGCCGGAGGTGCCGATCTTTGCCGCCGCGCTCGATGAGCGGCTCAACGAGCATGGTTTCATCCTCCCCGGCCTCGGCGATGCCGGGGATCGCTGCTTCGGCACCGAATAGGCGGCCCAGCCGGCACCCGGGGCCCGGCCGGGGCGGGGCCGAACGGGCAGGCGCCGATCAGCGGCTGTGCCGTGCGGCGAAGCGGCCGCGCCACGGCCCCGGGCGCGGCGCTTCAGGCGGAGGCCGCCGCCTGCCGGCGGGTGATCCGCGCCCCCGCACCGGGGGCGATCCAGGCCAGCTCTCCGCCCGCGAAGACGGCCACCGGGCGCGCTGCCTCCGGTGCCCCCTCGACCACCAGGAGGTCGGCCCGCAGCCCGGGGGCCAGGCGGCCCCGATCGGACAGGCCCAGCGCCTCGGCCGGATGGGCCGAGACCAGCGCCCATGCCTCGGCCGGGCGGAGCCGGCCGCGGCGCATCAGCACGAAGGGGGCGGCAAACAGGGCCGGCCAGTGGTAGTCGCTGGCGAGGATGGTGACCAACCCCCGCTCGGCGAGCGGGGCGGCGCTCGCCCAGCCCAGATGGCTGCCGCCGCGCACGACATTGGGGGCGCCCATCACCACATGCTCGCCGGCGGCCCGGGCGGCTTCCGCCACCGCCTCGGCCATCGGGAACTCGCAGATCGTCGCACCCAGGGCGCGGAAGGCGGCGCGTTCCTCGGGCGTCGCCTCGTCGTGGCTGAGCATGGGCACGCCCGCGGCGCGGCAGGCTTCGGCCAGGCGTGCGCGGGCGCTTGGCACCTCGGCCCGGCGGGCCATCGCGGCCTCGGCCAGGCGGGTGATCTCGGCCACCGGCACTTGCGCGCGCTCGGCGTATTTAACGAGGGCCAGCGGGTCACGCGCCTTGCGCAGGATGCCCGGCGTGTGGTCGTTGAAGCCGAGCACCCCGATCCGCCCGGCGGCGATCGCGGCCAGCGCATCGGGCAGGGCGTCCAGATTGTCCGCCTCGAAGCGCAGATGGAGCCTGAGGTCGGGGATCGCGGGCCAGGGGGCGGCGAGCAGGGCGCGGAAGGTCTCGCGCGAGCGCAACCCCGGCTCCCAGGAGAGGGTGACGCCGAGGCAGGCGGTGGTGATGCCGCAGGCCAGGATCTGCGCTGCCGCATCGGCCAGGGCGAAGGCGGGGGGGAAATCCACGCCCGGGCGCGGCTGCAGCGCGCGCTCATGCGCATCGCCGTGGATGTCGACGATGCCGGGCAGCACCCAGCAGCCCGTGGCATCGAAACAGGGGCTGCCGGCTTCGGCGGCGGGGGCGAGGCGTCCCTCATGGATCGCCACCTCCCCCGGCACAGGCTCGGCCGGGCCGAGCACCGCCCCGCCGGCAATCCGCCAGCTTGTCATGCGCTCTCCACCACGAATTGCATGCGCGCTGCGGCATAGACCGCGATGCTGACCTCGACCGGCTGGCCTTCGGGGTCGACATTGACCGCCTCGGTCAGCAGCACGGGGCGGGAGCGGCTTTGGCCGAGCAGGGTCGCTTCCTCGGGCGTGGGCATGCGGGCGGTGATGCGTGTGACCTGCCGGCGGTAGTCGGGCAGGCCGCAGGCGGCAAAGGCGGCGGTGATCGAGGGGTTGCGCGAGAGCTCCTCGGCGATGCGGGGAAAGCGGCCGAGCGGAATGTGGTGCGTGCCGATATTGATCGGCCGGCGGTCGGCAAAGCCGAGCCGTTCGACCACCAGGACTGGCCGGCCGCGCCGGAGGCCGAGCAGTTCGGCGATGCGCTGGTCGGCCTCGACCTCCTTAAGCCGCAGGATCCTGCCCGAGGGCTCGCGCGCCTGGGCGCGGATGATCTCGCTGAAGCGGGTGCGGCTGCCGATCGGGTATTCGACCACCTCCTCGGCGACGAAGGAGCCGCGCCCCTGTTCGACGCGCACCAGGCCGCGCATCGAGAGATCCTCCATGGCGCGGCGGATGGTGTGGCGGTTCACGCCGAAACCGCGGGAGAGCTCGGCCTCGGTCGGCAGGCGGGTGCCGGCGGCGAGTTGGCCAGAGAGGATGCGGGCCTCGATCCGCTGGGCGATCTGGCGCCAGAGGGCAACACCCCCGCCGCGCGGCAGCGGCGCCGCGAGTGTCATGGAATCTTCAACGGCATCTCGACCTTGACGGTGGATCATCCGCGTTGACGATAGGGGCCTCGCTGTGGCGTTGTCTAGACGTCCGCACAATGCCGGAGCCGCCGTGACCGCCGCCCCGACCGCCGCCCCGACCATCGCCGACCCCGCCGCCACACCCGCCCCGCTTGCCGAACGCCGCCGCTGGATGGCGGTGCTGGCCCGCGCCGGCGCAGCCGAACTGCGCGCCGCCCTGGCCGAGCTCGACCCGACCCCGGGCTGGCTGCGCCTCAAGGGGCCCGAGGTCGGCCTGATCATGCTGCGCGGGCGCATGGGGGGCGATGGCGCGCCCTTCAACCTGATGGAGGCCACCGCCACCCGCTGCACCCTGCGGCTCGATTCGGGGGCGATGGGACATGCCACCATCCTCGGCCGCGATCCGGAGAAGGCGGAACTCGCCGCGCTGTTCGATGCCCTGCTGCAGGATCCGGCGCGCCGGCCCCGGCTGCTCGAGAGCCTGATCGAGCCGCTGGCCCGCGCCCAGGCCGCGGCGCGGCAGGCGCGGGCGCGCAAGGCCGCCTCCACCCGCGTGCAGTTCTTCACCCTGGCCGCGATGCGATGATCGGACCCGGCTTCGCCGATCCGGTGCTGGGGGCGCAGGCCGCCTTCCGCGCGCTGCTCGAGGCCACGGCCTATCCCGGCCGGGTGCGGCGCATCGCCCCGCAACCGGGCTGGCCCGCCGCACTGCCGCCGGCGATGGCCGCCCTGGCCCTGACCCTGTGCGATCAGGACACGCCGCTGTGGCAGGATGCGGGGCCCGAAGTGGCGCGCTGGCTCGCCTTCCACACCGGTGCTCCGCCCGCCCGGGCCGAGGAGGCCGCCTTCCTCCTCTGCATCGGCGCACCGCCGCCGCTCGCCGCGCTGCGCCTGGGCAGCGATGAGGCGCCGCAGGACGGGGCGACGCTGCTTCTTGCCGTCGCCTCCCTGCAGGAGGGGCAGGGCCGCCTGACGCTGGAGGGGCCGGGCATCGCCGGCGCGGCGCGGCTCGAGGTGGGCGGGCTGCCGCCCCGCCTGCTGGCCGAACGCGCGGCGCTCGCCCCGCTCTTTCCGCGCGGCCTCGACCTCGTGCTCTGTGCCGGGGAGAGCATCGTCGCGCTGCCGCGCAGCATCCGCATCACGGAGGCGCCCTGATGTATGTCGCGGTCAAGGGGGGCGAGCGCGCCATCGCCCATGCCCATGCCTGGCTTGCCGAGATCCGCCGCGGCGATCCGGCCGCGCCCGAGGTCACGCTCGCCCAGCTGATGGAGCAGCTCGGCCTCGCCGTCGATCGGGTGATGGCCGAGGGGGCCTGTGCCGACCGCGAGCTGGCCGCGCTGGCCCTGAAGCAGGCCAGGGGGGATACCACGGAGGCGGCCTTCCTGTTGCGCGCCTACCGCAACACCTTGCCCCGCTTCGGCGCGGCTGAGCCGGTCGATACCGCGGCGATGCGGATCGAGCGGCGGATCAGCGCGACCTTCAAGGACCTGCCGGGCGGGCAGGTGCTCGGCCCCACCTTCGACTACACCCACCGCCTGCTCGATTTCTCCCTAGCTGACCCCGGCCCGCCCCCGCCGCCCGCGCCCGAGGCCGAGCCGGAGGGGGATGCCACGCCCCGCGTGACCGATGTGCTGGCCGAGGAGGGGCTGATGGCGCGCGAGCCGCCGGGCAACGAGGAGCCGCCCGACCTCACGCGCGAGGGGCTGCGGCTGCCGGCCGGACGGGCGCTGCGGCTGCAGGCGCTGGCACGCGGGGATGAGGGCTTCCTGGTCGCGCTCGGCTATTCGACGCAGCGCGGCTATGGCAACGCGCACCCCTTCGTGGGCGAAATCCGCGTGGGCGAGGTGGCGGTGGAATACATCCCGCCCGAACTCGGCTTTGCGATCGACATCGGCGATCTGCTCCTCACCGAATGCCAGATGGTTAACCAATTTGCCGGCAGCGCCAGCGCCCCGCCGCAGTTCACGCGCGGCTACGGCCTGGTGCCCGGCCGCAACGAGCGCAAGGCGATGGCGATGGCGCTGGTCGATCGCGCGCTCAGGGCCGAGGAGCTGGGCGAGGAGAAGACCGCCCCCGCCCAGGATGCCGAGTTCGTGCTCTATCATTGCGACAACGTCGAAAGCACGGGCTTCGTCGAGCATCTGAAGCTGCCGCACTACGTCGATTTCCAGAGCGAGCTCGAGAAGCTGCGCAGCCTTCGCGCCCGCTGGGGGCAGGAGGGGCAGTGATGGACGCAGTGCGGCCCGACCCTGCCCGCAGCGCTGCGGCCGGCGGCTACAACTTCGCCTATCTCGACGAGGCGACCAAGCGCATGATCCGCCGCGCCTTGCTCAAGGCGCTGGCCATTCCCGGCCACCAGGTGCCCTTCGGCGCGCGGGAGATGCCGCTGCCCTACGGCTGGGGCACCGGCGGCATCCAGGTGACGGCGAGCGTGATCGGCCCGACCGACGTGCTGAAGGTGATCGACCAGGGGGCGGATGATACCACCAACGCGGTCTCGATCCGCCGCTTCTTCGCCCGCGTGGCCGGTGTCGCCACCACCGAATCGACGCGGGCTGCGACCATCATCCAGACGCGTCACCGCATTCCGGAAACTCCGCTCAGCGAGGGGCAGATCCTGGTCTTTCAGGTGCCGATGCCGGAGCCCCTCTTCAAGCTGGAACCCCGCGTGCGCGAGAGCACGCGGCTGCACGCCCTGGCCGACTACGGGCTGATGCAGGTCAAGCTGTATGAGGACATCGTGCGCTACGGAGAGGTGGCGACCAGCTACAACCACCCGGTGATGGTGGCCGGGCGCTATCTGATGTCGCCGAGCCCGATCCCCGCCTTCGACAACCCCAAGCTTCACATGAACCCGGCGATCCTGCTCTTCGGCGCGGGGCGGGAGAAGCGCATCTACGCCGTGCCACCCTATACGCCGGTCAGGAGCCTGGACTTCGAGGATCATCCCTTCCGGCCGATCCGCGCCCCGCATGCCTGCGCGCTCTGCGGCAGCACCGAGAGCTACCTCGATGAGGTGATCGTCGACGACCGCGGGGGGCGGATGCATGTCTGTTCGGACACCGATTATTGCCGCGAAAGGCGGGAGGGGCGGCGATGACCCCGCTGCTGGAGGCGGCGGGCCTTCAGCTTCGCTTCGGCCGCATCACCGCTCTCGAGGATGTCTCCCTCACCCTCTGGCCTTCCGAGGTGGTCGCGATCGTGGGCGAGAGCGGGTCGGGCAAATCCTCCCTGCTGCGCGTGCTCTCCGGCCTGCAGCGACCGGATGCCGGGCGCATCCTCTATCGCGGGGCTGATGGCAGCCTGCATGACGTACCCGCCCTGTCGGAGGCCACCAGGCGGCGGCTGATGCGCAGCGAATGGGGGTTCGTCTTCCAGAATCCGCGCGATGCGCTGCGGTTCTCGGTCTCGGCCGGGGCCAATGTCGGGGAGCGGCTGATGGCCGCCGGCTGGCGTCATTACGGCCGGATCCGGCAGGAGGTGGCGCAATGGCTGGCCCGGGTGGAGATCGACCCTGCCCGCATCGACGATGATCCGGCCCGCTTCTCGGGCGGGATGCAGCAGCGGCTGCAGATTGCGCGCAGTCTGATCACCCGTCCGCGCCTGGTCTTCATGGACGAGCCGACGGGGGGGCTTGACGTCTCGGTGCAGGCCAGGCTGCTCGATCTGATCCGCGGGCTGGTGGCCGATCTCGGCCTTGCGGTGCTGCTGGTGACCCACGATATCGCCGCCGCCCGGCTGCTTGCGCATCGCATCATGGTGATGCGCGGCGGGCGGGTGGTGGAGGAGGGGCTGACCGACCGCGTGCTGGACGATCCGCAGCATCCCTATACGCAGCTGCTCGTCTCCTCGGTGCTGGCGGCCTGAACCATGCAGGAGGTGCTGCGGATCGAGGGTCTGGCCAAGACCTTCACCCTGCATCTGCAGGGCGGGGCGCGCATCGTCGCGCTGGATGGGGTCTCCCTGTCGGTCGCGGCGGGGGAATGCGTGGCGCTCGCCGGGCCGTCGGGGGCCGGAAAGTCGACGCTGATGCGCTGCGTCTGGGGCAGCTATGGTGCAGGTGCCGGGCGTATCCTGCTGCGCCATGCGGGCGGGGAGATCGATCTGGCGCGCGCCGATGCCCGCAGCCTGCGCGAGATCCGGCGGACCGCGATCGGCTATGTCTCCCAGTTCCTGCGCGTCATCCCCCGCGTCCCGGCGCTCGAGATCGTGGCCGAGCCGATGATCGCCGCCGGCATGGCCGCCGAGGAGGCGCGGGAGCGGGCGCGCGCTTTGCTGCTGCGCCTCAACCTGCCCGAGGCCCTGCACGCGCTGCCGCCTGCCACCTTCTCGGGCGGGGAGCAGCAGCGGGTCAACCTGGCACGCGGCTTCGGCCCGCCGCGGCGCCTGCTGCTGCTTGACGAACCGACCGCGAGCCTCGATCCCGCCAATGCCGAGGTGGTGGTCGGCCTGATCGAGGAGGCGAAGCGGGCCGGTGTCGCCATCCTCGGCATCTTCCACGACCAGGCGGTGCGCGACCGCGTGGCCGACCGGCTCTTCGAACTTCACCCCGTGCGCGAGAGGGCATGACCATCGAACGTATCCTGACCAACGCCCGCATCATCCTGCCCGATGCCGTCATCCACGGCACGCTCGTCATGCGCGGGGAGCTGATCGCCGACGTCCAACCCGGCCGCAGCCATCTGCCCGCGGCCGAGGATCTGGAAGGCGACGACCTGATCCCTGGCGCGGTGGATGTGCACACCGACAATCTGGAACGGCAGGTGATGCCGCGCGCCAATGCGCGCTGGCCCTCGCGCAGCGCCTTCCTGGCGCATGATGCGCAATGCGCCGCGGCCGGGGTGACCACCGTGCTCGATGCGCTCTGCGTCGGCGATCTCGGCTTCGATCAGGAACGTGACCAGACCTTCCTCGACGGCGTGCGCGATCTGACCGCACTCAGCGAGACCGGCCTGCTCAAGTGCGACCATTACCTGCATCTGCGCTGCGAATTGCCGGCCGAGGACATGCCCCGCCTGCTCGAGGATGTGGCCGACCACCCGCTGGTGGCGATGGTCAGCGTGATGGACCACTCCCCGGGCTTTGGCCAGTATCGCAACATCGACCGCTACGTCGCGATGCGGATGCGCCAGACGCAGTGGAGCGAGGAGCAGGTGCGCCAGCGCGTGCGCTTCCTGCAGGAAAAGCGCGCGCGGCTGCTCGATGCGCATCGGCGCTATGTGCTGCAGCGGATCGCGCATCGCCGCCTGCCGGTGGCCAGCCACGACGATGAGAGCGCCGAGCAGGTGGCGCGCCACGCCGCCGAAGGGATCATGATCAGCGAGTTCCCGGTCACCATGGAGGCGGCGCTGGCGGCACGGTCGCTCGGTGTGGCGGTGGTGGCCGGGGCGCCCAACATCGTCCGCGGCGGCAGCCACAGCGGCAATGTCTCGGCGATGGAGATCGCACGGGCGCAGGCGCTCCATACCATCGCCTCCGACTATGTGCCGGCGGCGATGATCGAGGCCGCCTATGCCTGCGCCGAGGCGATTGGGCTGCCGCAGGCGATTGCGACCATCACCGCCCATCCGGCGCAGCTCTGCCGCTTTGCCGACCGCGGGCGGCTGGAGCCTGGGCTGCGCGCCGATGTGGTGCAGGTGCGCCATGCCCGCGGCCTGCCCTTCGTGCGGCGGGTCTGGCGCCGCGGGCTCAGGGTGGCATGAGCGGGCCGGCCCGCTTCGCCCTCTACTGGGCGCCCACACTCGAGGACCCCCTGCATGCGCTGGGGTCGCGCTGGCTCGGCCGGGATGCCGAGACCGGCGCGGCCCTGCCCCAGCCCGATCTGCCCGGGATGGCGGAGCTGACCGCCGAGGCCCGGCGCTACGGGCTGCATGCCACGCTCAAGGCCCCCTTCCGCCTCGCCCGGCCCTATGCCGAATTCCGCGCGGCGGCGGCGGCGCTGGCGCGGCGCACGCGGCCCTTCCTGCTGCCCCCCCTGCGGGTCGATGAGCTCGACGGCTTCCTCGCCCTGCGCGAGAGCGCCCCCTGTCCGCCGCTTCAGGCCCTGGCCGATGCCTGCGTGATCGAACTCGACCCCTTTCGGGCCCCGCTGTCGGAGGAGGAGCTGGCGCGGCGGCGTCGCAGCCCCCTCTCCCCGAGGCAGGAGGCCTATCTCGAGCGCTGGGGCTATCCCTATGTGCTCGATCAGTGGCGCTTCCACGTCACCCTCTCGCGCCGGCTGGGGGCGGCGGAGCGCGCCCTGCTCCGCCCGGCGGCCGAGGCGCTGCTCGGCGAGGCGGCGGCCCGGCCGCGGCTCGTCTGCGAACTCTGCCTCTTCAGCGAGGCCGCACCCGGCGCCCCCTTCCTGATCGCCGAACGCCTGCCCCTGGGCGGATGAGGTCGGTCTGGACCATCAGCGGGCGATCGTCCTATCTGGCCGCTGCGAGGAGTGCCGCAAGCCCCATGATGATCGACCGGGAGAACCTGCTGCGCCGGCTGCATGAGCTGCGCACCGAGCACCGCGACCTCGATACCGTGATCGCCCGGCTCGAGCCCGGCGGCGCGGATGCCATCCACATCGCCCGGCTGAAGAAGCGCAAGCTCAAGCTCAAGGACGAGATCGCCTGGCTCGAGAACCAGATCACCCCGGACATCCCCGCCTGATCGGCGCCTGAGGAGAATATGCCGCGCTTTGCCGC
>JANWYF010000191.1 GCA_025057055.1 Rhodovarius sp. | reverse complement strand
CAGGCTTCCGGCTGGCACCGGCCCGTCCAGGGCTATCGCGCCTTAGGCCGCTGACCCCGGCGCCCATGGCCGGTTGCGCGGCCGCCCGCTGCGGCCTATACGCGCCCTCTCCCGCCCCGGCGGCCAGAGCGGCCGTCCGGGTGCAGAGCTGCCTATCCTCCCGCAGACCGAGACGCGCGATGAAGCCCGATACCCATCCCGACTACCACACCATCACCGTGGTGATGACCGACGGCACCACCTTCACCACGCGCTCCTGCTACGGAAAGGAGGGGGACACTCTCTATCTCGACGTCGATCCCAAGTCGCACCCGGCCTGGACCGGCGGTGCCCAGCGCATCGTCGACACGGGCGGGCAGGTGGCGAAGTTCCGCAAGAAGTTCCAGGGCCTCGGCCTCGGCAAGCTCTGAGCGGCCCCCGCCGCGCCCCCTTGAAAAAGGGGGGTGCGGCGCCCAGTATGTGAGGCGCACGGGATGCCCGCATGGGGTCCCGGCCGGCTACCGGGTGGCACTCGGGCCCGCATCGCCCCGATGGGGATGCATCCGGCCTCAGGGCGCCGCACCGGATGGCCGTCGCAGCATCACTTGCCTCTGAGGAGGGAGTTGACCATGAACACCTTCGACTTCTCGCCGCTGTTCCGCACCGCGATCGGTTTCGACCGTCTGGCCCGTCTGCTGGAGGGCCTGCGCGCGCATGAGGTGCAGTCCTATCCGCCCTACAACATCGAGCGCACCGGTGAGGACCAGTACGTCCTGACCCTGGCCGTCGCCGGCTTCTCCGAGAAGGAGCTCGAGGTTGAGGTGCGCAACGACACCCTGACCATCACCGGCCGTCCGGCTGAACAGCAGCAGCCGCGCGCCTATCTGCACCGCGGCATCGCCGGCCGTGCCTTCGAGCGTCGCTTCGTCCTGGCCGACCATCTGGTGGTCAAGGGCGCTCATCTCGAGAACGGCCTGCTGCACATCTATCTGGAGCGCGAGGTGCCCGAGGCCCTGAAGCCCCGCCGGATCCCGATCGGGACCGCGCCGGCGACCGGGCCCAAGCTGGTGGTCGAGGCCTCGGCGGCCTGACGCCGCAACCGGCGGCCGGAGCGGAGCACCCGGCCGCCTCCGCACTGCTTCTCTACGTTCCTTCTCTTCGCTCCCGCCTGGCTCATCCAGGCGGGTTTCTTGTCGCCCCCTGCCCCGACCGGGACGGGCCCGCGCGCCTGGAGGCCCGATCGCGAATGGCTGGAACCAGCCGAAGGCGCCGATCACCGCGACACCCGGAACGGGCGAGGTGTTGCGGGACGCAGAGGCGAGCCAAGACAGCACGAAACCCTCGCCGCAGGCCTGCCGCCGAGGCAGCCGCAACCCCGCCGAAGGGGCCCCTACATCGCGCCTCGGCCGCGGTCGTGCCGGCAGCCCCGGCATGGCCAGCCGGTGCCGAGGCCGCAGCGGCCGCGCCCGGCCGGCGCGCCGGCCCGCTCCCCCGCCGCACCCTCAGCCCGCCGCGGCCGGCAGCCCGGCGATCTCGCGGATCAGCTTGCGCCGCACCGCCGTGCCGAAGGCTTCGAAATCCTCGGCCACGATGACGAAGCTGCCCGGGCCTCCGATCACGTTGCGCGCGAAATATTCGTCGAGCGGGATCGGCGGCAGGCGGCCGAAGCCCGGCCGATCATTCATGATCGGCAGGCCGTTGATGATGATGCCCTCGGCCACGGCCTCGTCGCGCGCGTGTTCGGCCGGGCGGCCGGAGTTGTTGACGCCATCGCCCGAGACATCGATCACCCGCCTTGTCCCCTCGAAGGGCGCCTCGGCCAGGACCCGGCGGGAGAAGTCGATCGCGCCCGAAATGCTGGTCCAGGAGAGGGAGACCCGCGGCGCCTCATCCAGCATCTGGGCCCAGCGTTCGGCATCGGCTGCGGTCGCAATGCGCGTCCAGGGCAGGACGAGGCGCTGGTATTCCACCCCCGCCCATTCGACATAGGCGACGGCGATCGCGCCCACCATGCCACGGCCGATCGCCTCGATCACCCTGGGGTCGGTCAGGCCGTTGCGATAGCCCTGGCGTTGCAGCCGCGCCTCCTCCTCATCGATCGATCGGCTGACATCGACCGCGAGCACCAGCAGCAGGTCGACGGGCTCCGCGGCGCGCGCACGGGCAGAGGCAAACAGAGCGGGGGCGGCAAGCAGGGCGCGGCGACGCATCTTCGGCCTCCGGCTAGGGGGGTGACGCCGCAGCCTAATCGAGGCCCCCCCCGCCCGTGCAATTCACGATTGCAGGGCGGTGCGGATGGCCGCGATCGCCTCGGGAAGGCGCGAGCCGTCGGGGCCGCCGGCCTGTGCCAGTTCGGGCCGCCCGCCGCCGCCCCGCCCGCCGACCGCCGCCGCCGCCGCGCGTGCCAGCGCCACCGCATCGACGCGGCCGCGCGCCGCCTGGCCCACCGCCACCACGATCGAGGCCTTGCCCCCCTCACGCCCCAGCACCGCCGCGACATCCACACCGCCCGACTGGATGATCGCCTCGGCGATGCCCTTGAGCTCGCGCGCCGGGGTCTCACCCACGTCGCGCAGGGCGCAGCGCAGGCCGGCGATCGTCTCGACCTCGGCCGCCGCGCCCCCTGTTGCCAGCCGCCGGCGCAGATCGGCGATCGTCGCCTCCATCCGCCGCCGCTCCTCGAGCAGCTGGGCAATACGGCCGGGCAGCTCGGCCGGAGAGGTCTTGAGCGCCGCCGCCGCTTCGCGCAGCAGGCGCGATTCGGTCTCGATCGCGGCCAGTGCGGCAGCGCCGGCCACCGCCTCCACCCGCCGCACGCCTGCGGCCACCGCCGATTCCGAAAGGATGCGGAAGGTGCCGATATCCCCGGTCGCGCGCACATGGGTGCCGCCGCAGAGCTCCATCGACCAGGGCCGGTTGCCGTCCCGCCCCATCGAGACGACCCGCACCTCTTCCCCGTATTTCTCGCCGAAGAGGGCGATCGCGCCTTCCGCCACCGCCGCCTCGGGCGTCATCAGCCGGGTGATGACCGGCGTATTCTCGCGGATGCGGGCGTTGACCTCCGCCTCCACCCAGGCGAGCTCCTCGGGTTCGATCGGCTTCGGGTGGCTGATGTCAAAGCGCAAGCGGTCGGGAGCGTTGAGGCTGCCTTTCTGCGCCACATGGGGCCCGAGCTTGCGACGCAGCGCCTCATGCAGCAGGTGGGTCGCGCTGTGATGGGCGCGGATGGCGCTGCGCCGGGCGTGATCGACCTCGGCGCGGACGGGCAGGCCGGGGCGCGCCGTGCCCTCCTCCACCACCCCGAGATGCACGAAGAGGCCGAGCTTCTTCTGCGTATCGCGCACCGCGATGCGCAGCTGATCGCCGGTGATCAGGCCGCTGTCGCCCACCTGCCCGCCCGATTCGGCGTAGAAGGGGGTCTGGTTGAGCACCACCGCCACTTCGGTGCCGGGGCCGGCGGCTTCGGCCACCGCACCGCCCACCACCACGGCCAGGATCTCGCCTTCTGCCGTCTCGGTCTCATAGCCCAGGAACTCGGTCGCGCCGAGCTTGTCCTTGAGGTCGAACCAGAGCGCTTCGGTCGCGGCCTCGCCGCTGCCGGCCCAGGCGGCGCGGGCGCGGGCGCGCTGTTCCGCCATCGCGGCGTAAAAGCCCGCGACATCCACCCCCCGCCCCTCGGCGCGCAGCGCATCCTGGGTCAGGTCGAGCGGAAAGCCGTAGGTGTCGTAGAGGCGGAAGGCGACCTCCCCGGGCAGGGCCTGCCCTTCGCCGAGCTTGGCCGTCTCCTCGCGCAGCAGGTGCAGGCCGCGCTCCAGCAGGCCGCGGAAGCGCTGCTCCTCGAGCCGCAAGGTCTCGACG
>JANWYF010000182.1 GCA_025057055.1 Rhodovarius sp. | reverse complement strand
GTGTGCTCGAAGCGGTACACCTCGGTCCACTTCAGCGCGATGTAGGACTCGATCTGGTCCTTGTTGAACACGTCGCCCTTGAGCAGGAACTCGTGGTCCGCCTCGAGCGACTGCAGCGCCTCGCGCAACGACCCGCACACGGTGGGGATGCCCTTCAGCTCCTCCGGCGGCAGGTCGTAGAGGTCCTTGTCCATGGCATCGCCCGGGTGGATGCGGTTCTGGATGCCGTCCAATCCGGCCATCAGCATCGCCGCGAAAGCGAGATAGGGGTTGGCGGATGGGTCGGGGAAGCGGACCTCGACGCGCTTGCCCTTGGGGCTCGTCGCGTAGGGAATGCGGCACGAGGCCGAGCGGTTGCGCGCCGAGTAGGCGAGCAGCACCGGCGCCTCGAAGCCCGGGATCAGCCGCTTGTAGGAGTTGGTGGTCGGGTTGGTGAAGGCGTTCAGCGCCTTGGCGTGCTTGATGATGCCGCCGATGTAGTAGAGGGCGATCTCCGAAAGGTCGGCGTAGCCGTTGCCGGCAAAGAGCGGCTTGCCGCCCTTCCACAGCGACTGGTGCACGTGCATCCCCGAGCCGTTGTCGCCGTAGATCGGCTTCGGCATGAAGGTCGCGGTCTTGCCGTAGCTGTGCGCAACGTTGTGGATCACGTACTTGTAGATCTGCATCTGGTCGGCCATGCGCACGAGCGTGTTGAACTTCATGCCGAGCTCGTGCTGGCTCTGCGCAACCTCGTGGTGGTGCTTCTCGATGATCACCCCCATCTCACCCATGGTGGAGAGCATCTCGGCCCGGAGGTCGCTTTCGCTGTCCACCGGCGGGACGGGGAAGTAGCCACCCTTCACTGCCGGCCGGTGGCCCATGTTGCCCTCGGGGTAGTCCTTCAGGCTGGCCTGCGGCCCCTCGACGCTGTCGAGCTGGTAGATGCCGTAGTTGCCGCCGGTGCCGAACTTGACGTTGTCGAACACGAAGAACTCGGCCTCGGGGCCGAAATAGGCGGTGTCGCCGATGCCAGTGGACTTCAGGTATGCCTCGGCCTTCTTCGCCGTCGAGCGCGGGTCGCGCGTGTAGGGCTGGCCGGTCGAGGGCTCGTAGATGTCGCAGAACAGGATCAAGGACGGCTTGGCCGCGAAGGGGTCCATGCACGCCGTCGCCGGATCCGGCATCAAGATCATGTCGGACTCGTTGATCGCCTTCCACCCGGCGATCGAGGAGCCGTCGAACATGATGCCGTCGGTGAAGGTGTCCTCGCCGATCGTGCTGACGTGCTGGGCCGTGTGCTGCCACTTGCCGCGCGGATCGGTGAAGCGGAGGTCGACGAATTCGACGGAGTGCTCCTTGATCATGTCGAGCACCTTCTTGACGTCTTCGGTCGCAGCCATTGTCCCCTTACCTCTCGGGTTGCAGTGCCGTGGATGATTCGGGCCTGAACCGGCCCCAGGCGGAAGGCCAGCCGGACCGGGGCGCGTCCGCGCGTCGCGCCACCAGCGGCGGGCCATCGCCGCCAAGCCCATGCACATGCCGGGCCGGACGGCGCAAGCCCCTCGTCAGGCGCTAGATCGCCTCCTCTCCGCGCTCGCCAGTGCGGATGCGGATCGCCTCTTCGATCGTGGAGACGAAGATCTTGCCATCGCCGATCCGACCGGTGCGCGCGGCGTTCATGATCGCCTCGATGGCGCGATCGACCATCGAGTCCTCACACACCACCTCGATCTTCACCTTGGGCAGGAAATCGACGACGTATTCCGCGCCCCGATACAGCTCCGTGTGGCCCTTCTGCCGGCCGAAGCCCTTCGCTTCGACGACCGTGATGCCCTGCAGGCCGACCTCGTGCAGGGCATCCTTCACCTCGTCCAGTTTGAACGGCTTGATGATGGCCTCGATCTTCTTCATGGCGACCCGATCGCCGCGGGGGAATGGACGATCCTCCGGGCCGGCCCGCCGCAGCCCCGGTGCCGGACCGAGGTTTCCTCGCATGCCGAGGCGGCAGGCGGCAAGGGCCGAAGGGCGACCGCGTGGGGATTGCATTTGCCCAATTTTTGGGCAGGCCTTGCGCGGCATCCGCCGCCAAGCGACCATCGAACGTCGACCCAGCGACTCTTCGTCACCGGATGAAACCGCCGAACAGCCTGCTTGCCGCGACCGGCACCACCGTCTTCACCGTGATGTCGGCTCTCGCCGCCGAACACGGCGCGATCAACCTTGGCCAGGGGTTTCCGGACGAGGAGGGGCCGCAGGAGGTGGTGCGTGCCGCCGCCGAGGCCCTGCTCGACGGCCGCAACCAATACCCGCCGCTCACCGGCGTGCCGGAGCTTCGCCGCGCGGTGGCGGAGACGAACCGTCGCTTCTGGGGCATCACGGTCGATCCCGACCACGAGGTCGTCGTCACCTCCGGCGCCACCGAGGCCATCACCGCCTCGCTGATGGCGCTGCTCGACCCGGGCGACGAGGTGGTGCTGATCGAACCGCTCTACGACACCTACCTGCCGGTGGTGCGCATGCTGGGCGCGGTGCCGCGGCTTGTGCGGCTCGAGCCGCCGCGGTGGGACCTGCCGCGCGCCGAGCTCGCCGGAGCCTGCGGGCCGCGCACCAAGGCCTTGCTGCTGAACACACCGCACAACCCGACCTCGAAGGTGTTCACCGCCGCCGAGCTCGCTTTTCTCGCCGACCTTCTCGTCCGCCACGACGCCTACGCCGTCTGCGACGAGGTCTACGAACACATCACCTTCGACGGCTGGCGGCACATCCCGCTGATGAGCCTTCCAGGGATGCGCGAGCGCTGCGTGCGCATCGGCAGCGCGGGCAAGACCTTCAGCCTGACGGGCTGGAAGGTCGGCTACGTCACCGCGCCGCGGGCGCTGGCCCAGGTGATCGCCAAGGCGCACCAGCTCCTCACCTTCACCACGCCGCCCAACCTGCAGCGCGCGGTCGCTGTCGGTCTTGCCTTGCCCGACGACTACTTCGCGGGGCTTGCCGAGGGGCTCGCCGCCAAACGTGACCGTCTCGCGCAAGGCCTCGCCGCGATCGGCTTCGAGGTGCTGCAGGCGCGAGGCTCCTACTTCGTCACCGCCGACATCCGCCCGCTCGGCGTCCCTTTGGACGATGCCGCGTTCTGCCGTTGGCTGACCGAGACGGCGAAGGTGACCGCGATCCCGGTCAGCGCCTTCTACGCCGACCCCGCGACCGCGCCGCGCCACCTGGTGCGCTTCGCCTTCTGCAAGCGCGAGGTCACGCTGGACGAGGCGCTCCGTCGCCTCGGCACGACCTTCGCGAGGCGCAGGTCGGAGGCCGAGGCCGAGGCGTTGACGGGCCGAACGGCGAGGGCGTAGGAAGCCCGTCGCGGACGGCGGCCTTAGCTCAGTTGGTAGAGCGCCAGGTTGTGGTCCTGGATGTCACGGGTTCGAGTCCCGTAGGTCGCCCATCCTTCCCGGCGGCGCCGCAGGGCCTATCTCATGGGAGGTGGCGGCCCTGCGACCGCCAGCGAGGGAGCCCACGCCATGACCCCGACCCCCGCGGCCGAGACCGCCATTCTGGGCGGCGGCTGCTTCTGGTGCCTCGATGCCGTCTTCCGCGAACTGGACGGCGTGATCGAGAGCGAATGCGGCTATGCCGGCGGGCATCTGCCGAACCCCACCTATGAGCAGGTCTGCAGCAAGACGACCGGCCATGCCGAGGTCGTGCGCGTCACCTTCGATCCGGCGATCCTGCCCTATGCCGATCTGCTGCGGGTCTTCTTTGCGATCCACGACCCCACGACCAAGGACCGGCAGGGTGCGGATGTCGGCCCGCAATATCGCAGCATCATCATCGCCCTCGACCCCAGGCAGGAGGAGACGGCGCGGGCGGTGATGCAGGAGGTTGCGACCTCCGGCCTGTGGGGCGCGCCCCCGGTGACCGAAATCCTGGGCCCCGTCCCCTTCTATCCGGCCGAGGCCTATCACCAGGACTATTTCGCCCGCAACCCGTGGCAGCCCTATTGCCGGGTCGTGATCGCGCCCAAGGTGGCGAAGTTCCGCAAGGCCTTCGCCCACCGGCTGCGCCGGGCCAGCGCCTGATGTTCCGCCATCCGCGCCGGCAGGGCGAGTTTCCGGTCCGCCGCAGCGAGGAGGAGTGGCGCGCCTGCCTCTCGCCCCTCGCCTATCGCGTGCTGCGCGAAGGCGGCACGGAACGGCCGGGCAGCAGCCCGCTGGTCGCCGAAAAGCGGCCCGGCACCTATGCCTGCGCCGGCTGCGGCCAGCCGCTGTTCGACGCCGCGACGAAATTCGACAGCGGCACCGGCTGGCCTTCCTTCACCGCGCCTCTGCCGGGGGCGATCGGCACCAGCCTCGACCGCAGCTTCTTCATGATCCGCACCGAGGTCCACTGCGCCCGCTGCGGCGGGCATCTGGGCCATGTCTTTCCCGACGGCCCCCCGCCCACCGGGCAGCGCTACTGCATCAACGGCGCGGCACTCGCCTTCCAGGCCAAGGAAACCCCTGACCCGGCTTGAGTTTCCCGCGCCCCTGGTGTGTTCTGAGGGCCCCCCACCGTCCCCCCGGGTGTCCCATGTGGCGCTGGCTGTGTGTGCTCTTCCTCCTCGCGCTGCCCGCGGCCCGCGCCGATCTCGTCTATGTCCTGAACTCGGGCGAAGCCTCGATCAGCGTGCTCGATGCGCGCGACCGGCAGGAGCTGCGCCGCATCCCCGTGCTGCGCGAGCCGCATCACCTGGTCCTCACGCCGGACGGGCGGCAGCTTGTGGTCGGCGATTCGGGGGGCAATGAGCTGCTCTTCATCGACCCTGCGAGTGCCGAGGTGCTGCGGCGCGAGCGCCTCTCCAACCCCTATCACCTCGAATACAGCCCGGATGGCCGCTACCTCGTGATCGCCAGCCTGCGGCGCGATCAGATCGACATCTACGATGCCGCGAGCCTCGGCCTGATCGCCCGCTTCCGCCAGCCCGAGAAGCCGAGCCACATCGCCTTCAGCCCCGACAGCCGCATGGCCTATGTCACGATCCAGGCCTCGGGGGCGGTGGCGGCGGTGGACCTCGACCGGCGAGAGATCGCCTGGACCGTCCCGGTCGGGCCCGAGCCTGCCGGCATCATCTGGCATCGCGGGCGGCTGCTGATCGGGCTCATGGGCAGCACCGATTTCGTCCAGCTCGACCCCGCGACGCGGGAGCTGCGCCCGGCCTTCCGCGTCGGCCGCGGGGCGCATGTCGTCATGCCCTCGCCCGATGGGCGCTTCCTCTATGCCACCGCGCGGGTCGATTCCGGCCTCTGGCAGATCGATGCCGAGAGCTTCGCCGTGCTGCGCCGCTACGAGGTGCCGGGCGGTCCGGACTGCATCGCCTTCGATCCCGACGGGCGGCTCTGGGTCACGCTGCGCTGGATCGGGCGGGTGGCGATCATCGATCCCGCGAGCGGTCAGGTCGAACAGATCCGGGTCGGCCGATCGCCGCATGGCATCTTCGTCATGCCGAGGCGTGAGGGGATGCGGCCTGATTTCCTCGCCACCCATCCCGGGGCGGTCTCGGGCAGCCGGCCGCTGCTGCGGCCCGTCGCTCTGCGCGCGGGTGAGCCGCCGCCCGGCGCCCCGCTGCCGATCCTGGGCGGGCCTGCCCTGGCCGCCGCCCCGGCGCTGTCGCGGCGGGTGCGCCCGGCCGAACCGCCGCTGTCCGGCAGCCACGGCCCCGCCAGGGGCGAGCCCGGCTCGTGATCCGCCGCCGCGCCCTGGCCGGGCTGGTCGCACCTGCCCTGGCCCAGCCGGGGCTCGCGCGGGCCGCCCGCGGCACGCTCTACCTGACGATCGACACCGGCTGGTCGCGGGAGGCGGAGACGATCGCCGAAGCGATGCGCGCGCGCGGCGTGGTGGCCACGCTCTTCCTGGCCAATGAGCTGACCTACCGCGGCGATCGGCAGCTGGAACCCTCCTGGGCGCCCTTCTGGCGCGCCCGCGCCGCCGAGGGCCACGTCTTTGCCAGCCACACCTGGCGGCACTGGTATTTCACCGGCGATCTCGCGCCCGGCCGGACCCGCTATGCCTCCCGCCGGCCGGGAGAGGGGGCAGAGGTGCTCGACCAGGCCGGGCTGTGCGCCGAACTCCTCCGCCCGCTGCAGGCACTGCAGGCGATGGTGCCCGAGGCGCGGATCCTGCCGCTCTGGCGCGCCCCGGGCGGCATCCTCACGCCCCAAGCCCGGCGCATGGCGCAGGCCTGCGGCCTGCGCCACCAGGGCTGGAGCGCACACGGCTTCCTGGGCGATGAGCTGGACAGCGACAGCCACCCCAATGACCTGCTGCTGCGCCGCGCCCTCTCGCGCATCCGGGATGGAGAGGTGCTGATGATGCACTGGGGCGTGCGCCGGCGGCGCGAGCCCTTCGCCCTCGTCTTCGGTGCGCTGCTCGACGGGCTGATCGCCCGCGGCTTCCGCTTCGCCCCCCTTCCCCCTGAAGGCGTCTGACACCCCCCATGGACTGGCTCTACGACCGCTACGATCGGCTGCTGGCCTTCCTCTTCGAGGGCGCGATCCAGCCCCTCTTTTATGCCCTGGGCCTGATGGACTGGGCCGATGATGCCTTCGAGTGGCTGGATTTCTTCGTCTTCGGCGCGATCCAGGTGGCGGTGGTGGTGCTGGTCTGCCGCCCGCTCGAGCTCTGGCGGCCGGTCGAGCAGAGCCAGCCGCGGCGGCTGATCCGCACCGATATCGTCTATACGCTGCTGTCGCGCCTCGGCCTGCTGCCGCTGATCGGCTATGTGCTGTTCGTGGCGGCGGCGGCCCGGATCGAAGGCTGGATCGCCGATGCCGGCTGGGTCCCGCCGACGCTTGAGACCCTGCTGCCCTGGCTGCGCGACTGGCCGCTGGCGGCGCTGCTCGTCTACATCGTGGTGCTGGACTTCTTCGAATACTGGCGGCACCGCTTCCAGCACATGTTCGGCTGGTGGTGGGCGTTGCATTCCATCCACCACGCCCAGACCGCGATGACCTTCTGGACCGATGATCGCAACCATGTGCTGGATGATGTGATCGCGGCCGCCTGGGTGGCCGGCATCGCGGTGCTGATCGGCGTGCCGCCGGGCCAGTTCCCGCTGATCCTCATGGTGCTGCGCCTGGCCGAGGCACTCTCCCACGCCAATGCCCGCATCGATTTCGGCTGGCTCGGGGAACGGCTGCTGGTCTCGCCGCGCTATCATCGCCTCCATCACGGGCTGCTCAGCGCTGGAGCGGAGGGCAAGAACTACGCCGTGCTGCTGCCGATCTGGGACTGGGCCTTCGGCACGGCCGATTTCCGGCGCGATGTCTATCCGCGCACCGGCGATCCCACCGCCCCTGCCGCCTATGTCGAAGGCGGCTGGCTGCGCCAGCAGCTCGCCGGCTTTGTCTGCTTCGCCCGCGCCCTCTTCGGCCGCCGCCCCCCGCCCGGGGATGCGCCACACCCGCCAGCCGCCTGAGGCGGGCGTTTCCCCCCGCCGCGCGAAGGCTCTATGAGCAGGGCGTGATCGCAGGCCGGCTCGACCGCTACATCTTCCGCCAGCTGCTGCTGGGCTTGATCCTCGTCGCCTCGGGGCTTGCCGCCCTGGTCTGGGTGACGCAGTCGCTGCGCTACATTGAGCTCGTGCTCGACCGCGGCCTCTCCCTGCTCGTCTTCGTCGAGCTGACGGGCCTGCTGCTTCCCTCCTTCTTCGCGGTCATCCTGCCGATCACCACCTTCGTCGTGGTGCTCTTCGTCTATGTCCGGCTGGCGGCGGACCGCGAGCTCACCGTGATGCGCGCGGCCGGGCTGTCGCACTGGCAGCTCGCGCGGCCCGCCCTCGCCCTCGGGCTGCTTGCCACCGTGCTCGGCCATGGGCTGACGCTGTGGCTGGTGCCCCTCTCGCAATCGGCCTTTCGCGACTGGCAGTTCGAGATCCGCGACCGCATGGCGGGGCTGCTGCTGCAGGAAGGGGTCTTCTCCACCGTGGGCGGCGTGATCACGATCTATGCGCGCAGCCGCGATCGCGACGGCACGCTGCGCGGGATCCTGGTCCATGACGCGCGGGATCCGCGCCAGCCCGCCACCATCCTGGCCGAGGCCGGGCGCTTTTCGGTCGGGCCCGCCGGGCCGCGGGTGGCCCTGGTCAACGGGCAGCGCCAGGTGCTGGAACAGGTCGGGGGGCAGCTCCGGCTATCCGTGCTGAGCTTTGCGGAGAATACGCTGGAGCTCGCCCTGATCACGCGCGGCGAGCAGCTGCGCAACCGCACCCCGCAGGAACGCGGCCTGGCGGAACTGCTCGACCCGCCCGAGGGCACCTCGCCGCGCGACCGCTTGCGCTTCGCGGTCGAGGCGCACCAGCGTCTGGCCGGCCCCCTCTCGGCCCTCTCCCTCGCTCTGGTCGCGCTCGCCGTGGCCCTGACCGGGGAGTTCCGGCGCCACAGCGGGGGCGGGCGGATCGCGATCGGCGCCCTGCTGGCCACCGGGCTGGTCGCCGCCGGGATGTTCGCCGCCTCGGCCGCGGCGCGCAACGGGGCGCTTCTGCCGCTGATCTGGCTGCACGCCCTGGCCCCCGGTGCAGCGGCGGCCTGGATCCTGCAGGGCGGCGCCGGGCTGCCCCGCCGGCTGCGGCCGTCATGACCTTCCCGCGCACCCTCCTCCTCTATATCGGCGGGCGGTTCCTCTCCGCCACGCTCGCCTCGCTGGTGGCCCTGGCGCTGTTTGTCGCGATGTTCGACTTCCTCGAGCTGCTGCGCCGCGCCTCCGGCCGGCCCGATGTGGCGCTCGCGACGGTGGCGGGCATCGCGGGGCTGAGGCTTCCCTTCCTCGCGCTGCAGGTTCTGCCCTTTGCCGTGCTGCTCGGCGGCATGCTCGCCTTCTGGCGGCTGGCCCGCTCCTCGGAGCTGATCGTGGCGCGCGCGGCCGGCGTCTCGGCCTGGGGGCTGCTCGCGGCCCCGGTGCTGGTCGCGGCGCTGATCGGGGCGGCGGCGGTGGCCGGCTTGACGCCTCTCTCGGCGGCCATGTTCGCCCGGGCCGAGCGGGCGGAGGCGCAGATCTTCCGCGCGGGGGCGGGGGCGGGGGCGCTCGCCGGCGGCCGGCTTTGGCTGCGCCAGGCCGATTCGGCCCTCGCGCCCGGGGGCATGGCGATCCTCTCCGGCGCGCTCTCCGGCCCGGCCGAAGGTCCGGCCGATTTTGCCCTGGCCCAGGTCTCGCTCTGGCGATTGTCGGCCGAAGATCGGCTGCTCGCGCGGATCGAGGCCGCCCGGGCCCTGCTCTTGCCCGGCCGCTGGCTGATCGAGGAGGCAGTGGTCTTCGGCCCCGACCGCCAGCCCCAGCCCGTGCCGCGTCTCGAACTCCCGACCGAACTCTCCCCTGACCGGATCCTCGACAGTTTCGCCTCGCCCGATGCGCTCTCCTTCTGGGCGCTGCCGCGCTTCATTGCGGTGCTCGAGGAGGCGGGCTTTTCCGCCATCCGCCACCGGCTGCAGTACCAGTCGCTGCTGGCCACGCCCTTGCTCGCGGCGGCGATGGCGCTGCTTGCGGCCGGCTTTGCCATGCGGCCGGCGCGGCTCGGCGGGACATGGCGGATGGCGGCCGCCGGCGGCGCGGCGGGCTTCGCCCTCTTCGTGCTCGACAAGCTGGCCGGGGAGTTCGGGGAGTCGGGCGCGCTGCCGGTCTGGCTGGCGGCCTGGGCGCCGGCACTGGCCGGGCTGCTGCTCGCGCTGGGCCTGTTGCTGCACCTCGAGGACGGCTAAGACTTCGCCCCATGCCCCCGCCCGCCTCGCGCCCCCCCCGCGCTGCGGCCTCCCCTCGTCTTCCGCCCGGCCCGAGGCGCGGGGGCAGCGCGGCAGGCCTGATCGGTCTTGGGCTGGCCGGGGCGCTGCTGCTGCTGCCCCTGCCCGACGGGCCGGAGGCGCAGCCGGCCCCGCGCCAAATGCGGCCGATGGGCAGCAGCGCCCCCCCGGCCGCCGCACCGCCGGCCGGGCTGCTCGGTCGGGCGCCGCAGACGCTGCGCGCCGATCTGGAACAGCCGGTCAGCTTCGCGGCCGATCGGGTCGAATACGACCGTGAGCGCGATGTCCTCACCGCCGAGGGCCGGGTCGAGGCGTGGCAGGGCGGGCGCATCCTGCGCGCCGATCGCTTCGTCTATGACCGGGCGCGCGGCACCACGCGGCTGTCGGGCCATGTGCAGCTGATTGAGCCGGACGGGCAGGTGATCTTCGCCGAGGAGGCCGAACTGGCGGGCGATCTGCGCGACGGCACCCTCTCCGGCATTGCGGCGCTGATCGGCCCGACCGGCCGGCTGACCGCCGCCGGGGCGCGGCGCAGCGCCGATCCGGCCGAGCCTTCGGCGGCGGTGACCGACATGGCCCGCGTCACCTATTCCGCCTGCGAGGCCTGCCCGCGCGAGCCCACGCGCCCTCCGCTGTGGCAGGTGCGCGCCCGGCTGGCCACCCAGGACCAGCCGGCGCAGCGCATCACCTACCGCGATGCGGTGCTGGATGTGGGCGGGGTGCCGATCCTCTGGCTGCCCTGGTTCTCCCACCCCGATCCGCAGGCGCCGCGCGCCTCGGGCTTTCTCTTCCCGACGGCGGGCACCACCCGCTTCCTCGGCCCCTTCGTGCAGATCCCCTTCTATTGGGTGATCGATCCGCACTCCGACCTGACCGCCACGCTGCTGCTCTCCTCCCGCCAGGCGCCCAATCTCGGCATCGAGTACCGCCGGCGCTTCAACGCCGGCGAGGTGCAGTTCCAGGCGAGCGCGGGCTATTTCACCGGCGTCGATACCGGCGGGCGCGAGGAGTTTTCGGGCCACATCTTCAGCCGGGCGCGCTTTGCCATCGATGCCAACTGGCGCGCCGGGCTCGAGATCAACCGCGCAACCAGCGAGCTCTATCTGCGCACCTACCGCTTCGAGTTCCGCCGCGTGCTGACCAGCCAGGCCTATCTCGAGGGCTTTTGGGGCAGCGAGGGCTATGCGCGCCTGGATACGCGCTTCTACCAGGGGCTGCGCTTCTCTGACGCGAACAGCCTGCTGCCGATCGTCGGGCCCAACCTCTATGCCGAATGGTCGCCGGCCCGGCCTTTCCTGGGCGGGCGCTTCTATGGGGATGCGGGCACGCTTGGCATCTCGCGCGAGGCGGGCAGCTACGCGCAGCGGCTGACCGCCCGCCTGGGCTGGGAGAGGCGCGATGTCGATGGCTTCGGCAATCTCTGGACCTGGCGGATCCAGGCCGATGCCCGCAGCACCTATGGCGTAGCGCAGCAGAAGGAGCCGGTGTTCCAGCCGCTGGCCAATGGCCTGAATGCCGGGGGCAATATCCGTGCCGCGCTCGATTGGCGCCTGCCGCTGGTGCGCGATGCCGGGCGCTTTGGCCAGCAGACGATCGAACCGCGCATCCAGTTCGTCACCGGCCCGAACATGGGCCGGCAGGACCGTTTCCCGAACGAAGATAGCATCGACTTCGAGTTCACCGACGCCAATCTCTTTGCCCTGAACCGTTTCCCCGGCCGCGACCGGCAGGAGGGCGGCACGCGGTTCGACTTCGCGCTGCGCGGGGCGTGGAACTTCCCGAATGGTGGGCAGGTGGAGGCGCTGGCGGGCCGGTCCTGGCGGGTGCGGCGGGATCAGACCTTCGCCCCGGGGTCGGGGCTGGAGCGGAACTGGAGCGACTGGGTCGGCCGCGTCAGCCTCTCGCCCACGCCCTGGCTCGATCTGACGGTGCGCACGCGACTCGACGGGGCGGGGCAGCACCGCTTCTCGGACGTGCTGGGCAGCTTCACCCTGCCGCATACCGGTCCGCGCAACCGGCTGACGCTGCATGCCGGCTACATCTACACGACGCCGCAGCCCTTCCTGACCCCGCTCTTGCCGCGCAACGAAGTGGTCGGCGGCTTCTCCGCCGCGCGGCGGGTGGGCGATGGCGGGCAGTGGCGCATCGCCGCCTCGGCCCGCTATGACGTGCAGGCGCAGCGGCCGGCCCTGATCCAGGCCGCCGCCGGCTATGAGGACGAATGCCTGATCGTGGAAGGGCGCTTCATCCGCCGCTTCGCGATCGACCCCTTCCTCGGCACCGGGCTTGCCGGCAACTCGATCCTGCTCTTCCGCATCGGCCTCAAGACCATCGGCGATGTCGGGTTCCGGGCTCTCTAGAGCCGGCTGCCCTTGCCTCTGCCCGCTGCGGGGTGCGGGGGCTTGCAGGTGTGGGGCGGATGCGCGCAGCCTGACCGCCCTGGCCAGCCGAGCTCTGCTCTAGGGGTGCGCATGCTCCGCCGCCCGCCCGATACCGCGATTCCGGCCAGCCGCGACGATGCCGGGGGTGAGGGGCTGGAAGGCCTGCCGCGCGCCGATGCCGCGCTGATCGCGGCGGTGCAGCCCGCGCTGTTCGACGCGGCCCTGGCCGGGCCGGTGGTGCTGACCCGCCACGGCCATGACGCCTTCGTCCTGCTGCCGGTGGATCAGTTCCAGCGCCTGCTGCTGCAGGCCGCGGCGCGGCGCCTGCCCGGCCCGCCGGTGATCGAGCCGGAATGATGCCGCGATCAGGGCAGGCTGCCACGATGCGGCCGGATTTGCGGCCCCTTCCTGCCCTGCCCGCCGGCCATCGCGGCGGCGGAGGGGATCTGCATGCGGCGAGGCCTCGGTGTTCTGCTGCTGCTGAGCGGATGCGCGCTGCTGGTCGCGGTGCTGGGTGCGCTGGCCTCGGGCGAGGTGGCGCCCGGGCGGATCGCGCCGGCGGCGGCTGGCCTGGCCTCCGGCCTGGCCGCGCTGTCGCTCGTTCTGGGGCTGGGCTTGCTTATGCCCAGGCATTGATGTTTCACGTGAAACATGCTGGCCTAGGAATATAGTCGGACCTGCTGCGGCTACGCCCATCCGATGCGCCAAGCTTGACCCTTCCGCCCGCCGCGCCACACTGACAGCCAGACAACAAGACAAGGGCGCCGCGGTAGCGCGACCAGCCCCGCGGGGGAGCAGGTGAGGGAGCGGCTCGGCGCGCCTGACGCGGGGGGGCCGCCCCGACACGTCCGCAGGCGGCGCCCGAGACGAGCGGGAACGTCACGGGCACCGAGCCCGGCAGCAGCGGGGAGGAGACGGCGATGCGCATCACGCGCCGCAGGCTGATGGCGGGTGCGGCCGGCATGTCGGGGCTTGCCGCCCCGGCCCTGGCGCAGCCGGGCTGGCCCAGTCGGCCGGTCACCATCGTGGCGCCCAGCGCACCCGGCGCCAGCCCAGACGTGTTCAGCCGTATCCTGACCGAGCCGCTGCAGCGCCGCCTCGGCCGCCCCTTCGCCGTTGAGAACCGGCCCGGCGCCGGCGGGGTGGTCGGCACCGCGGCGGTGATCCGCGCCCCGGCCGATGGGCATACGCTGCTCTTCGCCTCCTCCTCCCCCATCGTGGTGGCGCCGCATCTTCGCCGTCCGCCGCCTTATGTCTCCCCTCGCGATCTGGTGCCGATTGTACAGACCCTGGCTGGCCCATCGATCATCGTGGTCAGCCGGGAGATTCGCGCCAACACCATCGAGGAGCTGGTCGCCGAGCTGCGGGCCAGCCCCGGCCGCTTCAACTTGGGCAGCCATGGCGTGGGCTCCTTCAGCCACGTCTCGATGGAGATGTTCATGGCCGAGACCGGCACCGAGATGGTGCACGTCCCCTTCAATGGTGGCGCGCTGCTGGCACAGGGCGTGATGCAAGGACAGGTGCATGTCGCGCTCTTCGACGTGCTCAACGGCGCACCGCTGGTGCGAAACGGATATGGCCGTGTGCTTGCCCAGGTGGGGGAACAGCGCTCGCCCATCTTTCCCGATGTGCCGCTGGTGTCGGAAACCGTGGCGCCGGCAGTCAATTCCGATTTCTGGCTAGGCCTGTTCGCCCCGGCCGGCACCGATCCCGCCATCATAGAGCGCCTGCACCGCGAGGTGAGCGAGATCATGGCCGAGCCCGCCAACCAGCGCCGCGTCGCCGATGCCTCGATGCTGGCCCCCGCCCTGACCCAGGCTCAGTTCCAGGCCAAGGTGGAACGCGAATGGGAGGTCTGGGGCCGGGTGATACGCGAGCGCAATATCGTCGCGGCGTGATGCGCGCCATGGCCCGCGTACCGCTGCCCACCCGCGCCGAATATCCGGAGGAACACCGCGCCACCTACGACCGCATGCTGCGCGAAAGGGGCGACCCCGCGCCGCATGTCTGGCTGGCGCTTGCCAACATGCCCAACCTGCTGCCCGCGCTGCTCGACCTGACCGGGGAGATGCGGCGCGGCGCCATGTTGCCCGCGCGCCTGCGCGAACTGGCGGTGGTGATGACGGCTCGCGCCGCGGGTTCGGCCTACGAGTTCGCGAGGCACTGGAACGCCGCGCTGCGCGCCGGGGCCCGGCGCGAGCAGCTCGCGGCGATCGAGGAGGCGCAGGATCTCTCGGCGTTGCTGGAATCCCCGCTGTTTGATCCGGCCGAGCGCGCGGTGCTTGCCTATGCGCTGGAGGCGACGCAGCGCATCAAGGTTGCCGACGCGACCTGGGCTTCGGTGCGGGCAGCCTTCACTCTGCGCGAGGCGATGGACCTGGTCATGACGGTCGCCTGGTACAATGCGGTCGCGCGCATCAACGGGCCGCTCGCCATCGAGCTGGAGCCCTGGTTCCGCCGCGACTGAAGCCCCTTTCGATCCCCCCCCGCCCCACCACGCCCCGACCAGCACAGGATCCGCCGATGGCCACCATCCCGCCGCCCGTCTACTATCCGCCCTTCAACATCACCCGCGTCAGCCACGCCAAGATCACCGTGCGCGATCTGGAGCGCAGCCTGGCCTTCTACACGCGCGTGCTCGGCCTCGTGGTCAGCGAGCGGGAGGGCGATGAGGTCTGGCTGCGCGGCAACGAGGAGGTCGGGCACCACAGCCTGATCCTGCGCCGCAGCGACGAGCCGCCGCTGTGCGAGTACATCGGCCTGCGCGTGCTGACCGAACTCGAGCTCGAGAAGGCGGAGGCGCATTTCCGCTCGATCGGCCTGGCACCCGAATGGGTGGAGCGGCGCGGCCAGGGCCGCACCCTGTTCCTGCGCGACCCCTTCGGCATGCCGATGGAGTTCTGCGCGCGCATGGACCTGATGCCGCGCCACACCATCACGACCGACCATTTCCCGGGCGCCGCGGCGCTGCGCTTCGACCATGTACAGGTGCACAGCGCCGACATCCCGGCGGCCTGCGCTTTCTACACTGGGCTCGGCTTCCGCACCTCGGACTATCTGGTGGGCGGGCCCGATGACACGCTGATCGGTGTGTTCATGCACCGCAAGGACACGCCCTGGGACATCGTGTTCATGCCGGGCGCCGGACCGCGCCTGCACCATTTCGCCTATGTCACGCCCAGTGTGCAGGACATGATGAAGGCCTGCGATGCGGCAGGTATCCACCGCTTCGGCCATCTCGTGGAACGCGGCCCCGGCCGGCACAACCAGGGCCATGTTCAGTACACCTATTTCCGCGACCCCGACGGACACCGGGTGGAGATTATCCCGGAGCCGCCGCACCAGATGCTCGACATCGAGCAGATGCCGGTGCGCTGGGACGAGGCGAAGCGCAAGGCGACGATGGACTGGGGCTATCCGCCGCCTCAGTGCTGGTACGATGATGCCAGCCGCTTCGCAGGCGTGGAGCCTAGGCCCGGCATGGTGGTGCCGGGGCGAATCAGCCTGGAGCAGTACCTGGCGCAGCGTGCGGCAGAATGACGGGCGGGAGGCAGGCGCCCCCCGCCCATCCTGGCCGGGAGATGTGCCAGCCTCAGCCGCCCAGTTCGCGCCGCACGATCGCGGCCCCCTCGGCCAGCGCCTTGAGCTTGGCGAAGGCGCGCGCGCGCGGGAGGTATTTCATGCCGCAATCGGGCGCGGCCACCAGCCTCTCGGGCGCGACATGCCGCAACCCCGCGCGCAGCCTCTGAGCCACGAGTTCGGGCGTCTCGACCTCCTCGCTGCCGAGGTCGAGCACCCCGAGCATGATCGTCTTGTTCGAGAGGTCCCGAAGCACGCCGAGATCGAGCCTCGGCTGCGCCGCCTCGATCGATATCTGATCGGCCGTGCTGTCGGCGAGCTGCGGCAGAAAGGAATAGCCCGTGGGCTTGTCGGAGACGATCGCGGCATAGCCGAAGCAGAGATGCACGACCGTGGGCCCCGCCACCCCTTCGAGTGCGCGGTTGATCGCCTTCACGCCGAAGCGCTTGGCCTGTTCCGGGCGCGCCTGCAGCCAGGGTTCGTCGAGCTGGATCACGTCCGCCCCGGCGGCCTTGAGGTCGCGGGCCTCCTCGGCCACCACCTCGGCATAGGCCATCGCCAGCGCCTCGGGGTCGCCGTAATACTCGTCCTTGGCCTGCATCGAGAGGGTGAAGGGTCCGGGCAGGGTGATCTTGATCATCCGGTCGGTGTGGGCGCGCAGGAAGGTGACGTCGCGCACCTCGACCGGGCGCAGGCGGCGGATCGGGCCCACCACGCGCGGGACCAGGGTGGGCTTGCCGGTGCGGCCGATCACCTCGGCCGGCCGGTCGACATCCACCCCCTCGAGCGCGAGGGCGAAGCGGTTGGAATAGCTCTCCCGCCGGATCTCTCCGTCGGTGATGATGTCGATGCCGGCCCGTTCCATGTCGCGGATCGCAAGCAGGGTCGCATCGTCCTGGGCCTGCTCCAGCACATCTTCGGGGATGCGCCAGATCTCCCGCATGCGCACGCGCGGCACCAGGTTCTTGGCCAGCACCTCGCGGTTCACGAGCCAATCCGGCTGGGGGTAGCTGCCCACCACGGTGGTGGGCAGAAGGGGAAGGGCCATCGCCATCGACGTGTCACTCCGGCTCCCGGGCTGCGCTTGGGGGGGCAGCCCGCGCCGGCTGGTAACGCACCGATGGGGCCGGGGCAGACGCCCGGCCGCGGCCCGCCTCAGGCCCGCCCGGCCGCGCCCGAGAGCAGCAGCGGATCGACCTTGATGCGCGAGAGCGCCTGCGCCCAGGCTTGCTCCGCCGGGACCTGGTAGAGCAGCGCGGCATCGGCCGGCGCGGTGAGCCAGGCATTGGCCGCGATCTCATGCTCGAGCTGGCCGGGGCCCCAGCCGGCATAGCCCAGGGCAAGGACGCAATCGCGCGGCCCCTCGCCGGCCGCGATCGCCTTCAGCACCTCGACCGAGGCGGTCAGCCCGAGATCGCGGCCGATGCGGAGGGTGCCCTCGGTCTGCCAGTCGCCGCTGTGCAGCACGAAGCCCCGCCCGGCCTCGACCGGGCCGCCCTGCAGCATGCGGATCTGGCGGGCCGGCGGCACCGGGGTGATGCCGAGCTGGCGCAGGAGCGAATCGAAGGAGAGCCCGGCGAGGGGGCGGTTCAGCACCAGGCCCATCGCTCCGTCCTCCGAATGGGCGCAGAGCAGGATGACGGTCTGCCGGAACCGCTCATCGGGCATATTGGGCATCGCGATCAGAAGCTGGCCGGTGAGCCAGCCCTCATCCGCGGAGGGCCGCCCCGGCGTGTAGGAGAGCCTGCTCATACCTGCGAAGATGGCCATGCGGAGCGGCCGGTGCAAGGATGACAGGCGCGGGTGAAGCGGCTAGAGCAGCCTGGCAGCCAGGGAGAGAGAGTCATGCCCATCCAGGTCGGCGACCGGATCCCCGCCGTGAAGCTGATGCAGGCCACTGCCGAAGGCCCCAAGGAGGTCGACACGGGCGAGCTGTTCGCCGGCAAGACCGTGGTGCTCTTCGGCGTGCCCGGAGCCTTCACGCCCACCTGCTCGATCAAGCATCTGCCGGGTTTCATCGAGCATGCGGCGGCGCTCAGGGCAAAGGGGGCGGATGTGATCGCCTGCATGGCGGTCAATGACGCCTTCGTCATGGGCGCCTGGGCGCGCGAGCAGGGGGTGGGCGATCAGGTGGTGATGCTGGCCGACGGGTCGGCCACCTTCACCAAGGCGCTGGGGCTTGAGCTCGACCTCACCGCGCGGGGGCTTGGCATCCGCTGCCAGCGCTTCCTGCTGATCGCCAAGGATGGCGTGGTGACGCATATCGCGGTCGAGGCGCCCGGCGCCTTCGAGGTGAGCAAGGCAGAGGCGGCACTCGCCGCGCTCTGAAGCCCCGGGGCAGCGCGGCGGGCGGCGGGGGCGGGTCAGCGGCCCGCCACCACCTGTTCCAGGAAGCGCTCCACGGCGGCGAAATGCTCCGCCCAATCGGGCGGGCGCCAGCGGGCCAGCCGCGCGAGCTGGGCTGCGCGCATGGCGCTGCCCTCGGCGCTGATCGCGAGGATCGCATCCCGCCAGCCCGGCCCGTCGAGGGGGTGGAGGTAGTCGGGCACATCCCCGCCCACTTCGCGAAAGGGCGGGATGTCGCTGGCCAGCACCGGCACCCCCATGGCCAGGGCTTCGGCCAGAGGGATGCCGTAGCCCTCGGCGATGGAGGGGAAGAGCAGGGCGCGCGCGCCCCGGATCCAGCCCTGCGCTTCGGCATCGGTCAGCCGGCCGAGCTCGAGCACCCGCCCTTGCCAATCGACCCGGTCGAGCAGGGCGAAGGTGGTGCTGTTTTCCCACCCCCGCCGGCCGATGATGACCAGATCCGGCGCCTCGGGGCGCTGTGCGAACTCCTCCTTCCAGATCTGCAGCATCAGCAGGTGGTTCTTGCGCGGGGCCAGGGTGGAGAGCATCACGCACCAGGGCCGCGGGCGCTGCGGCGGGGGGGAGCCGGCCAGGCGCGGCAGGTCGAGCCCCGGATGGGCCACCGCGAAGGGCGGGCAGCGCAGACCTTGGGCCGCGAACCAGCCCATGCAGGCATCGCGGGAGGCGGCGGAGACCGCGATCGCCCCATCCGCCTGGGCCGAGACCAGCAGCATCCGCGCGCGGTGCCGGGCGGCGCCGTTGGCCGGGGAATATTCCGGGTGGCTGAGCGGCAGGTTGTCGTGCAGCAGCGGCACGAAGCGAGCGCCCAGAGCCTTGGCCTCGGCCACCGCGCGGGGCGCATGCAGCAGATGGCCCGAGGCGTTGAGCAGCACCGCCTCGCGGGCGCGGGCCAGCGCCCGGCGCGCCCGGCCCCGGCCCTCGCCGAACAGGTGGCCGGCCATCAGCGCCGCCGCCTTCGCCTTCAGGGCCGGCACGGCGCCCCGGCGGCCGCCGGCGATCCCCTCGGCGACGGCGGCGAGGAAGTCACGCCCGCCTTGCTCGGGCAGGGCGGTCAGCCGGCCTGTCGGGGTGCGCGCGACCAGCGTCACCTCGGAAGGCGGGCGCGCCGCCCAGTGCCGGGCGTGGGCGAAGACGACGCGGTCGATGCCCGAGGGCTGGGCCCAGAAGGGCAGCATCACGATCAGGGTGGTATCGAAGAGGATATGCACGGCGCGCTGCTATAGCGGATGGGCAGGGTTGCGCAGCGCCCCGCCCCCTTGCCGGCGGCTCGCTGCAACCGTATTTTCAGAAAAGTCTGAAAAGGCCGACGGCATGCAGCTCTCCCCCCTCGCCCAGTCCTTCGTGCTCCATTTCGGGGAGATGGGCTCCCGCTGGGGCATCAACCGCACGGTGGGGCAGATCTATGCGCTGCTCTACCTCGCGGCCCCGCGGCCGCTCTGTGCGGATGAGATCGTGGAGGCGCTCGGCGTCTCGCGCTCCAACGTCTCGATGGGCCTGCGCGAGCTGCAGGGCTGGAACCTGGTGGTGCCGCGCCATCTTCCGCATGATCGGCGCGACCATTTCACCACGCCCGAGGATGTCTGGCAGATCCTGCGCATCCTGGCGGAGGAGCGGAAGAAGCGCGAGGTCGATCCCACGCTGTCCGTGCTGCGCGAGCTCTTGATGCAGCCGGCCACGACCCCGGAGGATCGCCACGCCCAGGCCCGCATGGCCGAGATGCACGCGCTGATCGAACAGCTGACCACCTGGTATGACGACGTCAAGCGGCTCGAGACCGAACGGCTGGTTGCCCTGCTCCGGCTCGGTGCCGGCGTGGCCAAGATGCTCGACGTCAAGGACCGCATGAAGGGCAGGGTGGTGGCGCTGACCCGCCGCCGCGGCGCGGCCGAGAAGAAGAAGGAAGGCTGAGCGATGGACCCGATCCTGCTGGCGCGCATCCAGTTCGCGGCGAATGTGAGCTTCCACATCCTCTTCCCGGCGATCACCATCGCGCTGGGTTGGGTGCTGCTGTTCTTCAAGCTGCGCTTCCACGCCACCGGCGATCAGCGCTGGATGGAGGCCTATTTCTTCTGGGTGAAGGTCTTCGCCCTCTCCTTCGCGCTCGGCGTGGTCTCGGGCATCACCATGTCCTTCCAGTTCGGCACCAACTGGCCGGGCTTCATGGAGAAGGTGGGCAACATCGCGGGCCCCCTGCTCGCCTATGAGGTGCTGACCGCCTTCTTCCTGGAGGCGACCTTCCTCGCGATCATGCTCTTCGGCTTCCGCCGCGTGCCGGGCTGGCTGCACACAGGTGCCACCTTCCTGGTCGCCTTCGGGACCACGATGAGCGCCTTCTGGATCATCGTGCTCAATTCCTGGATGCACACGCCGGCGGGCTTCGAGCTGCGCGAGGGGGTGGCGCATGCCACCGATTGGCTCGCCATCGTCTTCAACCCCTCGATGCCCTATCGCCTGGCGCATATGCTGATCGCCTCGGCCCTCACCGTAGCCTTCCTGATGGCCGGCATATCGGCCTGGCGGCTGCTGCGGGGGGATGATGCGCCGGGGGTGCGCACGGCGCTGCGCACCGGCATCATCATGGCGGCGGTGCTGGCCCCGGCGCAGCTCGTGGTTGGTGACCTGCACGGCCTCAACACCCTGGCCCATCAGCCGGCCAAGATCGCCGCCATCGAGGGGCATTGGCAGACCGGCGGGCGCGTGCCGCTTCTGCTCTTCGCCATCCCGGATGAGGCAGCGCGCAGCAACCGGCTGGAGGTCGGCATCCCGGGCCTGGCCAGCCTGATCCTGACGCATGAGTGGGACGGGGTGCTGCGCGGCCTCGACGATTTCCGCGGCGAACATCCGCCGGTTGCCCCGGTCTTCTTCGCCTTCCGCGTCATGGTCGGAACGGGGCTCCTGATGATCGCGATGGGCCTCGCCTGCGCCTTCCTGCTCTGGCGCCGCGGGGCGCTGCCGCGGCCGCTGCTGCGCGGCCTCTCGCTCATGACCTTCTCCGGCTGGGTCGCCACCCTCGCCGGCTGGTACGTCACCGAAATCGGCCGCCAGCCCTGGCTGGTGCAAGGCGTGCTGACCACGGCCGAGGCCGCAGGGCCCGTCGCGGGCGGGGCGATCGCCTCCACCCTCGCCATGTATCTCCTGCTCTATGCGCTGCTGCTTGCGGCCTATGTCGCTGCGATCTATCGCCTGGCCGGCAAGGCGGCCGCACCGCGGCCGGCACCGGCTGCCCTGCCGGCGGAGTGACCTGCCATGACCCCTTTCCTGCCCCCTGATTGGCTGCCCGTCATCTTCGCTGCGCTGATGGCCGCGGCGGTGCTCGCCTATGTCGTGCTCGATGGCTTCGACCTCGGCGTCGGTATCCTGCTGCCGGCGGCGGCCGATGAGGGCGAGCGCGACCGCATGATCGCCTCCATCGGCCCCTTCTGGGACGCCAATGAGACCTGGCTCGTCCTCGGCGTCGGGCTGCTGCTCGTGGCCTTTCCGACCGCGCATGGCATCGTGCTGACCCAGCTCTATCTCGCGGTGGCGGTGATGCTCGCCGGCCTGATCCTGCGCGGCGTGGCCTTCGAGTTCCGCGGCAAGGCGGCCGATCGCCGCGACCGCCGCCGCTGGGAGGCCGCCTTCTTCGCCGGCTCCCTGCTCGCCGCGGCCAGCCAGGGCTGGATGCTCGGGCGCTATATCCTGGGCTTCGACGGGCATTGGCAGGCCTACGCCTTCGCGCTGATGGCCGCGATCGGGCTGCCGATCGCCTATGTCTTCATCGCCGCCGCCTGGCTGATCTGGCGCACCGAGGGTGCGCTGCAGACACGCGCCATCAGGTGGTGCCGGCTCTCCCTCGGCCCCGTCGCCTTCGGCATCCTGCTCGTCTCGGTGGTCACGCCGCTGGTCAGCGACCGCATCTTCGACCGCTGGTTCAGCCTGCCCTATGTGGTGCTGCTGGCCCCGCTGCCGGCGGCCACACTCGCCCTGATCCTGGGCTTGAATGCGGTGCTGCGCCACATGCCCTATCCCGGCGATGCGCTGCGCCACCTGCCCTTCTGGGGGGCGGTCGGGCTGTTCGTCCTCTCCTTTACAGGCCTTGCCTGGAGCTTCTTCCCCTATGTCGTGCCGGAGCGGCTGACGCTCTGGCAGGCCGCGGCGGCGCCGGAATCGCTCAGCCTGATCCTGGCCGGGGCGATCCTCGTGCTGCCGGTCATCCTGGCCTATACCGTGCTTGCCTGGCGCATCTTCGGCGGCAAGGTGCGCGAGCTGCGCTACGACTGACCGCCCACCCCGCCGGTTGCCTTGCCGGCCGCGCGGCGCGAGAGAAGAGGCCATGGCCGATTGCCGCCTCTATCTGATCACGCCGCCCGTCCTGCCGCCCGGCTTTCGCGACCTGCTGGCCGCAGCCCTCGATGCGGGGGATGTCGCCTGCCTGCAGCTCCGCCTCAAGGGCGCCCCGCGCGATGACATCCGCCGCGCGATCGAGGAGCTGATGCCGCTCGTGCAGGCGCGCGACGTCGCCTTCCTGTTGAATGACGACTGGCAGCTGGCGGTCGAGATGGGCTGCGACGGGGCGCATCTCGGCCAGCAGGATGGGGACCATGCGGCGGCGCGGCGGGCGCTCTCCGGGCGGATCCTCGGCATCACCTGCCATGCTTCCCGCCACCTTGCCATGCTGGCAGGGGAGATCGGAGCGGATTACGTCGCCTTCGGCGCCTTCTTCCCGACCGGGACCAAGCAGGTGGAACACCACGCCAGCCCAGAGATCCTGGAGTGGTGGAGCAGCCTGATGGAGATCCCCTGCGTCGCGATCGGCGGCATCACCCCCGGCAACTGCGCGCCGCTGGTCCGCGCCGGTGCCGATTTCCTGGCGGTGGTGGGGGCGGTGTGGAACCATCCGGAGGGGCCGGCGGCGGGCGTGCGCGCGATGAACGCCGCCATCGCCGCCGCGTGCTGAGGACCGCCTCGCCCCGCGCCCGGCGTGCGTGCAGGCGCGTCAGTTCGGGTGGGCGGGGCAGGCTGCCGGTGTGGGTGCAGCGGATCATCCGCTCATCCCTCCCAGCCATGCGGCTCCCCGGCCAGCCAGCGGCGCCCGGCGGCGTAGAGCGCCTCGACCTTCGGGCCGGTCAGCC